>JAWVEZ010000043.1:0-6913 GCA_033856455.1 Solirubrobacterales bacterium | reverse complement strand
GAGCGCCTTTTTGGGGATGTGCTTGTCTTCGGTTTTCTTGAACATCATCGAGAGGAAGTTCTCGGAGTAGTTCAGTTCGTTGTCCGGGTACGCGTAGGGGAAGCCCATGTTGTGCCGGTAGGAGAAGGCGGCCAGGGTCGGCACCTTTGCGATCAGCCGCACCGCCGACATGTAGCGCTCTTCCGGGTCGTCGATCTGCTTCGCGTCCGGGTAGAAGGTCGAGAGGGCGCCGACGCCGGCCAGCAGCATCCCCATCGGGTGGGCGTCGTAGCGGAAGCCCTCGAAGAACTGCTTGAGGTCCTCGTGGACGTAGGTGTGGTGGGTGATGTCGAAGGTCCAGCGGTCGAGCTGGGGGCCGGTCGGCAGCTCGCCGAAGATCAGCAGGTAGGCGACCTCGAGGAAGGTCGACTTCTCGCAGAGCTGCTCGATCGAGTAGCCGCGGTGTTCGAGGATCCCCTTGTCGCCGTCGATGAAGGTGATCGAGGAGCGGCAGGAAGCGGTGTTGGTGAAGGCCGGGTCGAAGGACATGAGGCCGAATTCGTCCTCGTCGACTTTGATCTGGCGGAGGTCCATCCCGCGGATGGTCCCGTCCTCGATCGGAAGCTCGTAGGTCTTGCCGGTGCGGTTGTCGGTGACGGTGAGCGACTCCGCGCCCGTTCCGCCGGGGGCGTTCGCGTCCTGGGTCTGCTGCTCGGTGGCCATCGCCCTCCTTCGGGGTGCGGTTTGGGGGGAGGCCAGTATCGCAGTTCGGGGCTGGCGGGCTGTTGCCGAGTCGCTATCGCGATCGGCGTTTTCGACGGTTCCGGGCTAGGCGGGAAGCGACTCGAACTGCGTCATCCGCCGCAGCGCCTCGAAGCGCTCGTCGATCTCCTCGCGGGTCAGCCGCGAGACCCGCTCGGTGCCGAACTCCTCGACGTTGAAAGAGGCGAGCACGGTGCCGTAGCCCATCGCCCGCCGCAGCTCGGAGTCGTCGGCCTCGCCGTCGAGACCGTCGAGATAGCCGAAGAAGCCGCCGGCGAAGCTGTCGCCGGCGCCGGTCGGGTCGCGCACGTCCTCGAGCGGGAAGCCGGGAAGCGCGAAGTAGCCCTCGCCGGTGAACAGCGCCGCCCCGTACTCGCCCTGCTTGGCGACGACCGCGCGCGGTCCCAGCTCCATCACCGCTCGCGCGGCCCGGGCGAGGTTCGACTCGCCGGTCAGCATGCGGATCTCGGCGTCGTTGACGACCAGGCAGTCGACCTCGGCGATCGCCGCCAGCAGCGAGTCCTTGGCGGTTTCGATCCAGAGGTTCATCGAGTCGAGGCCGCTGAAGGTGGCCTCGGCGCACTGGGCGCGCACCTGGCGCTGCAGGTCGGGCTGGATGTTGGCGAGGAAGAGGGTGTCGGCGCACTGGGCCGCCGCGGAGAGCTTCGGCTCGAACTCGCCGAAGACCCCGAGCTGGGTGTCCTCGGTGTGGGCGACGTTGAGGTCGTACTCGTAGCGGCCGCGCCAGAAGAAGGACTTGCCGCCGGGTACGCGCTCGACGTCGTCGGTGAGCACGCCGCGGTTCTCCAGCACCGCGAACTGCTCGGCGCCGAAGTCGTCGCCGACCGGGCCGACCGGCCGCACCTCGGTGAAGAAGCTGGCGGCCAGGGAGAAGTGCACGGCGGCGCCGCCGAGCATCCGCTCGCGCTCCCCGAACGGGGTTTTCACCGCGTCGAAAGCGATTGATCCAACGACCGTCAGCGCCATCGGACGGCAGCCTAACGTCCCACCCTGCGAGACTGCTCCCCGCAATGGCGGCATTCAAAGACCTCGGCCTCTCGCCGGACATCCAGCAGGCAATCGACGAGCTCGGCTTCGACGAGCCGACTCCGATCCAGGAGCAGGCGATCCCGGAGCTGCTCGGCGGCCACGACGTGATCGGCCAGGCGCAGACCGGCACCGGCAAGACCGCCGCCTTCGGGCTGCCGCTGCTGCAGTACCTCGATCCCGCCAACGACGAGGTGCAGGCGGTCGTGCTGACGCCGACCCGCGAGCTCTGCATCCAGGTGACCCAGGCGCTGCGCACCTTCGCCGAGCACCTCGACATCGAGATCGTCGCCGTCTTCGGCGGCGCCCCGATCCGCTCGCAGCAGTCGCAGCTGCGCTCCGGCGCCCACGTCGTCGTCGCCACCGTCGGCCGCATGAAGGACCTGATGCAGCGCCGCTCGCTGGTCCTCACCGCAGCCCGCTACGTGGTCCTCGACGAGGCCGACGAGATGCTCGACCTCGGCTTCATCGAGGACGTCGAGAAGATCCTCCGGATGTGCCCGAGCGGCCGCCAGACGGCGCTCTTCTCGGCGACCATGCCGCCGCCGATCCAGAAGCTCGCCGAGGGCTACATGTACGACCCGGTGACGATCAAAATCACCCCGAAGCAGCTGACGGTCGACAAGATCTCCCAGGCCTTCGTCGAGGTCCCCGCGAAGGAGAAGTCGCAGCGCCTGGTCGAGCTGCTGAAGACCGAAGAACCCGAGCAGGCGATCATCTTCACCCGGACCAAAATCGGCGCCTCGAAGCTGGAGCGGACGCTGAAGGACAAAGGCCTCGACGTCAAGGCGCTGCACGGCGACCTCAGCCAGGGCGTCCGCGACGGGGTGATGATCTCGTTCAAGGACCACCGCGTGAAGCTGCTGGTGGCGACCGACATCGCCGCCCGCGGGCTCGACGTCGAGCACGTCACCCACGTGATCAACTTCGACGTGCCGAACTCCTCCGAGACCTACGTGCACCGGATCGGCCGCACCGGGCGAGTTGGCAGGACGGGCCGCGCGATCACCTTCGTCACCCCCGACCAGCGCGACGAGATCGGGCGCATCGAGCGCGACGTCAAGACCAAGATCGGCGAGTGGGAAACCCCGGAGGAGCGGCTCGAGCACGCGCCGCCGCCGCGCCGCCGGGAGCGCTCCGAGCGCCGCCGCGAGGTCGAGAAGGCCGAGCGGGCCGCGCCGGCCGAGACCGCCGCCGACGGCGCCGCCGCCGAGCTCAGTGCCGACGCCGACGCCGAAGTCGAGATCGAGGTCCAGGGCAACGGCGCCGAGGACGGCCCCAAGCGCGACACCGTCAAGCTCTTCGTCAACCGCGGCGAACGCAGCGGGATCGAGGAGGAGGACCTGCGCTGGGCGTTGCGCGAGGGCGCCGTGCTCTCCGACGAGGACGTCCACGAGGTCCGCGTCCTGCATCGCTTCTCCTTCGTCGAGGTGGCCCCGGATCAGGCCGAGCGCACCGTCGAGTTCCTCGACGGGACGAAGCTCAAGGGCAAGGAGATCCGGCTCGAGATCGCCAAGAGCTGACGCCGTAGCTCCGGCTACGAGGTCAGCGCGGCGACTTCGTCGAGCAGCGCGTCGAAGTCGATCGGCTTGTTCACGTAGCCGCTGATCTCGACGTCCGAGGCGGCGTCGGCGTCGCCCGGGTCCTGGTGGGCGCTGACGATCAGGGCCGGCGTCTCGACTCCCGCGGCGCGCAGCTCGCGCAGCGCGTCGATCCCCGACTTGCGCGGCATCATCGCGTCGAGCAGCAGCAGGTCGGGCGGGCCGGAGCCGGCGACCAGCTCGGTCACCTCCTGGCCGTCGGCGGCGGTCTGCACCTCGTACCCGGCCAGCTCCAGCCGCGTCCGCATCAGCAGCAGGATCGTCTCCGAGTCGTCGGCGACCAGGACCCTCGCCATCAGCGTTGCTCCGCCGTCGCCGGGCTCGGCGCGGTGGCCGCCGCCGCGCCGGCGACCGGCAGCCGGAAGCTGAAGGCCGAGCCGCTGCCGAGCGTTGATTCCGCCCTGATCGTGCCGCCGTGCAGCTCGACCAGCGATTTCGAGATCGCCAGGCCCAGCCCGGTGCCGCCGACCCGCTGGGTCAGCCCGGCGTCGCCGCGCACGAAGCGCTCGAAGATGTGTGCCAGCTGGGTCTCGGGGATGCCCGGTCCGTTGTCGCTCACCGTTATCTCCACTTCGTTTCCGGTCCGCCGCGCCGATACCTCTACAGACGCTCGTTCGGGCGAGTACTCATGCGCGTTGGTAACCAGGTTCACCAATATTTGGCGGATCCGTCCGGGCTCGACGTCGACCGCCGGCAGGCCCGGCTCCAGCCGCGTGGTCAGGGTCTGGTCGGCGCTGTCGGTCTGGGCGCGCATCGTCCGCACCACTTCGTCGACCAGCCGGGTCACGTCGGTCGGCTCCCGCCGCAGGGCCAGCCGCCCGGCGTCGGCGCGGGCGATGTCGAGCAGGTCGTTGAGCAGGCGCCCGAGGTGGCGGCAGTTGTCGAGGATGATCTCGACCGTCTCCACCTGCTTGGGCGACATCTTCTCGCGTTCGAGCATCAGCAGCTCGGCGAACCCCTGGACCGAGGTCAGCGGGCTGCGCAGCTCGTGCGAGGCGGTCAGCACGAACTCGTCTTTGAGCCGGTCGAGCCGTTCGCGTTCGGCGGCGTCCCGCTCCAGCTGGATGGCCATCTCGTTGAACGCTTTGCCGAGGGTGGCCGTCTCCGAGAGGCCGCCGATCTCGACCCGGGTGCCGAGGTCGCCGCCGGCGAGGCGTTGGGAGGCTTCGACCAGGTCCTCGAGCGGCCGTCGCAGCGAGGCGATCAGGCCGCTGAACAGGAGCAGCGCCCCGGTCAGGCCGGCGATCAGCCCGGCGGCGACGAGGATCGCGGTGTCGCGGGTGTCGTCGGAGATCCGGTCCTGCAGTTCCTGGCGCCGCTCGCCCTCGGTCGCGACCGTCTCCCGGGCCGCCTGCGGGTTGCCGGTTTCGGCGGCTTTCACCCGCGCCTCCATCTCGACCTGGTAGGAGCGGGCGATCTGGTCCTCGAAGTCCTGGCGCTGCTCGAGGAAGCGGCCGACCCCGATCACCGCCATCGCGGTGAGCACGGCAAAGCCGATCGCGAAGCCGATCCGCAGCCGGTTGGCGAGCGATGGGCTCAGCCGTCGCCCCCGTCGTGAATATGCTTGAGCGGCGATGGGGGACGAGGCTACAGGCCGGGCGGACGACGGCATCGATGTTGCCGCGCTGGAATCCTGGTTTGCCGCGAACCTCGCCGGCGCCGCGCCGCCGCTCCGCTTCGAGCGGATCGCCGGCGGTCATTCCAACCTCACCTACCGCGTCACCGACAGCGCCGGCCGCAGCTGGGCGCTGCGCCGGCCGCCGCTCGGCAAGCGGCTCGGCTCGGCCCACGACATGGCCCGTGAGCACAAGGTGGTCTCGGCGCTGGGCCCGACCGAGGTCCCGGTCGCCCCGGTCGCCGGGCTCTGCGAGGACGACGCCGTCAACGGCGCCCCCTTCTACGTGATGGAGTTCGTCGAGGGGCCGGTGCTGCGCGGGCTCGCCGAGGCCGGCGCCTTCCCCGAGGAGGACGACCGCCGGGCGATCGGCGAGCGGGTCGCCGACACGCTGGTCGCGATCCACGCCGTCGACCCCGACGCGGTCGGGCTCGGCGACCTCGGCCGCAAGCAGGACTACGTCGCCCGCCAGCTGCGCCGCTGGCAGGGGCAGTGGGAGAAGTCGAAGACCCGCGAGCTGCCGGTCGTCGACCGTGTCCACGAGCGGCTGGCGGCGCGGATCCCCGAGCAGGGCCCGGCGACGCTCGTGCATGGCGACTACCGGCTCGACAACATGATCCTCACCGGCTCCGGCGAGGTCGCCGCGGTGCTCGATTGGGAGCTCTGCACGCTCGGCGACCCGCTCGCCGACGTCGGCCAGCTGGTCGTCTACTGGGCCGACCGCGGCGACGAAGAGAACCCGATCGGCCTCGGCCAGCCGGCCAGCCTGGCGCCCGGCTTCCCGTCCAGCGAGGAGCTGATCGCCCGCTACGCCCAGCGCTCCGGCCGCGACCTCTCCGACCTCGACTTCTTCGTCGCCCTCGGCTACTGGAAGCTGGCGGTGATCATCGAGGGCGTCTACCGGCGCTACCGCGACGGTGGCTTCGGCAAGGCCGACGCCGGAATCGAGTACTTCGCCCGCCTGACCGAGCGGCTGGCGGAGGAGGCGGAGCGGGTCGTTGGCGCGGGACAAGTCGATTGACAGCAACTCGGGAGCCTGAAAGGTTCCCCCTTGCCACATCGACTGTAAAAATAATTCAATTGGGGGAGAACCAATGAAGAAGCTCCGACCGCGGCTCAGTTACGCGAACGTGATGTCGAGCATCGCAGTGTTCCTGGTACTCGGTGGCGCGACTGCCTTCGCGGCGTCCGAGCTCGGTAAAGAAAGCGTCGGCACGAAAGAGCTGAAGAAAGAAGCGGTGACGCTGGCGAAGATCAAGAAAGCAACCAAAAATGCTCTCAAAGGGGCTACGGGCGCCGAGGGCAAACAGGGACCCGAGGGCAAACAGGGCCCAATCGGCAAAACCGGTCCTGCTGGGTTGACCGAATACGAGCTGGTGGAAGCCTCGACCGGTTCGAGCACGACGACCCCGAAGACCCTCAGCATCCCCTGCCCGGCAGGCAAGAGAGTCGTCGGCACCGGCTTCGACGTCGACGGCGGCTCGACCGGCGGCAAAAAGGAAGCGACCATCGACGCTGTGGACATCAATCCGAGTGGCACGGCGGTCAACTTCGAAGCCTACGCCCAGATCGGCGCCGGCACGCCCAGCTTCAATCTGTTCGGCGCAGTGGTCTGCGCGAAAGTCGAGTAGAAGGACACGCCCCGCGGGTACTCGATCATCCGCGGCGGGTGGGCGGGGGTCAGCGTGCAGCTGGCCTCTGCCCGCCTCACCTAGACCATCCGCTTTGCGTGCCGGGGCTCGAGGGTCCCGGCACGTTCGGCCTCCTCGCGCTTGCGCCAGCGGTTCAGCTCGCGGCGGGCGAGGACCATCTTGTGGACCTCGTCGGGACCGTCTGCCAGGCGCAGCATGCGGCTGAAGCGCCAGAGCGCGGCCAGCGGGGTGTCGTCGGTCATCCCGAGGCTGCCGTG
>JAWVEZ010000042.1:0-13078 GCA_033856455.1 Solirubrobacterales bacterium | reverse complement strand
CCCGAGGGCCTCGCGCTCGACAAGCTCGAGGGCGCCGGGGAGGTGCAGACGCCGCTGCGCGGAGCGGCCGCCGACCGCATGCGCATCGGCGACCGCGCGTACCTGCGCCACGCCAAGGCCGGCGAGCTCTGCGAGCGCTTCAACGTCCTCCACCTGGTCGAAGGCGACGCAATCGTCGACACCGTGCCCACGTACCGGGGCGAGGGCAAGAACTTCCTGTAGTCAGGGACCGAGCACCCGCTCGGCGTACTCGTTGGTGAAGACGCGACCCGGGTCGAGCTCGTCGCGGGCCGACTGGAACTCGGCCCAGGCGGGGTAGCGGGGCGCCAGGGTGGCGGCGGTCTGGAAGTGGCGCTTGCCCCAGTGGGGACGGCCCTCGTACTCGTCCATGATCGCCTCGACCGCCTCGAAGTAGGGCCGCCACTCCATCCCCCTGTACTGATGGACGGCGATGTAGGCGGTGTCGCGTTGGTGCGAGGGGCTGAGCGAGGCGTCGTCGCCGGCGGCGACCCGCAGCTCGATCGGGAAGAAGACGGGATAGCGGTTCGAGCGCACCCACTCGATCACCCGCCGCACCGCCTCCGGCCCGTGCTGCCGCGGCACCCCGTACTCCATCTCGGTGAAGCGGATGCGGCGCTCGTTGGCGAAGACCCGGTCGCTGCGGTCGGTGGTGGCGCTGCCCGAGGCGACCCGGTCGGCCATCCGCGCCAGCGCCGGGATCCTCCCCGGGAAGGCCCGGCCGGTCGCCGAGAGCGCCCCCAGCGCCCAGTTCTCCACCACCACGTCGTTGAGGAAGGTGGCGGCCCGGCCGCGCGGCCGCGGCGGCTCGTCGACCCGGTTGCGCTCCAGCACCAGGGCGTTCTCCCCGTAGGGGAAGGTGAAGAGCTCGAAGTGGTCGTGCGCGTCGGCCCGCTCCTGGAAGCCGTTGAGCACCGCCTCGCGCGGCTCCGGCCGGTCGACCCGGCGCAGCGTGAAGGCGGGGACGCAGCGCAGGGTCACGGCCGTGATCGCGCCCAGCGCCCCAACCCCCACCCGCGCCGCCCGCAGCAGCTCCGGGTGGGTCGCGGCGCTGAGGTGGCGGGTGCTGCCGTCGGCGAGCACCAGCTCCAGCCCCTCGACCTGGGCGCTGAGGTTGCGCAGCCGGACGCCGGTGCCGTGGGTCCCGGTCGAGATCGCCCCGGCGATCGTCTGCACGTCGATGTCGCCGAGGTTCTCCATCGCCAGCCCGAGCCGCGCCAGCTCCTCGTTGAGATCGGCGAGCACGGTGCCGCCGCCGACCCGGACCAGGCCGGAGCCGGGATCGGCGTCGAGCACGCCGGCCAGCGCCTCGACGTGCAGCATCGTCCCCGCGGTCAGCGCCGCTTCGGTGAACGAGTGGCCGGAACCGGCGACGCGTACCTTGCGGCCACTCGCGGCCGCGGCCACGATCGCCTCGGCAAGCTGCTCGCGGTCCGCCGGGCGCAGGTCGGCGGCCGGGCGGCAGGACTGATCGCCGGCCCAGTTGACCCACTCCCCGCTCGCGCGCTTCCGTCCCCTCGCCATCGCCGCCTAGCCTTTCACCGGGACCAGCGGCGTCGGGGTGAGCGTGCGGAAGGCGTAGACGACGGTGAACACCAGCAGCACCGCGATCGCGATGCTCGGCACCGCGTCGCCGGTCAGCGAGGCGACCCCGCCGCCACCGATCCCGCCGACCACCTGGCCGGAGGCCCAGGCCATGTTCGAGAGGCCGGCGGCGAAGCCCTGGTGGAGGTCGCTCGACTCGGCCGCGTCCGAGATCAGCGTCAGCGCGGGCGCGAAGCAGAGGCCGGCGCCGAGCGAGGTGACGATCAGCGCCGCGAGCACGGCGCCGAGCACCTGCGCGGCGGCGATCGCAATCATTGCTCCGGCGCAGATCGAGAGCCCGACCACGTAGGGACCGCGGCGGCCGCTGCGGTCGGAGATGCGGCCGGCGATCGGCGCCAGCACCGCCTCCAGCGCGGCGCCGACGATGAAGCCGGCGGCGATCACGCCATGGCTGCCGCCGAGCTCGTCGATCTTCAGCGGGACCAGGACCTCGATCGCCCCGAACATCATCGAGGGCACGGCGACGAAGACGAAGGCGACGACGACCGGCCGCGTCAGCATCGCCGCGCGGACTTCGCGCAGGCTCTGGCGTTCGGACGTCCCCGATTCGGGCAGCCGCGAGGCGGCGAAGGCGAGCGCGAAGGAGACGAGCAGGACCGAGCCGAAGACCGGCTCGGTGCCGACCGAGCCGGCGAGGGCACCGAGCGCCGGGCCCAGCAGCGCTCCCGCCACCGCGGTCCCCAGGGCGGTGCCGATCACCGAGCCGCGGTTCTTCTCGGGGGCGGTGGTGATCAGCCAGGTGAGGGCACCGGACCAGACCAGCGCGCCGGCGGCCCCCTGGCAGAAGCGGGCGAAGTCGAGCACGACGATCTGGTGGGCGAAGCCGAAGACGAGGCTGCCGATGCCGAGCAGGGTGAGGCCGGCGATCACCGTCTTGCGCGGCCCCAGCTGGCTGGCGACGTAGCCCGCCGGCAGCGCGGCGAGCAGGGTGCCCGCCGCGTAGGAGGCGGAGAGGACGCCCGCCTGGGCGTCGCTGAGGCCGAGCTCGTCGGCGTATTCGGGCAGCAGCGGCGCGATCGCCGAGAAGAAGACGACGTCGAGAAAAATCATTCCCGAGCAGAGGATCAGCAACCGGCGCATTCCTAAATCCAATCAGTAGAAGGCGCCTGACCAAGCATTAAGCCCTCTAGCATTCGGCCCGCCTCCCGGAGGGGTGGCAGAGCGGTTGAATGCGCTGGTCTTGAAAACCAGTGGCGCCGCAAGGCGCTCGTGGGTTCGAATCCCACCCCCTCCGCTTTACGGCCTAAGTCGGCAGCCCCGGAGGCCGACTGCCCGGCCTCGGTCCCGTAAGTGGGCAACCAGCTCGAGTTCCTGCGCCGCCACCTTCATCTGGCGTAAAGGCCGTCCCATAAGCTGAGCCGCTTGGACTGGTGGGAAGCGATACTCCTCGGCGCGGTCGAGGGATTCACCGAGTTCCTGCCGATCTCGAGCACGGGGCACCTGACGATCCTCGAGAGCGCGCTCGGGTACTCGACCGACGACCCGGACATCACCGCCTTCACGGCGATCATCCAGAGCGGTGCGGTGCTGGCCACCCTGCTGTTCCTGCGGAAGGACATCGTCCGCCTGCTGGCGGCCTGGTTCCGCGGGCTCGGCGACCGCGAGCAGCGCAGTGGGCGCGACTGGTTCTTCGCCTGGGCGGTGATCGTCGGCTCGCTGCCGATCATCGTCGTCGGGCTCGCCTTCAAGGACGAGATCGAGACGACCCTGCGCAGCCTCTGGTTCGTCGGCAGCGCGCTGATCCTGTTCAGCGGCGTCATGTACTTCGCCGACAGCCGCGCCACCCAGCGCCGCCACGAGGAGGACGTCACCTGGCGCGACACCCTGATCATCGGGATCACCCAGTGCATCGCCCTGATCCCGGGGATCTCGCGCTCGGGGGCGACGATGTCGGCCGGTCTGCTGCGTGAGCTCGACCGGGTCACCGTCACCCGCCTCTCCTTCTTCCTCTCGATCCCGGCCCTGACCGGCGCCACCATCCTCCAGTCGATCACCAAGTTCGACGAGATCTCCAACGGGGTCGGCTGGGGGCCGACCCTGCTCGCCACCGCGGTCAGCTTCGTCGTTGCCTACTTCGCGATCTCCTGGCTGCTCCGCTACATCGCCCGCCACAACTACGCGATCTTCATCGCCTACCGGGTCGCGCTGGGGACGCTGGTGTTGATCCTGGTCGCGACCGGCGTGCTCTCAGCGACCTAGGTGTCGAGTTCCTCTCGGTATGCGAGAGGAACTCGACAGCGACCTAACGCCGGGCGGCGAAGAACGCGCGCAGGAGGGCGGCGGACTCGGGCTCGCCGACGCCGCGGATCACCTCGGGGCGGTGGTTGAGGGCGGGCTCGGCGAGCACGTCGAGGACGCTGCCGGCGGCGCCCGCCTTCGGGTCGGGGGCGCCGATCACCACGGTCGGGATGCGGGCGAGGACGATCGCGCCGGCGCACATCGCGCAGGGCTCGAGGGTCACGTAGAGGGTCGTGCCGGGCAGGCGCCAGCCGCCGAGCGCCGCGGCGGCGGCCTGGATCGCGAGGATCTCCGCGTGCGCGGTCGGGTCGCGGCGCAGCTCGCGCTCGTTGCCGGCGGCGGCCAGCCGCTCGCCCCCGGCGCCGAGGATCACCGCCCCGATCGGGACGTCGCCGTGCCGCTCGGCCGCCCGCGCCTGCTCCAGCGCCAGCGCCATCGCCGCTGCATGTCCGTCCGTATCCGCGTCGCCGCTCATCCGATTCGGGAGTATGTCTCCTACAACTTCGTGGGGGTCGCGGTGTTAGCCAGGAGAGAGCTCGCCCGGCAGACTCGATTCTCGGCGCGCCACGGTTTTTGGATGAAACGAACTTTCTGCATTCCTGCCTTCCTGGCAGCGCTGGCGCTGCTTCCCTTCGCCGCGCCCGCGGCGGCGCAGACGGGGATCTCGCAGGCGCGCGAATTCGTCCCCCACGAGCTGATCGTCAAGGTCGAGGGTGCCCCGCCGCGGACGCTGAGGCTGCCGCGGGGGGCCGGCGTCGGCGCGACCGCGCGGGCGCTGGGCGACAACGCCAGGGTCGAGTACGCCGCCCCCAACTACGTCGCCACCGCCTCCGCCGTGCCGCAGCCGTTCCGGTTCCCCAACGACCCCGGCAACATCACCGGCTCCGCCGAAGCCGCCAGCTTTCCCGGCGACTGGACCCTGAAGCAGTGGAACTTCCTGCCCTGGGCGCAGCAGCCCGGCAGCAGGGTCCCGGCCTCGCCCGGCGGGATCAACGCGGTCGAAGCCTGGGAAAACGTCGCCACCGCCGGCCGGCGGGGCGCCCGGGGCGTCGTGATCGCCGTGCTCGACACCGGGGTCGCCTACCGCAGCCAGGGCGAGAGGTTCCTGCGCAGCCCCGACTTCGGCCCGGGCCAGTTCATCGAGGGCTATGACTTCGTCGACGACGACCGCGTCCCGCTCGACGAAAACGGGCACGGCACCCACGTCGCCGGGACGATCGGCGAGAAGACCGACAACGGCACCGGGCTGACCGGGCTCGCCTACGGCGCCAAGCTGATGCCGGTGCGGGTGCTCGACGCGCAGGGGCGCGGCGACGCGGCGGCGATCACCAAGGGGATCCGCTACGCGACCGCCAACGGCGCCCAGGTGATCAACCTGAGCTTCAACTTCGGCTGCGGCAAGGGTGTGCCGAGCGTCAACGAAGCGCTGCGCAACGCGGCAGAACAAGGGGTCGTCGTCGTCGCCTCGGTCGGCAACCTCGGCGCCGAGACCTGCGTCTCGCCGCCGGCCACCGGCCCGCGGGTGATCGGCGTCGGCGGCAGCACCGAGGGCGGCTGCCTCGGCAACTACTCCCTGGCCGGCCGCATGGTTGACCTGCTCGCGCCGGGCGGCGGCACCCCGATCGCCGGCTGTCCCTCGATCTCGGCCCGGCCGATCTACCAGGTGACCCTGAAGCCCGGCACGACCAACCTGTTCGGCGTGCCCGCCAACTACGTCGGCACCTCGATGGCGGCCGCCCACGTCTCCGGCGCCGCCGCCCTGGTGATCGCCAGCGGCTCGGTCCCGGGGAAGGCGAAGGGCAAGGACCGGATCGATCTGCTGCGCCGCAAGCTGACCGCGACCGCGCGCCTGCTCCCCAGCCTCACCGAACGCCAGCAGGGCTCCGGCCTGATCGACGTCGGCGCCGCGACCGCGCCCCGCACGGGCTGACCGCCAGCCCCGGCGCCCTCAGGTCAGGTGGTTCGAACGATGATTACCGAGCAGGGGGCGTGGTGGGAGACGTTGTTCGGGACGCTGCCGAGGAAGTAGCGCCGGGCGCCGGTCATGCCCTTGTTGCCGACCACGATCAGGTCGGCCTTGACCTGTTCGGCGACGTTGAGGATCGCGTCGGCGGGATCGGCCTCGACCGGGTGGATCTGCACGTCGACCCCCTCTTTGCGCGCCTGCGCCGCCGCCGCTTCGAGCACCAGGTTGACGTCCTCGCGCGGCCCGATCTCGTGCGCCACGTCGGCGGGGGCGCCGGCCTGCTCGCCCTCGAGGCGTTTTTTGTGCACCGGCGCGTAAGCGCTGACGACGCTGAGCTCGGCACCGGCCAGCTTCGCCAGCTCGATCGCCTGCCCGACCGCGGCCGCCGCCGTCTCCGAGCCATCCGTCCCCACCACGATGCGATTGAACAACCCCAAAACCGCCTCCCTCCTAGCGATCGCCGAACGCGGTTGATACTAACCCGCCCGCACGCGGCGGCGAGTGACTTAACTCACCGTTCGTAGTCGGCCGGGAGGCCGCGGAAGCCGTCGCCGAGGATTTCGGTCGGCGTGGTCGAGAGCTGGACGATCGCGATCACCATCGAGGCGGCGAGGCAGACCACGAGGACGACCATCCCCACTTTCCAGATCCAGGGCACGGGCGGAACCCTAGTTGGACTCCGCGGCCGGGTAAGGTCCGCGCATGGGGCTGGAGCAGGTCGCGGACGGGGTCTGGCTGCTGCGCGGGGACTTCCGCGGAGCGATGAACGTCTATTTCCTCGAGGACCAGGGCGGCGTGGTCATGTTCGACGCCGGGACCAAGGCGATGCGCAAGAAGGCGCGGGCCGCGGCCGAGCAGCTCGGCGGCTGCAAGCGGGTGGTGCTCGGACACGCCCACTGCGACCACCGCGGCAGCGCCCCATATATGGACGCGCCGGTCTTCTGCCACCCCGACGAAGTCGCCGACGCCGAAAGCGACTCCTGGATGGCGCCCTACTGGCACCTCGACCTGCTGCCGGTGAAGCCAATCCAGTGGCTCTACGAACGGGTCCTGCTGCCGCGCTGGGACGGCGGCGCGGTGCGGATCGCCGGCACGGTCAGCGAGGGCGAGACGGTCGCCGGCTTCGAGGTCCTGCACATGCCCGGCCACGCCCCCGGCCTGATCGCGCTCTGGCGCGAGCGCGACCGGGTGGCCCTGGTCAGCGACGTCGTCTACCTGGTCGATTCCGGCCGGCTGAAACCGCTGGAGCACGGCGAGGCCAGCGTCCCCCACCCCGCCTGGGCCTGGAATCACGAAAAAGCCCGGGCCTCGGTGCGGCGGCTGGCGGCGCTCGAGCCGGAGCTGGTCCTGACCGGGCACGAGCAGCCGCTGCGCGGCCCGGGACTGCGCGCGACGCTCGAACGCGCCGCTGAGAAGTAAGTTCCCTGCCTAGATGATCGGGACTTACGCCTCGGCGGTGCTGATCTGTGCCGCCTCCTTGCTGGTCGGGCGCGCGGTGCTGACCGTCGCCGGGCGGCGCAGCTGGTCGTGGCTGGAGCCGGCGGTCGGGTTCGGCGCGATCCTCACCGTCACCGGGCTGCTGGCGCGGGCGCCGGGCCACGGCACCAGCGCCAGCCTCGGCGCCCTGGCCCTGGTCCTGGCCGCCGGCTTCGTCGTCTTCCGGGGACGCTACGAGGCGCCGGGGGCGCTGCGCGCCGGGCTGCCGGTGGCGCTGGCGATCGCCGTGGTCCTGGCGATCCCGTTCGTGATCAGCGGCCGCTGGGGCCTGCTGGGGATGGGCTTCAACAACGACCTCGGCCTCCACCTCGCCTGGGCGGAGTGGCTGCGCAGCGGCTTCGGGCCGGCGCCGGAGCCGGGCTACCCGCTGGGCCCGCACGGGCTGGCGGTGGCGACCGCGGTGGTGCCGGGGATCAACCTCGGCCAGGCCTTCGTCGGCGAGATCGTCGCGATCGGCGTGCTCACCGGCCTCACCGCGCTCGGCTTTCTCGGCGACCTGCGCCCGGGGCGGCGCACCCTGGCCGCGGTGCTGGTCGCCCTCCCCTACCTCGCCGCCTCCTACTTCGCGCAGGCGGCCTTCAAGGAGACCGCCGAGGCGCTCTTCGTACTCGCCTTCACCGCCTTCCTGCTGACCCCGGCTGCCCTGCCGACCCAGCGACGGGACCGGCTGCTGGCGGCCCTGCCCGTGCTCGCCCTGCTCGGCGGGATCTTCTTCTCCTACAGCTTCGCCGGGATCGCCTGGCCGGTGGCGATCTTCGTCCTCTGGAGCCTGACCCTTCCCGGCGTGCGCCGGGCGCTGCGGCCGAAGGCGCTGCTCCGCCTCCTGCTGCGGCCGCTGACGATCCTCGCGATCCTCGTGCTGGCCGGGCTCGCCGCGCTCGCCCTGGTCGGTCCCTTCGGCTTCGCCAGTGCCTTCAACCAGGTCGCCGGCTCGAACACCTACGGCCCGGTCTCGCCGATCGAGACGCTCGGCGTCTGGTGGACCTCCAACTACCGCCTCGACGCCGTCGGCACCGCCGTCCTCCCCGGCCTGACCGGCGCGATCGCGGTGGTCGCCCTGCTGGTCGGCGTCGCCTGGTGGGTGCAGCGGCGCGAACCGACGGTGCCGATCGCGCTCGGCGCCTGCGCCCTCCTCTATCTCGTCTCGCTGCCCTTCAGCGGCGACTACTCGCAGGCCAAGGCGCTGATGATCGCCGCCCCGCTGGCGATGCTGGTCGCCGCCAAGCCGCTGATCCGAGAGTTCCCGAGCCTGCGCCGGCCGGGTGGTCGCCATTCCGTACCGCATGGGAATGAAATGGCGACCACCCGGAGGGGGCGGTTGCTGCGGCTTGGGTGGGCGGTGCTGGGGGTCGTGTTCGTCGGCGGGGCGATCTACTCGAGCCTGCTGGTGCTGCGGGATACGCCGGTGGCCCCGGCCGGGCACGGCGGCGAGCTGCAGGCCTTCGTCCCGATCGTCCGCGGCGAGCCGGTCCTCTACGCCGGCCAGGACCGCTTCGCCGCCTACGAGCTGCTCGGCGCCGACACCCACGTGCCGCTGGTCGAGTTCCCCGACGAGGCGGTCACGCCGAGCCCGGAAAAGCCCTTCGACACCGGCGACGCCTACAGCCCGATCGACTTCGACTCCTTCTCGGAGAAAACCCTCAACACCTTCCCCTACGTGGTCACCGGTCGCGCCGCCTGGAACAGCAAGCCGCCGGCCAACTTCAAGCGGGTCGCGGTGACCCCCTCCTACGTCCTCTGGGAACGGACCGGCGAGACCCCCGAGGATCGCCACGTCCTGCTCGAGGGGGTCGAGGCGGGAGCCTTCGCCGGCTGCGACTCGCCGGAGATCCGCATCCTCCTCGCCAACCCGGGCCGCGCCTCGCTCTTCCCCGACGCGATGATCGGGCCGAAAAGCGCCTGGGACGAAGGCAGCGTGCTCGAGACCGGCGCCGCGACCGCGCAGACCCTGGAGCTGCCGGCCGGAAGCTGGAACCTCTCGCTGCAGTACTTCTCGCCCTTCGACCTGACCCTCTCGGCGCCCGGCTTCGAGGAGGCGCTGATCCCCGCCCTCGACGGCCAGCGCCCGAACACGATCAGCCTCGCCAACAACGGCCAGTTCTGGCCCGCCGGCCGCTACGAGAGCGACGGCGGCCCGACCGAGTTCACGCTCAGCGCCGACGACCCCAGCACCCTGCAGGACATCTCCGGCTGGGACGGCAAGGCCTACATCGGCGAGCTGGTCGCAGTCCCCGCCGAGCCGCACCGCGAGGTCGCGCTCGGCGCAGCCTGCAACGCCTGGATCGACTCCTACGAGTCGATCCAGGCTCCTTAGACCCCGCGGTCCAAAAAAACCGCTGGTGTTCGAGAGAACCTGATTCTCGGAATGGCTGATCGTCCAGGCGACAGCGGTGACCATCGCCTTGTACTGCGAAAAGCCTGGAGCTGGTGCGTCAACCGATCCCGTATCGCCCACCCGCCGATACGGTTAACACGCCGGTCTTTTAGTCGTATCGACGGAACCATTGTTGTTCAGAATTCGCGGTGGGAGGGATGGCGAACGTGGGTTTGGGGGCGAGAGGTGCATCCGAGTGGTTGAGCGCGGTTGCCGATCCAACCCGCGTCCATATCCTGCGAGTGCTGAGCCAGCTCGGTGCGGCGACGGCGGCCGATCTCGCCGCCGAGGCGAGCGCCAGCCACCAGACGCTGCGGCGGCACCTCGATGCGCTCGTCGCAACCGGGGTGCTGCGCGAGCACCCCGGCGAAAGCGACGGGCAGACCCCCGGCCGGCCGGCCGCGCGGTTCAGCCTCGGCCCGGAGTGGAGTGAGAGCATCAGGCAGCTGTTCCGCAGCGCTGGCTGACCAGCGCCAGCGCGAACTCCGCCCCGGTGAAGGGCGCGAGCGCCACGTAGGCCAGCTGCGGAACGAGCTCGCGGATCTGCGCTGTGCGCCCTTGCACGATCCGTTGGCGGAGCAGCTCTTCGATCGCCCCCGCAATCGCTTCCGAGCAGCTGCGCGGCAGCCCTTCCGCCTCCGGGCGAAAGCGATAACCGTCCTCGAGGAAGAGCGTGAAGGCCATGCGGCCGTCGAACGAGCGCCCGATTGCGCCCCGTCCAGCGCTATAGAAATCGACCATCCCGGCGACGGCGAGATCGGGATTGGAGGCGACGTAGTCGGCGAAGGAATCGAGCGCGTTCCAGACCCGGTCCGGCCAGTCCCCATCGGTGAAGAAAGAGCCGGCGGCGGCCGCGGCACCCGCCTGGATGGCGTGGGAGATCATCGCCAGGAAAGCGTCTTCCTTGTTGCGGAACTGCCGGTAGAAGACCGCCCGGGTGACCCCGGCGCGGCTGACCACGTCGTCCACCGTCATCTCCAGGTAGCCCATTTCCGCCGAGCAGCGGCCGGTCGCGGAGATCAGCCGGTCGCGGTGCCGATTGGCGGCCTCGGCCGCGGGCAGAGCCGCGCGACCGCGCGGCAATCGGCTGCTGGGGCCCGGACCGACGTTCGCCTCGTCTGAGGCTGCCTCGAACCAGATCCTCCCGAGCCGCTCCCAGTCTTCCTGGCCGAGCCGCATGCCGCCGGCGCGGCGCTGATAGCACGACACCCAGCAGCGGAGATCGCCGATCAGCTCGCTCGGCCGACCCTCGCGGCGAAAGAGGCGCAGCCCCACCAGGTTGCCGACGCCGCCCAGCAACGCCCTCGGCGGGATCTCGGCCCGCGTCTCCGGCGCGGATTCCCCGTACCGGTCGATCGAGTCTTCGATCAGGCCGAGCAGCTCCTCCATCTCACCGCGGACCCTGGCACCGCCGCCAAATGACTCCAGGACCAGCAGGCGCGCCGTGTCGGGATCGCGTTCGACCGCGGCGAGCGCGGCGGCGATGATCTCCCACGGCGTCCGCGAATCACGCGCGTCGGCCATCGCTTCCAGATCCGCCCGGACCGGGGCGGCAGCGCGGCGGAAGGCGGCCAGGAAGCAGTCGTCGCGGTCCTCGAAATGCTCGTAGAAGGTGGCCCGCGACATCCCAGCCTCGCGCACCACCCGGGCGACCGTGGCGTCGCCGTAGCCATGGCGAGACGCGACGACGATCATCGCGTCGAGCAGGCGCTCACGCGCGCCCCTGCCTCCCGGGCGTGCCTCCACGCGCGGGATCGTATGCAGTGGGCCTCCTGCCTAGCTAGGAGGCTGCCTTCGCTGCCAGCCGCTCGGGGCTGACGCGAACCACGTCCCAGACCAGGTGCACCTTCTCGAGCAGGTCGATGATGATCGCCGAGATGTCGATCTGCCACCAGCGGAGGCCGTGGGTGGCGGAGGTCGGGAAGGCGTGGTGGCTGTTGTGGAAGGCCTCGCCGAGGGTCGGGATCGCGATCAGGGCGAGGTTGCGCGAGTGGTCGGTGGTCTCGAATTCGCGCTTGCCGAAGACGTGGCAGAGCGAGTTGATGCTGTAGGTGAAGTGGTGGAGGACGAAGACGCGGACCAGGCCGCCCCAGAGCAGGCCGGTGAGGCCGGCGAAGATCGTGCCGCCGATCGCCCAGCCGAGGAAGAAGGGAAGCAGCAGGCCGCCGATCGCCCAGATCAGGAAGGTGCCGTCGACCCAGCGGATCACCGGGTCTTTGATCAGGTCCGGCGCGTAGCGCTCCTTGTTGCCGCGCTGGGTGTGGATGAAGAGCCAGCCCATGTGGGCGTGAAAGAGGCCGCGCATCGCCCCCGACCAGCCGTGGCCGTGGTCGACGTGGGGGCTGTGCGGGTCTCCCTCTTCGTCGGAGAAGGCGTGGTGCTTGCGGTGATCGGCGACCCAGGAGATCACCGGACCCTCGATCGCCGCCGAGCCGAGGATCGCCAGCAGCCCGTGCAGCCAGTCGTAGGTCTTGAAGGCGCGGTGGGTGAGGTGACGGTGGAAACCGACCGTGATCCCCAGCCCGGTGAAGAAGTACATGCCGAGGAAGAGGAAGACGTCGCTCCAGTGCAGGGCGCTGCCCCAGACCTGCCAGCCGGCCAGCCCGATCGCGACGAACGGGACCAGCGTCACCAGGCCGGTGATGATCCGGTCGCGGGTCTCGTTCTCGACCGGCTGAATGTCTGAGGGGAGGGGACCCGCCGTTGCCATGCGGGCGATTCTACGGGTCGGACCTGAAGCCAGCGTTAGGGCACCCTCATAACGCCCCGCCGATAGGCTGACCGGCGGTGCCGTTCGCAACCCCCGCCCCCCTGCGCCGCGAGATCGAAGCGCGGCTGCCGGACCGCCCCTTCACGGTCGAGTTCTGGGACGGATCGACGCTGCCGGCGACCAGCGAGGGCGGCCCCACCTTCAGCGTGCGCTCGCCCCGCGCCGCCGCCCACGCGCTGCGCGCCCCGGGCCAGCTGGGGCTCGGCCGCGCCTACGTCAGCGGCGAGCTCGACGTCGACGACATGGACGCGACGATCACCCTGCTGAACGAGTGGCAGCCGCCGTCCCTCGACGCCGCCGACAAGCGGGCGCTGATGCTCGCCGCGGTGCGGGCGATGGGCCTGACCCCGCCGCCGCCGCGCCCCGCCGCCGAGCTGCGCCCGAGCGGACGCCGCCACAGCAAAGAGCGCGACGCCCGCGCCGTCCGCCACCACTACGACGTCTCGAACGAGTTCTTCGAGCTCTTCCTCGGCCCGACCATGGTCTACAGCTGCGCGATCTGGAACAAGGGGGCGAAGACCCTCGAGCAGGCGCAGGAGGAGAAGCTGGAGACGGTCGCCCGCAAGCTCGAGCTGAAGGAGGGCGACCGGGTGCTCGACGTCGGCTGCGG
>JAWVEZ010000041.1:0-8315 GCA_033856455.1 Solirubrobacterales bacterium | reverse complement strand
AGCTGCGAGGAGCCGAAGAACTCCTTCATCGCCGCCACGACCGGGCGGATGTTGATGATCGTCTGCGGGGTGATCGCGTCGGAGTCCTCGGTGGTGAGGCGCTCGCGGACCACGCGCTCCATCCGGTAGAGGCCGATCCGGAAGGCCTCCTGGATCAGCTCGCCGACCGTGCGCAGACGGCGGTTGCCGAAGTGCTCGTACTCGTCGAGGTGCTCGTAGACCGGCTCGCGCGGGTAGGTGATCGCCTCCGCGGCATAGTCTTTGATCGGGTTCTCCTCGTCGATCTCCTCGGGGATCCCGAGCAGCTTCGGCAGGGAGACCAGCTCCTTGACCAGGGCGATGATGTCGTCGTGGGTGAGGACCCGCGTCTCGAGGTCGATGTCGAGATCGAGGCGGGCGTTCAGCTTGTAGCGACCGACCCGGGTGAGGTCGTAGCGCTTCGGGTCGAAGAAGAGCTGCTCGAGCAGCCCGCGGGCGGCGTCGACCGACGGCGGCTCGCCCGGACGCTGCTTTTTGAACAGCTCGATCAGGGCGCCCTCTTCGGTCCGGGTCGCTTCCGTGTCGGACTCGATCGTGTGCCGCATGTAGATCGAGTTGTCGAACATGTCGAGCAGCTGCTGGTCCTCGACGTAGCCCATCGCCCGCAGCAGCACCGTGACCGGCAGCTTGCGCTTGCGGTCGATGCGCACGTAGACGCGGCCTTTTTTGTCGACTTCGAGCTCCAGCCAGGAGCCGCGGGCCGGCATCAGGTTGGCGATGAAGACCTGCTTTTCGGGATCCTTCGGCGCCATCACGTAAGCGCCCGGCGAACGGACCAGTTGCGTGACGACAACGCGCTCGGTGCCGTTGATGATGAAGGTGCCGCGCTCGGTCATCCACGGGAAGTCGCCCATGAAGACGGCCTGCTCGCGGATCTCGCCGGTCTCCTTGTTCTGGAAGGCGACGGTCGCGGTCAACGGCCGCGAGTAGGTCATGTCCTTCTCACGGCACTCCGGGATCGAGTGCGGGGGCTCCTCGAATTTGAACTCGCCAAAGACGATCTGCAAATTCCCCGTGTAGTCCTCAATCGGGGAAATGTCGTCGATGGTCTCCCTCAACCCACCCGTCTTCGGATCCGTCAGCTCCTCAAAGGAACGTCGCTGGATGTCGATCAGGTGCGGGACTTCGAGGGGGTTCTCTAGGCGGGAAAAGCTCCTACGGGTTACGGGGGCAGCGTTCGAACGTGCCAAAGCGGGCGACTCCTCGGGCGGTCAGAGGGACGTAGATACAGCGCAAATATGGGCAGGGATACTCAAAAGACGCGCGACCGCAAAAAATAACACACAGATGCAGGCGGCTGCGCGCTTGGCTCTAGGAGCGGGATCCCGGCGGGCGGGACGGTGGCTCTATTTGAGCTCGACCGTCGCGCCAGCCTCCTCGAGCTCGGCTTTGAGTTTCTCGGCCTCGTCGCGCTCGACACCCTCTTTGATCGGGCCGGGGGCGCCGTCGACGAGGGCCTTGGCCTCTTTCAGGCCGAGTCCGGTGGCGCCACGCACGACCTTGATCACGGGAACTTTCTGGCCGCCTACCTCGGTCAGGACGACGTCGACCGTCGAGGCTTCTTCCTCGCCGCCGCCGTCGCCGTCACCGGCAGCAGCAGCAGCCGGGGCCGCGGCCGCAACGGCGGTCGCGGAGACGCCGAACTCCTCCTCGAGCGCTTTGATCCGCTCGGAGAGCTCGAGGACGGAGATGCCTTTCAGCTCCTCGATCCAGTCCTCGGTCGAAATTTTCGTTGCTGCCATTGGTCCTACCCCTCTTCCTCTTTCGAATCTTCTGAAGTATCTGAATCAGTCGAGCCCTCGTCGGCCTCGGCCTCTACCTCGGCCTCCTCGACCTCCGCGTCGTCGGGCGAATCGGCCTGATCGGCCGGCGGCTCGTTGCCACTTGAAACCTCGGTCGGCGCCTCCTCGACCGGCGCGTCGGCGGGGCCGGCGTCCGGCTCCTCGGCGGGAGCCTCGGGCTCCGCCGCGGCCGCCTCGCCGGTGACAAGTTCTTTCTCGGCGATCTGGCCGAGCTGCAGGGCCAGGCCCTGGATCATCGAGCCGAGGCCGCGGACCAGGCCGGTGATCGGGCTGGCGACGACGCCGGCGAGCTGACCGTTGAGGACGTCGCGCGTCGGCAGTTTGGCGATCGATTTGAACGCGTCCTCGTCGAGCGAGGTCGTGTCCATGAAGCCGCCCTTATAGGTGAGCACCTCGTGCTCTTTGTTGAAGATCGTGATCGCTTTCGCGGCCTGGGCGGTGTCGCCGCGAACGAAGGCGAGGGCGGTCGGGCCCTGCAGCAACTCGGCGAGGCGGTCCTCGCCGGCTTTCTCGGCGGCCAGTTTCGTCAGCCGGTTCTTGACGATCCGGAAGCTGGCGTCGGCCTCGCGCAGTTTGCCGCGCAGCTCGGCGGCCTGGGGGACGCTGATCCCGCGGTAGTCGACGGCAAAGATCGCCTCAGATGCCTCGATCTGGGCGGCGATCTCCTGGATGGTTGCGGACTTTTCTTCGCGGTTCATCGTCTTACCTGCACCGGGCTTATCGGTAGATGCGGCCGGTGGTCTGGGGTGAGCGGCGACGCAGTGTAGCGATCGCGCAAACTAGGCGGCGGCAGGCTCCTCGACCGGCTCGGCCGTGGCGCTGGCGCCGCCCGTCTCGCGGTCGGCTTTGGCGCTGGTATCGACGCGGACGCCGGGGCCCATGGTGCTGGCCAGCGTGCAGGAGATGATGTATTTGCCCTTCGCGCCGGCGGGCTTGGCGCGGGCGATCTCCTCGGCCACGGCGTTGTAGTTGTCGAGCAGCTTGGCCTCGTCGAAGCTCGCCTTGCCGATCGCCAGGTGGACGATCGCCTGGCGGTCGGTGCGGTACTCGACTTTGCCGGCCTTGGCCTCGGTGACGGCCTTCTCGACGTCCTCGGTGACCGTGCCGACTTTCGGGTTCGGCATCTTGCCCTGCGGGCCGAGCACGCGGCCGAGCTGGCCGACCACCGGCATCATGTCCGGGGTCGCGATCGCCACGTCGAAGTCGGTCCAGCCCTCCTGGATTTTCTCGGCCAGGTCCTGGGAGCCGACGAAGTCGGCGCCGGCGGCCTCGGCGTCACGGGCCTGCTGGCCCTGCGCGAAGACGGCGACGCTGACGTCTTTGCCGAGCCCGTGCGGGAGCGCCAGGGTGCCGCGGAGCTGCTCGTCGGCGTGGCGGACGTTGACCCCCAGCAGGTAGTGCACCTCGACGGTCTCGTCGAATTTGGCGCTGGCCGTCTCCTTGATCAGCGCGATCGCCTCGGCGGGCGGGTAGGCGCGGTCGCGGTCGACCTTGTCGTACTGCTGGCGGTATCGCTTGCCGTGGGCCACGGGAAATCTCCTATTTGACGTCGACGCCCATCGAGCGGGCGGTCCCGGCGATGATCTTCGAGGCGGCGTCGATGTCGTTGGCGTTGAGGTCGGGCATCTTGCGTTCGGCGATTTCGCGGATCTGGTCCTGGGAGATCGTCCCGACTTTGTTGACGTGCGGCTCGCCGGAGCCCTTCGGGATCCGGATCGCCTCCTTGATCAGGACGGCGGCCGGCGGCGTCTTGGTGATGAAGGTGAAGGTTCGATCCTCGTAGACGGTGATTTCGACCGGGATGATCGTGCCGCCTTCGTTCTGCGTCTGCGCGTTGAACGCTTTGCAGAAGTCCATGATGTTGACGCCGTGCTGACCCAGCGCGGGGCCGACCGGCGGCGCCGGGTTGGCGTTGCCTGCCTGGATCTGCAGCTTGATGAGGGTGAGGACTTTTTTGGCCATAAGCGGGTTGCGGAGAGTAGCGGTCTTTGCGACCTAGATCTTCTTGACCTGGTCGTAGCCCACCTCGACCGGGGTCTCGCGACCGAAGATCGAGACCAGGACCTTGAGTTTCGCGGCGTCCTCGTTGATCTCGGCGATCTCGCCGGAGAAGTCGGAGAGCGGGCCGGAGATGACTTTGACCGATTCGCCGATCGAGAACTGCGCCTGGGTGCGGGGCCGCTCGGCGGTCTCGCGGTGCAGCAGGCGGTCGACCTCCGGTTTGGAGAGCGGCACCGGCTTGTTGCGGGAGCCGACGAAGCCGGTCACGCCGGGCGTGTTCTTGACCAGGCCCCAGGCGTCGTCGGTCATCTCCATGTTGACCAGGACGTAGCCGGGCATCGTCCGTTTCTCGGTCTGGATTTTCTGCCCGTCCTTCATCTCCGAGACCTGCTCGGTTGGGACGACGACCTGCCGCACGTTGCGGTTCTGGCTCATCGTCTGAACCCGGTGCTCGAGGTTGTGCTTGACCTTGTTCTCGTGCCCGGAGTAGGTGTTGATCACGTACCAGCGATACAAATCTGAAGCCTTTGTTCTAGATCCTCGCTAGAGGATCTGCTTGACGATCTCGTTGAAAAGTGCGTCGAGGGCGCCGAGGAAAGCGGCCGCCACTGCGACGAAGATGATGGTTACGGCGGTTGCCTGGATCAGCGTCTCGCGATCCGGCCACTGCACTTTCTTCAGCTCGGCCCAGCAGGAAAGCAGGAAGCCGATCACACCGCCGCGCTGGGCGCGTTCGGCTTTCGCCTGTTTCTGTTTTTTCTCGAGCAGCTGGGTCTCGCGCCGCTTCTGCTCGTTGCGCTGGCGTTTCTCCGCTTCTTTCTGGGCGCGCACTTCGGCGCGGCGCTCGGACCGTGAAGGTTTGGTCTGCTCGGGAAGGGCTAGGGCCTCCTCGGGGACGCCGGCGGCCATGCCGAGCTCCTCGGCCTCGATGATCGCCTCGTCGCCCGACTTCGGGACCTGCGTGTCGTGCTGGGCGCGCGCGGTGCTGTCGCGCCCTTCCGCCGAGCGCTTGCGCTCCTCAGCTTCCCGAGCCCGGCGCTCGGCCTTGCGCTGTGCGCGCGTTTTGGCCATCGGGGATTACCGAGTCTCCTTATGGGCGGTGTGGTGACCGCACCAACGGCAGAACTTGCGCATCTCGATCCGGTCCGGCGAGTTGCGCCGCGACTTGTTGGTCTGGTAATTGCGCCGCTTGCAGTCTTCGCAAGCCATCGTCACCGCGATGCGGACGTCTCCGCGAGCCATTGTCGTTCCCTCTTCCTACTCCGGCGTCATTACAAAGAAAAACCTCGGGCCCAGGGCGCGAGGCCGAACAAGGATAGCGGGCCGCTGCCGGCCGGGTTTAGTCGAAGCGGAGCGTGCGCGCGGTGCGCACGGAGCCGCCTTCGGCCTGCACCGTCTCGGCGACGACGCGGCTCTTCACGGAGACGATCCCGTCGAAGACCCCGCGCTGCTCCCCGAGCGGGACGACGAGCACGCGCTGATCGCCGCGGTCGATCGAGTAGGCGACCTCGGGCGGTTCGCCCGGTGCCGCGATCGAGACCGTGCCGACGCAGCTCGCCCCGGTGGTCCCGACGCACCGAACTTCGACCAGGGCACCGGGGCCGGCGACCGTCGCCGTCCTGCTGGTGAATTCGAGGCTCATCGCCTGCGGGGCGGAGCTGGTCGCGGCCGGCGGCTCGGGGGTGACCGCCCGCGCCGAGGACAGCGATGCGCCCTCGGCGGCGGGCGTCAGGAGGGCAAGCGAAAGCGCGGCGACTGCGAGTCCCAGAGCGGCGCCGCGACGGCTTGCTGCGAAATCCATGGGTACATGAGACCACGAATGTTCGACAAGTTGGGTAGTCCATCCGTCCAGTTGCCGTCCCAGCCCTAAAGTCGGTTCGCGAAGCCGCCCGCAGAGCCAAGAATCCGCGCCTGGGCGGACCATTGTCGGAACCGCGAAAACGGCTGGATCGGGGCTGTTTCGGGGCTCGGCTAGAGGCCGAGCGTTTTGGCGATGATCGTGCGCTGAATCTCGGAGGTGCCGCCGTAGATCGTCGAGACCATCGCGGCGCGGACCAGGCGCTCCATGTCGTACTCCGAGGAGTAGCCGTAGCCGCCCATCATCTGCATGCCCTCGATCGTCGTCCGTTTGGCGACCTCGGTGACGAACAGCTTCACCATCGAGGCCTGCTGGGGCAGCATCCGGTCGGGGTCCTCGTCGGTCAGGGTCGCGACCCAGCGGGTCATCAGGCGGGCCGCCTCGAGGTCGGTCGCGAGGTCGGAGAGGCGGTGCTGGAGGGCCTGGAAGGAACCGATCGGGCGGCCGAACTGGCGGCGCTCCTTGACGTAGCGCAGGGCGTCGTCGAAGGCGCGCTGGGCGATCCCGAGCATCGTCGCGGCGAGGATCAGGCGCTCGACGTTAAGCCCCGCCATCAGCTGCGTCCAGCCCTGGTCGACCTGCCCGAGCACGGCGCCGGCGGGGACCTCGCAGTCGGTGAAGTAGAGGTGGTTGGTCTCGCGGCCGCCCATCGTCTCGATCGGGACGACCTCCATCCCGTCAGCGTTCCGCGGCACCCAGAGCATCGTCATCCCCGCGTGCTTGTCCTCGCTGCGGGTGGTGCGGCAGACGACCAGGACGTGGTCGGCGATGTGGGCGTTGGAGCAGAAGACCTTCTGCCCGTTGAGGACGAAGCCGCCCTCGACCGCGGCGGCGCTGGTGCTCAGCGCACCGACGTCGGAGCCGGCCTCGGGCTCGGTCATCGCGATCGCCTCGACGGCGCCGCCGGCGATCCCGCCGAGGATCTCGTGCTTCTGCTCCTCGGTGCCGAAGCGCTTGGTCGCGCCGGCGACGATCAGCGTCGTCGCGTAGCCGCCGATCGGGGCGAGGCCGCGCGAGGTCTCCTCCATGAACAGGCAGGCGTCCAGCATCGTGCCGTCCGAGCCGCCGTACTCCTCGGGGATCGTCACCCCGAGCCAGCCGAGCTCCGCCATCTGCCCGTAGATCTCAAAGTTGTGACGCTCGACGTAGCCTTCGGTGAGCCGCTCGCGCTGGTCCTGCGTGCCGCACTCGCGGTCGCAGAAGTTCCGGATCGCGTCGACGAAATCGTTCTGCTCGTCGGTCAGGGCGAAGTCCACGCGCGCAGCCTATATACCGGTGAGGTACCCCGCCCGCCGCTTGGCTGACTAGCCAAGGCCGATCAGGAGGGCGGTGATGACCCCGATGAAGCCGAGCACCATGGTGACTACCAGAGCGAGCATGAACTGGGCCATCGTCTGTTGGATCCCGCCAACCCGCTCGTCGAGTCGCTCGACCCGTCCGTCCAAACGGACCAGCCCGTCCTCGACCCGCCCCAGTCGCCGATCGGTCTCATCGAACCGCCGATCGACGTGGTCGAAACGCTCGTTTAGATGGACGAGACGTTCGTCGACCAGGTCGAAGCGTTCGTCGATCCGTTCGAACCGTTCGTCGACCCGCTCGAAGCGCTGGTCCATCTGCTCGAAGCGCTGGTTCATCTGCTCGAAGCGCTTGTCGACCAGTTGGAGGCGCTCGTCGATCAGAGTCAGCGACTGCTCGACCCGCTGGATGCTTTCGCTGACGAGTCGGAAGCCCTCGCCGACTTCGCGGAAACCCTCGTCCATCCGCTCGCCCATACGGTCCACCTTTTCGTTCAGGTGGTCGAGCCGGTCGTCGCTCCAGGTCTGCCGCATGGCCTCCATGATGCCAGCTTGACAGACAAGACGTTACATGTGGCGCGCAGATTGCAAATTCTTCGTCACGGTCCGAGGGTGTGCGGACGGCTCAGCCGGTCAGCGCCGCGACCCAGCCGTCGAGGTCGCGAACCCAGAGGGCGATCGAGTCCTGTTCGGCGCGCTCGTTGGTCCAGACGACCTTCAGCAAGGGCCGGCCGATCCACTTGCCGAGATGCGACTTCGCGGTCGTCACCTCGAGGATCGAGGCGCGGGGGATCCGCGTCACCCGGTTCGGGATCCACTGGGCGAAGATCAGCTCCTCCTCGGTCAGCGCGAGGTTGCCGTTGCCACGCACCTGGGTCTTGCCGGCCGACTCGATTCCGAGGCTGTTCGCCCCCTCCTCCTCGCGCAGCAGGTCGAGGCCTTCGAAGTGGCGGCGGGCGCGGCGGCTGAACCGGCCGGTGATCAGCCCCATGGAAGGACGTCGAGGTCCGAAAGGCCGGTGCGCGCCACGGCCGACAGGTTAGACGGGAGATCGAGCCTGAACCGACTCAGGCATGCAAGGTGGGACGCTGCCGTGAGAGCGCAACGGCACTTCGGACCCCTCCTTGAGCCGGGCGACGACGTCGACGGCGTCGCCGCTGACGAGGGTCGCGCCGGGCCAGTCGAGGGGGCCGTCCAGGGTGGTCGAAACCACCGTCGCCGGCAGGTTGCACATCCGCGTGACCCATGGGTCACGCACCTCGGACTCCTCGGTGCTCGAGGCCAGCATCCGCGCGAACGCCCTGTACGTGTTGGCCCCGA
>JAWVEZ010000040.1:0-4779 GCA_033856455.1 Solirubrobacterales bacterium | reverse complement strand
CTCGGACGGCAGGAGGCGATCCACGAAAAAGTTAAGCGAAACCCCTACCCACCCGCTCGCGCTTAAGCCAGCTCTGGAAACCAGATCCCGATCTCGCGCTCGGCCGACTCGTCGGAGTCGGAGCCGTGCACCATGTTGAAGGTCACCTCGAGCGCGAAGTCGCCGCGGATCGAGCCGGGCGCCGCCTCGATCGGGTTGGTCGCGCCGATCATCTGCCGCGCCGCCGGCACCGCTTCGGTTCCCTCCAGCACCAGCGCGACCAGCGGGCCGCCGGTGATGAACTCGACCAGCTCGCCGAAGAACGGCTTCTCGGTGTGCTCGGCGTAATGCTGGTTGGCGATCTCCTCGGTCGCGGTCAGCGACTTGATCGCGGCGATCCGCAGACCCCTGCGCTCGAAGCGGGCAATTACCTCGCCGGTGAGGGCGCGCTCGAAGGCGTCAGGCTTGACGAGGATCAGGGTCCGGCTCACGCGTGGGGCTCCTTTGTTCTTCAGTGGGATTCTCAGCTTTGGGTTTCGCCGCGACGGGTTTGGCGTCAGCGGGTTTTTTCCGCCGCACGGGGCGTTTCTGCGGGGCTTTCTCCTCGCCCTCGGGTCGTCGGCGGGGCTGCTCCCCCTCGGGTCGCCGGCGCCGCGGCTGGCGGCTGCGCTCGCCGCCGCCCAGGGCGGTCTCGCAGAACGGGCAGAGGCCCCAGCGCGGGTCGACCGGCTTGCTGCAGGTCGGGCAGGGGTCCTTGAGGCGCCGCTGGCAGTTCGGGCAGCGCAGGTAGTTGCGCTCGACCGGGTACTCGCAGTTCGGGCAGGTCTGGTCCTGCAGCTGGCGCACCCGCAGCTCGGCCGCTTTGATCTCCAGCTCGCGCTCGTGCGCGTCCTCGAGGAACTCCGGCGGCCGCACGATCGCGTAGACGGCGGTGCCGATGAAGGGGAAGAACGAGGCGACGGTCGCGCAGGCGACCAGGAAGGGGTCGGAGATGCGGCGGCGCGCGTCGAGGTACGTGTAGACGATCAGCGCCAGCCAGAGAACGACCAGCATCAGCAGGAAGAGGGTGGCGACCAGATTGAGGCCGTCGTTGGTAATGCCGAAGATCGCTAGTGCCATAGGGGTTCGCCCGCCGGATTGGGGACGGGCAGTCTACTTCGCCGCCCTACCTGCGAACCCTGTTCGCGACTCGGCAGGCGGCTGTTTGGGTTAGAGGAACAGCCTCCCGAACAGATAGCCGATCCCGAAGAAGACGAGGATAACGATCGCCACGACGGCGGCGACCAGACCCATCATCGAGAGCAGTTCGGACCCGGCGCTCCGCTGTTTCATGCGCGAATCCTCGCATAGCTCCGGGCAGGGGCGATCGCGTAGTGGGAGCCCGCAACCAGCACTGCGCCGGGGGGCGACGCGGCGGCCAGCTCGGTGGCGCGCCCCAGGGCCGTCTCGAAGCCGGGCTCGGCCTCGGCCGACAGTCCGGCTTTGGCGCAGAGGGCGGCGAGCTCGGCGGCGGGATACGACTTGGCGCCGGGACGGCCGTGCGCGGCCAGCACCGCCGCCGGCAGCTCCGTGCACACGGCCCGCTCCAGGGCCGGCGCCAGAGCCCGCACCATCCCCGCCGCGTCCTTGTCGGCGAGGATCGCCAGGCAGGCGACGACGCGGCGCCCGCCGAGCAGCGCCGGCAGCGCCTCCGCCAGGGCGGCGGCGCCGTCGGGGTTGTGGGCGGCGTCGACGTAAGTCGGCGGCGCGGCGGCGATCCGCTCGAGCCGGCCCGGCACGGCGAGGGTCGCCGCGACGGCCGCCACGGCGCTCGGATCGAGCTCGCCGAGGAAAGCCTCGACCGCGGCTGTGGCCAAGGCGAAGTTGCGGCGCTGGAAGCCGCCGGGCGCCAGCAGCTTCAGCTGCTGGCCCGGGTCCTCGGGGGCCTGGATCAGCCGGGCCCCCCGTTCGGCTGCGGTCGCGGCGGCGAGCTCGGCGACAGCGGGCGAGACGCGGCCGAGCACCAGCGTCGTCTGGTCGCGCAGCACGGCCAGCTTCTCGGCGGCGATCTCGAGCTCGGTCTCCCCCAGCCACTCGGTGTGGTCGAGCCCGACCGAGGTCAGGACGGTGACCCGCGAGGGGATCACGTTGGTCGCGTCGAGCCTCCCCCCCAGCCCCGCCTCGACCGCTGCCGCCTCGACCCGGGCGCTGGCCAGGGCGGCGAAGCTAGCCGCGGTGGCGGCCTCGAACTGGGTCACCGCCTCGCCCTCCTCGAGGCTGCGGTCGACCCCCTCGGCGGCGCGCGCGACCCGGTGCACGGCATCGGCCCAGGCGGCGGGGCCGATCTCCTCCCCGTGGACCAGCGTCCGCTCCGACCAGCGGTCGGTGTGGGGCGAGAGGATGGCGCCGGCGCCGACCCCGTGCGCCTCGAGCAGCGCCGCGCTCATCCGGGCCACCGAGGACTTGCCGTTGGTCCCGACCACGTGGATCGAGGCGAAGCGGTGCTGGGGCAGGCCCAGCGCCGTGGTCAGCTTGTACATCCGCTCGAGGCCGAACCGCCACCCGATCGGTTCCAGCGAATCGAGGTAAGCGCCGGCGTCGAAGGCGTTCGGGGGCACGCCTAGCCGAGCTCGGCGAGTTCGGCCCGGTAGCGCTCGAGCTTGCCGCGCTCCTCCTCGACCACCTCGGCCGGTGCCTTGGCGACGAAGCCCTGGTTGCCGAGTTTGCGCTCGGCGCGGTCGACCTCGGACCGCAGCTCCTCACGGCGCTTGCCGAGGCGGGCCTCGACCGCGGCGGCGTCGAGCTGGTCGGAGGCGAGCACCCGGACCGGGCCGATCGAGGCGACCGGCTCGGCGCCGACCCCGTCGAAGTCGAAGCGCGAGAGGCGGCCGACGAACTCGGGTGGCTCGACGCCGTCGAGCGCCGCCGCCAGCGTCGCCCCGGCCGGCACCTCGACGAGGTCGCGCCAGGTGCGCAGCCGCTGGGTCAGGCGGATCCCGGATTCGACGTCGTCCTCGGCGCTCTGGTCGAAGAGCGACTCGTCGGCCTCGGGGAACGCGTGCACGGCGAGGTGGCCCTGGCGGGCCGGGTGGAAGGACCAGATCTCCTCGGTCACGAACGGCATCGTCGGGTGCAGCAGGGCGAGCAGCCGTTCGAGCGCGTAGAGCAGCGTCGCCGAGACCTCCTCCTCGCCGTCGTAGAGCCGCGGCTTGACCATCTCCAGGTACCAGTCGCAGAGGTCGCGCCAGAAGAACGAGTAGGCCTCCTGGACGGCGTGGGCGAAGTCGTAGGTCTCGAGCTTCTCGGTGACCGAGGCGATCGTCCGCTCCAGGCGCGAGAGCAGCCAGCGGTCCTCGACGTGCAGCGGCCGCGGCGCCGGCTCGACCTCGGCCGCGTTCAGCAGGATCAGCCGGCTCGCGTTCCAGAGCTTGTTGGCGAGGTCGCGGCCCTGCTCGACCTTGGCGTCGGAGAAGCGCACGTCCTGGGTCGAGGACATCGCCAGCAGGCCGAAGCGCAGCGCGTCGGCGCCGTGCACGTCGATCTCGTCGAGCGGGTCGATCCCGGTCCCCAGGCTCTTCGACATCCGGCGCCCGTCGCGGGCCTGGATCACCGAGTGCACGTAGACGTCGCGGAAGGGGACCCGGCCGGGGAACTCGATCCCCATCATCACCATCCGCGCCACCCAGAGGAAGAGGATCTCGCGCGCCGTGGTGAGAAAGCTGGTCGGGTAGAAGGCGCGCAGCTCGGGGGTGTCGTCGGGCCAGCCGAGGGTCGCGAACGGCCAGAGCGCGGAGCTGAACCAGGTGTCCAGCACGTCCTCCTCCTGGCGCAGCTCGCCGCCGCAGGAACCGCAGCGCTCGGGCGCCCGCTCGGCGACGAAGGTCTCGTCGCAGGCGTCGCAGTACCAGACCGGGATCCGGTGCCCCCACCAGAGCTGACGGGAGATGCACCAGGGGCGGATCTCCCGCATCCAGTCGAGGTAGACGCGCTTCCACTGCGCCGGGGCGATCCGCACCTCGTCGCGTTCGACCGCCTCGATCGCCGGCTGCGCCAGCTCGTCCATGCGGCAGAACCACTGCAGCGAGATCAGCGGCTCGATCCGCTCGCCGGAGCGATGGCTGAACGGAACCGAGTGGGTGTAGGGCTGCTCGTCGCGCAGCAGCCCCTGCTCGCGCAGCGCGGCGACCACGGCGACCTGGGCCTCGGCGGCGGTGAGGCCGGCGTACTCGCCCGCCTCGGCGGTCAGCCGCCCGTCCTCGCCGATCACGGTGATCTCCTCGAGCCCGTGCCTGCGGCCGATCTCGAAGTCGTTGATGTCGTGGCCGGGGGTGATCTTCAGCGCCCCGGTCCCGAACTCGACGTCGACGTGGTCGTCGGCGATGATCGGGATCCGGCGGCCGACCAGGGGCAGGACGCAGAACTGCCCGACCAGGTCGGCGAAGCGCTCGTCCCCTGGATTCACCGCGACCGCGGTGTCGGCGAGCATCGTCTCCGGGCGCACGGTGGCGACGGTCAGCACCCGGTCCGAGCCCTCGATCGGATAGTCGATCTCGAACAGCGAGTCGACCACCTCGCGGTTCTCGACCTCGAGGTCGGAGATCGCCGAGCGCGAGCCCGGGTCCCAGTTGACCATGTAGTTGTCGCGGTAGATGTAGCCCTTGTCGAAGAGCTGCTTGAAGACGCGGTAGACGGCACGCACGTAGCCCTCGTCGAGGGTGAAGCGCTCGCGCTCGTAGTCGCAGGAGGCGCCGAGCCGCTTGTACTGCTCGACGATCCGCGAGCCGTACTCCTCTTTCCAGGCCCAGACCCGCTCGACGAAGG
>JAWVEZ010000039.1:0-3619 GCA_033856455.1 Solirubrobacterales bacterium | reverse complement strand
TAGTTTTTTTGTGGGTCGCGCTCCCAGCTGTCGCCCGCAGCGCTGAAGCAAAAAAACACAAGACGCTCCACCCCCACCCGACTCCTCCGCCACGAATTTCGGTCAGCTTCGAGCGAAGCAGCGCTGGTCCCCCAGCTCCCCGGGAGCGACACGAGCTGGGGCACGGTCCGGGTCCACGCCATCTGTTCCCGAAGCTTCCACGGCGGGGGTTGGGAGCAGTTGCCTCTCGCTCCAGCTTCCGGCCCTTGTTGCACTTGCTTAGATCAGATCAGCGTGGGACGAAGCGGTAGACGGGACCTTCGAGGCTGGTGACGTAGAGGTGATGCCTGGTGTCTTCGCCGAAAGATGAAGGGGCCGGGACCTGGAGGCCCAGCTTCCTGTCGTCGGAGGCACGTCTTAGGTGGGGGACGAGGCTGCGCAGCTCGCCCTCGCAGAAGTCGGCGTAGACGTAGCGCCTATATAGAGAGCGCAGGGAGCGGTCGGCGACCACGTAGCCGCCGGTCACCGAGCAGCTGCCGCCGCGGCTGTGGCGGTAGGCGAGGATCGGCTTGACCGTGCCGCCGGGGTCGGGGGTGCCGCCATTGTCTTCGGTGTAGGGGGCGAAGCCCTCGAAGGCGTCCCAGCCGAAGTTGGCGCCGCTGGCGCGGCCGACCGTCGTGTAGTCGATCTCCTCGACCTTGTTCTGGCCGACGTCGCCGATCGCGATCCGCGGACGGCCGCCGGTCACCGTGTCGAAGGAGAAGCGGAAGGGGTTGCGCAGGCCGTAGCTGTAGATCTCGTCGCGCCCCGGCCTGCCGACGAACGGGTTCGAGCTCGGCACGGTGTACGGGCGGCCACCGCTCGGCCGCGGGTCGATTCGCAGCAGCTTGCCGAGCAGGACGTTCTTGTTCTGGGCGTTGTTCGGCGGGTCGCCGCCGGAGCCGCCGTCGCCGGTCCCGAGGAAGAGCAGGTCGCCGAGGAACTGCAGCTGGCCGCCGTTGTGGTTCTCGTTCTCGGCGTGGGGGATGGCGATCACGTTGCGGCGCGAGCCCGGCAGCGCCCGGGTGGCGCCGCCGCGGCGGAATTCGTCGACCGTGATCGCCCCGTTGGCCGCCGTGTAATAGACGTAGAAGCGCTTGCTGCGCGCGTAGTCGGGCGGGAAGGCGACCGAGAGCAGGCCTTGCTCGCCGCCGTCGTTGACCGGGCCGCGGATGTCGAGGAACGGCGTCGCCAGCCGTTTGCCGTTGTTCAGCACGACGATCCGGCCACCCTGCTCGACCACGAAGAGGAGCCGCGGGAAGGCGGGGGCGCCGGTCACGTAGACCGGTTCGTCGAAGCGGCCGATCGACTTCAGGGCGACGCCGCGCTTGGCGCTGGCCCCGGCCCCTCCGGCCGGGCTGGTGAGCGCGGGCTCGGTGGTCGTGTCCGCCGAGCCGCAGGCGGGGAGTGCCAGCGAGGCAAGAACGACGAGCGCTGTCGCGAGGAGCGAGGGGCGGCGCATCTGGCGGCAACCTACCCGCCGGCCGTCTCCGTTATTCGCCGCCGCGTTTGCCGCTGGACTGGATTTCGACGACTTCGCCGCCGTCGGTGACTTCGGTTTCCGGCAGGTCGGAGGTGATCGCGGCCGCGAAGCTGCCGCCGGGCGGGCCACCGCCGGGGGTCTCCGCCTTGACCTGGGTCCCGAGCCCGGCCCCGACCCGGTAGAGGACCTGCCAGTCGCCGGCCCTGACCGCGCTCAGCTTCCAGATCGCGGTCGCGGTCGCGCCCGGCTTAAGCGGCCCCAGGGCGAAGGTCTTTTTGTTCGAGGTCGAGGCGCCGCCGGGGTCGCTGGAGCCGGCGAAGCGCGGATAGTGTTCGGCCAGCACCCAGACCGGCCGGTCGCTCTGCGCCAGCCCGGCCTGCGCGTCGTGGATGCCGAATGGCAGGGAGGAGTCGTCGCCGGCCTTGCCGCCGACGCTGATCGTCACCACCACGTTCGGCACCTTCTCGTCGCCCGCGTTGCGCACGCCGAGCTTCATCAGCGAGGTCTGGCCGAGGAACTGCTCGTTCGGGAAGCTGGCGTCGACCACTTCGAGCTGGTAGGTCCCCGCGCGCTCGTTCGAGTCCGAGGACGATTCGCCCCCGCATGCAACCAGCAGCGCCGCCACCATCGCGGCGGCTAACCCGGTCGCCGCGACTTGGAGGCGGGTGCGCCGGGAATGTCTTCCGGTCCCCCGCAAAGCGGCCCGAACATAGCATGGGCTTTCCCAGCATCCGGGCGGTTTTACGGGACCCCGACCTGGTTAGCCTGATCTCAACACGCGGCTAACGGAAGGGGCTGATCCATCCCATAGACTCATCGCACAGTGGGGCGTCGCGGGGTGTGACGCCGCAGGTGGAGGAGCGAATGGTCGGATCCGCGGTCAACAGGGCGCTTCTGCCCGCCAAGTCTGTGTTCGAAACGGTCGGGGAGATGATGCTCCTAACCGGGCGGACGATCGTATCCGCGATTCGTCCGCCGTACCCCTATGGCGAGGAGTTCATCGGCCAGTTCCTCTTCGCGCTGCAGCTCTGCTGGTTCCCGCTGTTGGTCTCGACCGTGGCCTTCGGGTTCGGCGCGCCGGGCCTGCAGGCGGCCAACTTCCTCTCGCTGTTCGGCGCCCTCGACCGGCTCGGCGGCTTCTTCGTGCTCGCCTCGATCCGCGAGTTCGCGCCCTTCGTGACCGCCGTCGTCGTCGCCGGCGTCGCCGGCACCGCGATCACCGCCGACCTCGGGGCGCGGAAGATCCGCGAGGAGCTCGACGCCCTGCAGGTGCTCGGCGTCGACCCGATCAAGAACCTGGTCGTGCCGCGCTTCCTCTCGCTGATGCTGATCACCGGCCTGCTCGACATCTACGCGCTGGTCTTCGGGATCAGCGGCGGCATCCTCACCGAGATGCTCTACAACCAGCCGCTCGGCGGCTTCTTCGCCACGCTCTTCTCCAACGCCTCGATCACCGACCTCTGGGGCTCGGTGATCAAGTGCACCCTGTTCGGGGCGATCATCTCCGTGGTCTGCTGTTACAAAGGGATGACTGCGTCCGGCGGCGCCGCCGGGGTCGGCCGCGCCGTCAACGAGGCCGTGGTCATCTCCTTCATGGGCGTCTTCGCCTTCAACTACGCCTTCACCCAGACCCTGCTCGCCACCAACCCGGAGCTGCAGACGATCCGATGAGCGCGGAGCGACCAAGCGTGCATATCTGGTTCTCCGCGCCGGGAGCGAAGCGCGAGGATTTGTCATGAACGAATGGCTCGCAGTCCCGCGCGGCTGGCTCGACTCGTTCGGGGAGATCGCCCGCTTCGGCAGCCGCGTCGCCGGTCTCGTCTACTCGGGCCGGGTCTTCCGCTTCTTCGGCGAGGCGCTGCGCCAGGCCGGGATCCTGATCCTCGGCTCGGCCCTGATCATCTGGGGCCTCGTCTTCACCCTCGGCCTGCAGTGCGGGATCGAGGGCGCCTACCTGCTGCGTGCCCAGGGCGCCCCCGCCTACGCCGGCGTCTTCTCCGCCTGGTGCGACCTGCGCGAGATCATGCCCTACGCCTTCGGCTACATGCTCGCGGCCAAGGTCGGGACCGGGATCGTCGCCGAGCTCGGGGCGATGCGGATCTCCGACGAGATCGACGC
>JAWVEZ010000038.1:0-2693 GCA_033856455.1 Solirubrobacterales bacterium | reverse complement strand
CCGACCAGATCATCCCCAAGCAGTTCCTCAAGCGGGTCGAGCGGACCGGCTTCGGCGAGTTCCTCTTCTACGACTGGATCCGCGACGGCGAGATCGAGCTGGAGCCGAACCCGATCCTCGTCACCGGCGCCAACTTCGGCTGCGGCTCCTCGCGCGAGCACGCCCCCTGGGCGCTGGAGGACTTCGGCTTCCAGGCGATCGTCGCGCCCTCCTTCGCCGACATCTTCTACTCGAACTGCACGAAGATCGGGCTGCTGCCGGCGATCCTCGACGAGGAGCACTGCCGGGCGGTAGCCGAGGCCGGCGAGGCCCGCATCGACCTCGACGACGAGACCGTCAACTGCGCCGCCGGCGTCTTCCAGTTCCAGGTCGAGCCGGACGTCAAACACCGGCTGCTGAACGGCCTCGACGACATCGGGATCACGCTCGAGAACGCGGGCGCGATCGACGCCTTCGAGGCGACCCCGGGCGGCGGCTACGGCCCGGTCACGACGAGCCTGAGGTGAGCGGCGTCCGCGAGTGGGACGCCGCGACCTACCAGCGGATCTCGGTCCCGCACGAGGAGTGGGCCGAGACCGTCCTGGCGCGGCTGCCCCTGCGCGGCGGCGAGACCGTCCTCGACGCCGGCTGCGGCACCGGCCGGGTCACCAGGATGCTGGTCGAGCGCCTGCCCGAGGGGCGGGTGATCGCGGTCGACGGCTCGGCCGCGATGGTCGAGAAGGTGCGCGAGGTGCTGCGCCCAAACGATCTGGCCCTGGTCGCCGACCTCGGGGCTCTGGAGCTGGAGGAGCCGGTCGACGAGATCGTCTCCAGCGCCGTCTTCCACTGGATCCACGACCACGACGAGCTCTTCCGCCGCCTGCGCGCGGCGCTGGTGCCGGGCGGGCGGCTCGCCGCCCAGTGCGGGGGAGAGGGCAACATCGACGCCTTCCGCATCGCCGGCAAGGCCGTGACCGAGCGCGAGCCCTACGCGCCCTACTTCGAGGATTTCGGCGACCTCTGGTTCTACGCCGGCGCCGAGGAGACCGAAGCGCGCCTGCGCGCCGCCGGCTTCGAGGACGTGCGCTGCTGGCTGGAGCCCTGGCGGGTCACCCCGCCCGAGCCGGCCGACTTCACCCGCACGATCATGCTCTCCGGCCACATCGACCGCCTCCCGGCCGAGCTCCACGACCGCTTCGTCGCCGACGTGATCGCGGCGGCCGGCGAGCCGCTGACCCTCGACTACGTGCGCCTCAACATCGAGGCCGTCGCGGCCGCCTAATGCGTAGAGTCCCGCGCCGATGAGCGACGCCCCGCGCATAGTCGTCCTCGCCGGCGACGGGATCGGCCCCGAGATCGTCGCCGCGACCACCAGGGTCCTCGACTCGCTCGGCGAGTTCTCCTACGAGCCGCAGCTGATGGGCGGCTGCTCGATCGACGCGCACGGCGTCGCCCTCACCGACGAGGTCCTGGAGGCCTGCAAGGCGGCCGACGCGGTGCTGCTCGGCGCGGTCGGCGGTCCCAAATGGGACACGACCAACCCCGACGACCCGCGCCCCGAGCAGGGATTGCTCGGCCTGCGCAAGGGGATGGGCCTCTACGCGAACCTGCGCCCGGTGCGGCCGAGCCCGGCCCTGGTCGGGGCCAGCCCGCTGCGCCAGGAGCGGATCGCCGGCACCGACCTGCTGGTCGTCCGCGAGCTCACCGGCGGCATCTACTTCGGCGACTCCGGGCGCGACGGCGACACCGCCCACGACACCTGCGAGTACACGGCCGCCGAAGTCGAGCGGATCGCCCGCACCGCCTTCGAGGCCGCCCGCCGCCGCGCCGAGAGCTCCGGCCGCAAGCCGAAGGTGACCTCGGTCGACAAGGCCAACGTGATGGAGACCTCGCGGCTCTGGCGCGAGGTCGTCACTCGGGTCGCCCCCGAGTACGACGACGTCGAGCTCGACCACCTCTTGGTCGACAACGCGGCGATGCAGCTGGTCTCGCGCCCGGCCGACTTCGACGTGATCGTCGCCGAGAACCTGTTCGGCGACATCCTCAGCGACGAGGCGGCGATGCTTACCGGGCGCCTCGGGATGCTGCCCTCCGCCAGCCTCGGCGCCGACGGCGACCCCGGGCTCTTCGAGCCGGTCCACGGCTCCGCCCCCGACATCGCCGGCCAGGGCGTCGCCAACCCGCTCGCCACCTTCCTCTCGGCGGCGCTGATGCTGCGCCACGGCCTCGAGCGCCCCGACGAGGCGGCCCGGATCGAGGCGGCGGTGGACGCGGTCCTGGCCCGCGGCCTGCGCACGCCCGACCTGGCGAGCGGCACGGTCGCGCCGGCGCCGACCCCGGGCTCCGTTCCGGAGAGCGAGGTCGGCACCGTGGCGATGACCGACGCGGTGCTGGCCGAGCTTTCCGCCTAGCCAACCCGCGCCGGTCGAGGAGGAGCTACGGGGCGGTTACCGCCCACTGGCCATAGGCCACGACTTTGCCATCCACGGCCGCGCCGGCTTTCGCCGCCAGCCCGAATCCGAGCCGCTGGTTGTTCTGCGGTTCGAGTGCCGCGAGGTTGACTTCTTCGGTCAGGTAGACGCAGAGGTTGCCGGCGGTGGCCGACGGGGCGGAGCCGCTGCCGATGCCGGCGCAGTTGGCGGTCGCCGGCGCGCCTTTTTTCAGCACCGTGACCGCGGGCGGGTTGCCGGCGAGCGGGAACTGGTAGCTGATCG
>JAWVEZ010000037.1:0-24599 GCA_033856455.1 Solirubrobacterales bacterium | reverse complement strand
ACCCGCTGGCGACCACCGGCGTCGCCCAGGTGCTGTTCCCGGGCGCGGCCGACGGCAGCAAGATCGAGGTTGACGGCAAGGTCGTCGGGTCGGAGCTGATCGGCCAGGACTTCGGCGGTGAGCCCGGCTACTTCCAGGGCCGCCCCTCGGTCACCGGCTACAGCGCCAACGTCACCTACTTCAACAACCTCGGCCCGAACAACAAGGAACTGTCGGAATTCTTCAAAGAAGAACTCGATGTTTACCTCGCCCGCGAGGGCCGCTACGACAAGGGGCTGACGGCCGCCGACGTGCCGGTCGACGCGGTCACCACCTCGGCCTCCGGGGTCGACCCCCATATCTCCGAGGCCAATGCCCGGATCCAGGCGCACCGGATCGCCAACGTCCGCGGCATGCCGCTCGAGCGGGTCGAAAACCTGATCGAGGACAACACCGACGGTCGCTTCATCGTCTTCGGCGAGCCCGGGGTCAACGTCCTGAAGCTCAACATCGCCCTTGACGAGGAGGACCAGCAGTGACCGACGAGACCCTCCGCAACCGGCCCCGCTCGTTGTTCGACGGGCCGATCCTGGTCCGGGCTGCGCTCGACTCCCTGCGCAAGCTCGACCCCCGCCACCAGTGGCGCAACCCGGTGATGTTCGTGGTCGAGCTCGGCGCCCTGATCACCACGATCGGTTGGCTGGTCCAGGTGTTCGGCGGCGCCCCGCTCGGCGGCGGCGACGATCCTGCCTGGTTCTCCTTCGCGATCGCGATCTGGCTCTGGCTGACCGTGGTCTTCGCCAACTTCGCCGAGGCGCTCGCCGAGGGCCGCGGCAAGGCGCAGGCGGACGCGTTGCGGGCGATGCGCACGGAGACCGTTGCCAACCTTCGCGACGGCGGCAGCAAGCCCGCCTCCGAGCTGCGCCGCGGCGACGTCGTGGTGGTCGAGGCGGGGGAGACGATCCCCGGCGACGGCACCGTGATCGAGGGCATCGCCTCGGTCGACGAGTCGGCGATCACCGGCGAGTCGGCGCCTGTGGTGCGCGAGTCGGGCGGTGACCGCAGCGCGGTGACCGGTGGCACCCGGGTGCTCTCGGACCGGATCGTGGTCGAGATCACCCAGGAGCCGGGGGAGAGCTTCCTCGACAAGATGATCGCCCTGGTCGAGGGGGCGGAGCGGCGCAAGACGCCGAACGAGATCGCCCTCAACATCCTCCTCGCCGGCCTCACCCTGATCTTCCTGCTGGTCGTCGTCGCCCTGCGGCCGTTTGCCGAGTTCTCCGGCACCGACGCCTCGATCGTCACCCTGATCGCCCTGCTCGTCGCCTTGATCCCGACCACGATCGGCGCCCTGCTCTCGGCGATCGGGATCGCCGGCATGGACCGCCTCGTCCGCCACAACGTGCTCGCCCTCTCCGGGCGCGCGGTCGAGGCCTCAGGCGACGTCGACGTGCTCCTGCTCGACAAGACCGGCACGATCACGCTCGGCAACCGCGAGGCGACCCGGTTCATCCCGATGCCGGGGATCGAGGAGTCCGAGCTGGCCGAGGCGGCGCAGCTCTCCTCGCTCGCGGACGAGACCCCGGAGGGCCGCTCGATCGTCGTGCTCGCGAAGGAATACGGGATCCGCGGGCGCGAGCTGCAGTCCCACGAGGCGCACTTCGTCCCCTTCTCGGCCGAAACGCGGATGAGCGGCGTCGACGTCGACGGAAACCAGTACCGCAAGGGAGCCGGCGACGCGATCATCGCCTTCGTCGAAGAGCAGGGGGGAAGGCCGACCGCCGACCTGCAGGAGCATCTCGACCTGATCGGCCGCGAGGGCGGCACCCCGCTGGCGGTCTGCCGCGACAACCACGTGCTCGGCGTGATCTACCTCAAGGACATCGTCAAGGAGGGGATGAGCGCCCGCTTCGACGAGCTGCGGCGAATGGGGATCAGCACCGTGATGGTGACCGGCGACAACCGCCTGACCGCGGCCAAGATCGCCGACGAGTCGGGGGTCGACGACTTCCTGCCGGAAGCGACGCCGGAGCAGAAGCTGGAGCTGATCCGCTCTCACCAGGAGGAGGGGCGGATGGTGGCGATGGCCGGCGACGGCACCAACGACGCTCCCGCGCTCGCCCAGTCCGACGTCGGGGTCGCGATGAACACCGGTACCCAGGCGGCGCGCGAGGCGGGCAACATGGTCGACCTCGACTCCAACCCCACGAAGCTGATCGAGATCGTCGAGATCGGCAAGCAGCTGCTGATCACCCGCGGCGCCCTGACCACCTTCTCGATCGCCAACGACGTCGCCAAGTACTTCGCGATCCTGCCGGCGATCTTCGCCTTCACCTATGCGGCCAACCCGGGCGAACGCGGTCCGCTCGACGCCCTCAACATCATGTCGCTGGGTACGCCGCTCTCGGCGATCCTCTCGGCGATCGTCTTCAACGCCCTGATCATCCCGCTGCTGGTGCCGCTGGCCCTGCGCGGCGTCCGCTACCGGCCGATCGGCGCGACCGCGCTGCTGCGCCGCAACATGCTGGTCTACGGGCTCGGCGGCCTGATCGTGCCCTTCGTCGGGATCAAGCTGCTCGACCTGTTGATCCACAATGTCCTGGGGGCATGAGTCGTGTGAGGACCTAAAGATGAGTCCAGGTCGCTACAAGATCTTCCTCGGGATGGCCGCCGGGGTCGGCAAGACCTACCGGATGCTGCAGGAGGGGCAGGCCGAGGCGGCGACCGGCCGCGACGTGGCGATCGGCTACCTGGAGCCGCACCGGCGTGAGGAGACGAGTGCCCAGGCGGTCGGGCTGGAGGTGGTGCCGCGGCGACGGGTGGCGATCCGCGAGGTGGTGGTCGAGGAGATGGACCTCGACGCGGTCCTGGCCCGCGGCCCCGACCTGGCGCTGATCGACGAGCTCGCCCACACCAACCCGCCGGGCCTGCGTCACGGCAAGCGCTACGAAGACGTCGAGGACGTGCTCGCCGCCGGCATCGACGTCTACTCGACGCTCAACGTCCAGCATCTCGAGTCGCTGGTCGACCAGGTCGCCGAGCTGACCGGGACGCGGGTGCGGGAGACGATCCCCGACGCCGTGCTCGGCCGCGCCGACGAGGTGGTGCTGGTCGACCTCACGCCGGAGGCGCTGCTGGACCGGCTGCGCACCGGCAAGGTCTACCCGGGCGAGACCGTCCGGGCGGCGTTGGACAACTTCTTCACGGTCGAAAACCTGCTGGCCCTGCGCGAGGTCGCGCTGCGCCAGGTCGCCCAGGAGGTCGAGGCGAAGCGCCTTACCGTCGAGGCGCCGCTCGGAACCCGCGAGGAGCGGGTCGCCGCCGAGGCACCGCGGGCGGTCGGCGAGCGCCTCCTCGCCCTGGTCCGCCCGCAGCCCTCCTCGCAGCGGCTGGTGCGGCGCGCCTGGCGCTCCGCGCAGCGGCTCGGCACCGATCTCGACCTGCTCTGGGTGAAGCCGCCGAACGAGTCGATCGCGGGGGATGTCGAGCGTCAGGTGACGGCGCTCCGCCACCTCGCCTCGGTGCTCGGCGCCAACTTCCTGATCGAGGAGAACGACAGCCTGGTCGAGGGCGCCGCGCGGGTCGTGCGCGAGCGCGGCTCCACCTACATCATGGTCGGCGAGTCGGGGCCGCGCCGCGGCTTGGCGCGCCTCCGCGAACCGCTGCCGCAGCGGCTGATGCGGGCGACGCCGCCTGGGGTCGACGTGCGGATCGTCGCCCGCCGCGGTGGGGCCAAGGGGGAGGAGAGGGTGGGGCGATGATCGAGGCCGAGCACCTGCTGATCGTCGTCGCGCTCGTCTTCGGCCTGGCCGGCGGTTATCTGCTGGCCCGCCGCCGCCTCCGCGGCCGCCGCTCCGAGCGCCCCCAGCAGGTCCACCAGATCCTCCTGCCGTTCACCGGCACCTCGATCTCGCGCCGCGCGGTTGACGCCGCCCTGCGCCTCGCCCGCGCCGAGCAGGCGACGCTGATGCCCGCCTACCTCGCCGCCGTCCCCAAGCGCCTGCCGCTCGACTGCGCGATTCCCGCCGAGGCGGCGCGGGCGATGCCGCTGCTGGAGGCGATCGAGCAGCGTGCCGCCGCCCAGGGCGTCCCGGTCGACGCGCGGATCGAACGCGGCCGCTCCTACCGGCACGCGCTCGAGTGCCTGCTCGCCCGCGAGAGCTTCGACCGCGTCGTCGTCCCGGCCGGCACCCAGGGCAGCAACGGCTTCTCCGGCGAGGATCTCGTCTGGCTGCTCGAGAAGGCCCCGGCCGAGGTGCTGATCCTGCGGCCCGGCCCAGAGGACACCCGCATGGTCAGCGCCCGCAACGGCGCTCGCGCCGCCTGAAACGCCGGGGATCTCACGTTTCCCGTCCTCGCGCCGTTGTATTTGTGTGGACGTCGTGGAGACCTTCTGGTCGACCTATGAGAGCCCGATCGGCGAGCTGACGCTGATCGCCCGGGGTGGGCGGCTGCGCGGCGTTCGCTTTCCCGGCGAGGGCGCCGGCCTGGTGCCGGAGCTGCGCCAGCCGGACGAGTTCGCGAACGTCAGGCGCCAGCTCGACGAGTACTTCGCCGGCCGGCGGCGCGAGTTCGACATCGCGGTCGAGCTCGACGGCTCCGACTTCCACCGTGCGGTCTGGGCGCAGCTGCGGGAGATCCCCTTCGGCACCACCGTCTCCTACGGCGAGCTGGCGAAGCGGCTCGGGCTGGAGGAGCCGGAAGCGGCCCGCGACGTCGGCAGCGCGGTCGGCCAGACGCCGGTCCCGATCGTCGTCCCCTGCCACCGGGTGATCGGCGCCAACGGCGATCTCACGGGCTATGGCGGCGGCCTCGAGCGCAAGCGGGCGCTGCTCGGCCTCGAGTCGAGCCAGCTGGCCCTGCTCTAGGCGTCTCCGGCTCGGCCGGGCGGCCGAGGATGAAGCGCCAGGCCAGCTCGCCCTGCTCCTCGATCTCGCCGGCGTGCACGAAGCCGGCGTTTTCGAGCAGGTGGTTGGAGGGGTTGCGCTCCGGCCGGGTGTGGGCGAGCACGCCCTTCACCCGGGCGTCGGCGAACGCTTCGGCGAGCATCGCCGCGACCGCGGCGCTGGCCAGGCCCTGGCGGCGGCGAGCGGCCGCGATCTCGTAGCCGATCTCGACGAAGCCCTCGTCGGGAGGGCCCTTGAACCCGCCCCAACCGACCAGCTCAGGCGGCTCGCCGGAGAGGAAGAGCCGGGTTCCCCAGGCGGCGCGGCTGGGGTCGGCGGCGAGCGCGTTGCGGGTCGGCACCAGCGCCTCGGTGAAGGTGACCCAGCCGGGGACGACCGGATGGCCGAGCGCGGCGGCGAGCGCCGCGTCGCCGGCCAGGGCGGCATCCATCAGCGCGGCGTCGGCGGCAACGAGGCGGACCACGCACTGATCGTACGCAGCCGCTTCCCTGGGCTGAACTGCTCCCGCCGCGGCGGGGCGGCGGGAGCAGTCTCGACCCGCGCCTTTACGCCTGCTGGTCTTTCCTGAGCTGCGCGGCGGCAACCACGCAGCGGGAGAAGGGGGTCCCCTTCTCGCCTTTGACGTGCTTCTTGCTCAGGCCTTTGCAGGCTTGGCGGGCCGCAAGTCTGTCGTTCTTGGCGGCCTTGGCCATCGCGTTCACGCAGCGGCTGAAGGGCGTGCCCTTCTCGCCTTTGACGTGTTTGCGGCTCTCGTCCTTGCAGTAGACGCCGTATGCCTTGGCCTGCTCGGGCAGCGGGTCCTTGGGCCCCGGGGTCTCCGGCTTTTCGGGCTGGTACTTGGGACCGTTCCCGTGCTCGGACCCGGTCGTCGAGGGCGCCGCGAGGGCGATTCCGGGAGCCGTGGCAAGGGCCAGGGCGCCGAGGACCACGGCGATCTTCAGATGCAGCTTCATCGTGCCTCCTTTAAGTGCTTGGCAACCCCGTCCCGGGGCTCCGAATTTGCGTTCCAGGGCTGAAACGCGAGCGGGAGGCGTTCGTCAGGGCCTACTCGGCGGGTTCTTCGGCCGGCTTGCCGTCGCCGGCGCCGGGAGCCGGCTTTTCGGCCGGAGGGCCGGCTTCCCCACCGCCCTTGCTGTTGGCGCTGCCGTGGCCGCCGGGCGGTCCCTTCGCCGCCGGGGGCTTCTCCGTCTTTCCGGGCTTCGCCGGCTGGGCGGCGTGCTCGGGACGCGCCGGGTGTTCGCCACCGCGTCCGTGGTCGGCGTTTCTATGCGCGGCCGCGTTCTGCTGACCTTGCTGGGCGGCCTCGGGCAGCGCCGGCTTCCCGGCCCGTCCCTGGCCGCCGGATCCGTCCGACGCCGGCTCCGGGGTGGACGCCGGGGACTGCTTGGCAGCCTCGGTGAGGCGGCCTGCCGGCACGGCCGCGTTCGCGCCGACGCTCGCGACCTTGCGGGACCTGCCACCCGGATGGTCCGCCGAGCCGTTGCTCGGCGCCGGCGCCGAACCGCCAGCGGCCGCGGCCGCCGCGGCCGGCGCTCGCAACGGCGCCGCGCTGGCGCCGTCACCACCGCTCGGCGGGATCAACTCGCCGCGCTCGGCACCGACCCCGAGCGCCGCGACGACGGCGACCGTCGCGGTCGCCTTCAGCGCCACCGAGCCGGCGGCCGATTTCGCCGCCCCGGCCCCGAGTGCCCCGGCGACACCGCCGCCCGCCGCGCCGCCGCCACCACCGCCGACGATCCCCTGCAGGAGCGCGGCGGCCAGCGCCGCCGGCAGCGGCGAGAGCGCCGCGAGGTCGCGCGTGCGGCCCTTGATTTCCGCCTCGAAGGCGCTGCAGGCCGGGCAGTCGCGCAGGTGGGCGCGGAGGTCGCGACGCCGCGCGACGCGGCCGTCGGCGTCGGAGAGCGCCTTGCTGACGGCGACGCAGTCCATCTCACGCCCCGCCTCGAACCGGCGCAGTCCCAGCCGCGCCTCGTAGGTGGTCTGCCGCGCCACCGCGGCCGAGCAGCCGAGTGCGGCGCCGACCTCCTCGAAGCCGAGGCCGGAGAGCTCCCGCAGCAGCAGCGCACCGCGCTGGCGCTCGGGCAGCTCCTCGAGGTCGGCCAGCAGCTGGGCCAGGCGCTCGCGCGCCTCCGCTTCCCGGGCCACCCCCGGGCCGGCGGCGGTCAGCTCCGGATCGAGCGGCTCGCCCGCCCTGCGGCGCCGCACCAGGTCGATCGACTCGTTGTGGGCGATCCGGTAGAGCCACGGCTTCAGCTCGACCTCGCGCGACTCGCCCGGCAGCGCCCGCAGGGCGCTGACCATCGTGTTCTGCAGCGCGTCCTGGGCGTCCTCGGGGTTGCCGAGGATCGCCAGGCAGAAGCGGTACAGGTCCTGGTGATAGCGGCGAAAGATCGTCGCGAAGGCGCGTTCGTCGCCTTCGCTGGCTCGGCGCGCCAAGCGCTTGTCGGTTGGCATCCCACTCGGATTATGGGCATTTCGATCGCTCCCTAAACGCATCCCGGGCCGATTCGTCAGGTGGAACCGGGTTCGGCAGGGCCGGTTACGCGCGAATCGCGGCGGGGTACAGTCGCCGCGATGGCGCTGGCCGACGAGCACCGCTTCGGCGCTTCGGCGCCACTCACCCTCGGGGTCGAGGAAGAGCTGCTGCTGGTCGGCGAGGACCTGGAGCTGGTGGCCGCGGCGGAGGAGGCGATCGCCCGCCTCGAGCCCGCGCAGCGCGAGCACGTCTCCACCGAGCTGTTCGCGACCCAGATCGAGCTGAAGACGGGGGTCTGCGCCGACGCCGACGAGGCCGCGGCCGAGCTGGAGACGGCGCGGCGGGCGCTGCGCGCGGCGGGCGCGACCTTGCTCGGCGCCGGCCTGCATCCGACCCACACCGGCACCTCGGAGCTGGTCGACAAGCCGCGCTACCAGGTCGTGCAGAAGGACCTCGCCGGCTTGATCGACACGCCGCCGAGCGGCCTGCACGTGCACGTCGGCATGCCCGATCCCGAAACCGCGATCGCCGTCGCCAACGCGCTCCGCTACCACCTGCCGCTGCTCGCGGCGCTCTGCGCCAACTCGCCCTTCCGGGCCGGCGAGGACAGCGGCATGGCCAGTGCCCGCGCCGCGGTGGTGCGCGCCTACCCGCGCTTCGAAATGCCGCCCGAGTTCGACAGCTACGCCGAGTTCCTGCGGGTCGCCGACCAGCTGGTGCTGGCCGCCGGTGTCGACGACTACACCTACCTCTGGTGGGACGTGCGCCCGCATCCGCGGCTGGGCACGGTCGAGGTGCGGGCGATGGACGTGCAGCCGGGGGTCGCGGCAAACGCCGCGGTGGCCGCCTTGGTGCAGGCCCTGGCCGCGAAGGAGATCGAGGTCCCCTCGCCCGGCGGCCTCGCCCGCGAGGCGCTCGAGGAGTCCTACTTCCAGGCCGGCCGCCACGGGCTCGAGGCGCGGATCCTGGTCGCCGACGGCACCGCGGTCCCGGCCCGGGAGCTGGGGCGGAGGGTGCTCGACGAAGCGGCCCCCTACGCGGTCGGCGGCGCCGACTCCCTGGCCGAGCTGGAGCGGGTCCTGGCGGCCGGCAACGGCGCCGAAGAGCAGCGGCGGCTGCGGCGCGAGCTCGGCCTCGAGGGGTTGCTGAGAACGCTCGTCGAGCGCACCGCGGCCCGCGCGGACAGCGCCGGCGCGTAAACGCGCTGCGGCCGACGATCGGGACCGGCCCGCCCTGTGGTCGCCGCCTCCGCGGCGGTTGCTCAGCGGCTGTGCGTGGGGGCGGGAAGCTTCAGGCGCCGCCGGGCCGCGGCGACCGCCGAGACCGAGGAACGGCAGGCTTTGGCGATCACGCCGTCGCCGTGGTCGGGCCGGCGGCTGACCTCGAACTCGATCAGGGCGGCGCGGCGCAGTTTCGCCCGCTCGTCGACGGTGCTGGTCTCCGGGGCGGCGTCGAGCGCCGCCTGGGCGGCCCGCTCGCGGCGGCAGTTGAGGCAGTAGGTGCCGTGGCTGTCGCTGGTCCAGGTCGCCGGCAGCTTGACTTTCTCGCCGCCCATCTGGCTGACCGAGACCCCGCAGCCCTCGCAGGTCCACTTCTTCGCAGATTTGACTTTAGTGCTCATCGCTACGTTCCACGCTAGCAGGCCGGCTATTTTTGCCTGCAAACAGGGGTGATTGGCGGGTGTTTGGGCCGCGCCGGCGCGGTTTGGCCGCACGCCTGGCGAGCCGACTTCCCACGCCTGTAACACTTTCTGCATGCACTCCGATTCGGTCGCGATACCCACCTACACGCTTTACAGGCGGGGTATCGAGCTGCTCGAAGACGGGGACTTCAGGCACGCGACCGAGCCGCTCGCCGAGGCGGCGCGGCGGGAACCGGAGAAGACCTCGGTGCGCGAGGCGCTCGGCCGCGCCTACTACCGCAGCGGCGAGTTCAGGAAGGCCGCGGTCGAGTTCGAGGCGGTGGTCGAGTCCCACCACGTCAACGACTTCGCCCACTTCTGCCTCGGCCGGGCGCTCTCCCACACCGGCGACCGCAAACGGGCCCGTCACCACCTCGCCCTGGCGGCGAACCTGCGTCCCGACCGGCGCGACTACCGCTACTACCGGCGCCTGCTCGACGCCTCCTAACGACGATCTGACGGCGCCGGACCGCGCGGCGTCCGCCGCCGTCAGAGCCCGCGGACCAGCTTGCCGACAGTCTCTTCGGCGAAGTAGGGGCCGTAGGTGCGGCGTTTGTCGTCGAGGTGGAGGTAGGCGCTGACGCCGTTGATCTGGGTGCCGTCGCCGATCAGCCAGCCGCCGCCGCTGGCGCCGGGCGCCCAGCGGCAGTCGATTCCCAGGGTCGGCGGGCCGGGGAAGGGGAAGGTCAGGGTGTCGTCGCCGATGTAGGGGGACTGGCAGCCCTGCATCTGCTCGACCTTGCCGGGATAGCCGAAGGTCGAGAACTGCTGCGCGCGGGGCAGCCCGAGCACGATCGTGGCGCCGCCGCCGACCGCGTCGGCGAGGTTGACGCCTTCGGTGTTGGGCCTGGTCAGGAAGGCGCCCATGTCGAAGTCGGGATTGCCGGTCTTGGTCCACTTCTTCGGGGCGAAGACCTTGTCGCTGCGGGCGACGAAGACGCCGAACGGGGCGAGGCCGCTGCTGTAGGCCGGGACGAAGGCGAGGTAGTTGGACCAGACCGCGCGCCGCCCTCCTTCGAGCGGGCCGGAGTTGACGCAATGGCCGGCGGTGAGGACGAGCTGGCGGCTGACCGAGTTGATCGCGGTCCCCGAGCAGTAGCCCTTGAGCTTGCCGATCCGCAGGAAGATGCGGCCGTTGAAGGAGAAGGGCGGGACGTCGGGGGTGGCGACCGCCTTGAAGCTGGCGGTGGCCTCGGCCGGAGCGGGGGAGCCGAAGCGCCGCTCGGCCTTGCCGGAGTCGTCGAGGACGAGGTCGAGCGGGCGCGCCGTGGCCATCCGCTGCGGGGTCCAGTAGTCGGCGACGCGCTCGGCCTGGGCGGCGGAGACGCCGGCGCTGGCGACGGCACCGCTCGAGGCGGGCGCGTGGGCGCGGAAGCCGGCGCCGGCGGTGGCCGGGAGGACTAGCAGGGCGAGGGCGAGCAGGGCGAACGCCTGCGCCGCGCGGGCCCGGGCCGGGTGAGCGGACTCCGTGGGCATCGCGGCGGACAATAGAGGTCGGTCGCGGCGGCCCGACGCATGTCGGAGGGCGGCGGCTGGACGCATCAGCTGAGCAGCGGGATCACGCAGCGGAATTTCCTTTTCTCGGTGGATGGCGCGGAATCAACTTCTGAGGATGCGGAGACGGTGGCTACGCCATAGATCTCGGTGCCGGAGATAATCGGAATGTCGCCGCTCCACTCATCTCCAACCGCCAAAACCACCCCGGGTTGCTCTGAGAACGCGGCGAGGGCCAGCGCCGCCGGCAGTTCGCCGCCCTGCGCGGCGCAGGAGGCGGCCGCGGCGGGCGCTTCCAGCGCCGCTTCGCTGTGCGCGAGCTGCCAGCAGGCGCCGGCGAACTGGCGGGTGCCGCTCGCGCAGCCGGCGCTGAAGCCGTTGACCCGGTCGGCGTTGGCGGCGCTCTCGGCGCTCAGCGCCCGCGCCGCCTCGCGGGCGCCGTCGGCACTGGTCGCATGGAGGGCGCTCGGCACCTGGCCGAGCGTCGCCACGTCGACCTGGGCGCCGGTCACCGAGCCCGGCGCCAGCTTGCTGGCCGGGATCGTCCCCGTCCGCAGGCGGTTGCCGGGGACCGAGCCGGGGATCAGCCGGTTGCCGGGCAGCGAGGCGGCGCGGATCGAGTGGCCGTCGATCTTGGTCGCCGCGTAGACGCCGCCGCCGAGCGCGACGAACAGGGCGAGGCAGGCGATCGCCAGCGCCACCCAGCTCCGCTTGGGCTTTTCCCCACCAGACAGCCTTCCCAAAGTGAGCGGAGCCTACTTGAGCAAAGGCCCGAGGGGAACCGGGCCGCCGGCCGGCCGGCGGATAGACTCGCTCGCGTACATACGGTCGGTGGTCAAGGGAAGTCCGGTGTGAATCCGGCGTGGTCCCGCCACTGTGACCGGGTCGAGGAGGTCGCGGGCGCCACGGCGCCAGCCACTGGGGATGACACAGAACCCCGGGAAGGTGCGACCTACCCACCCCGGAAGCCAGGAGACCTGTCCCCGGCCTGCCAAGACAACCCTCGAGGAAAGGGTGGCGTAAATGCCAAGAATCATCTCCCTACGGTTTGCTGCCGCGTGCGCGCTGGTGGCGGCCCTATCTCTGACCATGGTCGCCGGTGCGGCGGCCAAGGGCTTTACGGCCGATCTGCGTGTGGTCGGCTCCGGCGGCAAGATAGTCGCCGAAAAGACGGTCACGACCGCCGCGATCGCGGTCAAGACCAGCCCGAAGGCAACCTGCTTCGGCGCCGGTACCGGCGGCAGCGGCGACTCGGTCGCGGTCAAGGCCGACACCGCGCTCGGGCTGCTGGCGCGGGGGGCGAAATCGAGCCCGGCGCTGAACCCGCTGTCGATCAGCGACAGCTTCGACTTCGGTCTCGCGCTCTGCGGGATCGGCAGCGGAATCGCCAGGGGCAGCGCCTCCTGGTACCTGAAGGTGAACCACAAGGGCTCGATGGTCAGCGCCGACACGACCAAGATCAGGGCCGGCGACGAGGTGCTGTTCGCACTCGCCGAATCGGACCCGAAGACGTTCGCCTACCCGGAAGAGCTGGCGCTGGTCGCGCCGGCAAAGGCGATGGCTGGCCATGCGTTCACGGTGACCGCCTACGCCAACGACGAAAAAGGCAAGCGCAAGCCGGCTGCCGGCGTCAAGGTGACCGGCGCCGCGGGCGTCACCGCCGCCAACGGGAAGACCACGGTGACGGTGACGAAACCGCGCTTCCTGACGGCGACCAAGGGCGACCTGATCCCCGACCGGGCGGCCGTTTGCATCGGCGCGAAATGCCCCGCCGGTAGCTAGATGTCCCGAAGCCGTGGCACGGCGGTCGCGACGGCGCTGCTCCTGGCAGCGCTCGCGGCCGCCGGCTGCGGCCTCGGTCCCGGCGAGAAGGTCGGCTCGGTCGAGCTGACCGCGACCCGCGAATTCGGCTCGGCCCCGGTCGTCGAGGCCGCGGTCGAGGCGACCGAATCCGACACGGTGATGCGGGTGCTGGAAGCCGAGGCTGAGATCGAGACCCGCTACGGCGGCGGCTTCGTCAAATCGATCGAGGGCTTCGAGGAAGACCGCCGCGGCGGCCATCCCTACGACTGGTTCTTCTTCGTCGACGGCGTCGAGTCGCCGATCGGCGCCGCCGACTACGAGCTCCAGGGCGGCGAGCGGATCTGGTGGGACTACCGCGACTGGGAGGCGACCAACCGGGTCCCGGCCGTGGTCGGCTCCTGGCCGGCCCCGTTCAGCGACGGCTACGAAGGCAAGGCGCGACCGGTGGCGGTTCAGTGCCTCGGCGGGGGCGGAGCCTGCGCGGAGGTGCGGGCGGCGCTGGAGGACGAAGGGGTCGATCTCGCCGCGGGTGCGCCTGACGGTGCGATCCGTGTCCTTGTCGGTCCCTGGGCGCAGGTGCGTGAGGACCCGGCCGCGGCCCTGATCGAGGACGGGCCGGAAGAAAGCGGCGTCTACGCGGACTTCGAACAGCAGGCAGGCGGGGTGGGGAGCGCCGGCGGTTTCCGGCTGGTCGCCCTCGGGGTCGACGGGATGCCAGCACGCGAGCTCGGTTCCGATGCTGGCCTGGTCGCCGCCACTCGCCGCTACGAAGCGCCACCGGTCTGGGTCGTCACCGGAGCGACGCCAGCCGCGGTGCAGGCTGCCGCCGGCCTGCTGGATCCGGAGACCTTGCGCGACCATTACGCGGTGGCGAGCGCCTCCGGGGAGGAGACGCCGCTGCCTGTGCTGGGAATTCGATGAGGTCGCCGTTCGCATACACGCCAAGGCCCGGGCCGCTGCAGTCCGCCTCGCCGGGCGCGGCGGTCGCCTATCTCGGCGCCCTCGTCGCCGTCGCCTTCCTCTACTCCAGCCCGCTTGTCCTGCTCGCCGCCGGGGCTGGGGTGACGATCGCCGGCCTGCTGGCCGGGGCGCGGAGCGCGGTGCGGGTGGCGCTGCGGATGGGCTTCGCCCTCGCCCTGCTGATCGTGGTCGTCAACGCCCTGGTCGTCAGCCGCGGCGCGACCGTGATCGCCCGGCTCGGCGAGTGGCCCTGGTTCGGCCATGTCGACGTCACCCTGGAGGCGATCGTCGCCGGCCTCTCGATCGGGCTGCGGGCGGCGGTGGCGATGGTCGCCTTCGCCGTCTACTCGGCCTGCGTCGACCCCGACCGGGTGCTGCGGGCGCTGCGGCCGATCGCCGGCCGCTCGGCCCTGACCGCGACCCTGGTCTCGCGCCTGGTCCCGGTCACCGCCGCCGACGCCGCCCGCCTGCGCGACGCCCGCCGCCTGCGCGGCCCCGGCGCCGCCGAGGTCGGCAAGGCGGCCCTGGCCCGGCGCCTGCTCGCCGGCTCGCTGGACCGCGCCGTCGACGTCGCCGCGACCCTGGAGCTGCGCGGCTACAGCCTCGACTCCGCCCATCGGCGGCCCCGGCGCTCCCTCCGTGGGTTGTCCACCGCCCGCGGGGGAAAAGCCACGGAGGGCTCCCGGGGCTCCCGCTATGACGCCCGTTTCTACCTGGCCGGGACGATCGTGATCGCCGCCGCGATCGCCGGCAAGGTACTCGGGGCGGACGACTTCCACACCTACCCTGAGATCGAGATCGGGCTGGGGCCGGAGACGCTGGCCCTCTCGGCGCTGCTCGTCGCGAGCGGCTTCGTGTCGCTGCGCCGGCGCCGGGCGCGCCGGCGCCGGGTCACGGCGCGGGAGGCGGTCCGTGTCTGAGCTGGCGATCCGCCGGGGTGCGGCGCCGGCGCTCGCCGTCGAGCGCCTCGTCTACACATACCCGGAGGCAACGTGGCCGGCGCTCTCCGATGTCTCGCTGGAGGTCGCGCCGGGCGAGTTCGTGCTGCTCGCCGGCCGCTCGGCGAGCGGCAAGTCGACCCTCCTCAAGGCCGCCTGCGGCCTCGTCCCGCACTTCTTCGGCGGCGAGATCGACGGCACCGTCGCGGTCGCCGGGCTCGACGCGATCGAGGCCGGTCCCGGCCGGCTCGCCGCCGCGGTCGGCTACGTCTCCCAGGACCCCGAGACCCAGGTCGTCTCGACCACCGTCTCCGCCGAGATCGGCCTGCCCCTGGAGATGCGCGGGGATTCCGCCGCCGACCGCGCCCGCGCGGTCGAGGAGGTCGCCCTGGCCCTGGCGATCCCGCACCTGCTGGGCCGCACCGTCGACACCCTCTCCGGAGGCGAGCTGCAGCGGGTCGCCCTCGCCGCGGCCCTGGTCACCCGTCCCTCGCTGGTCCTGCTCGACGAGCCGACCTCGCAGCTCGACCCGGTCGCCGGCGACGAGCTGATCTGGCTGCTGCGGCGGCTCAACGAGGAGTGGGGGGTGGCGGTCCTGCTCGCCGAACACCGCCTCGAGCGCTGCCTCGCCGCCGCCGACCGCGTCGTCGCGATGGACGCCGGCGCTCTCAGCTTCGACGGGAGTCCCGGCGATTTCCTCGCCTGGTCCCAGACCGGTGACCCCGCGCTGACCACTCCCGCCGCCCGTCTCTTCTCCCTGGCCGGCATCGGCCCGCTCCCGACCGGCGTCCGCGCCGCCCGCCGCATCCTCGAATCACGCGAACCCTCGGATCCGCCGCCCGCGGCTCCGCCCGCCACCGCTGTCCCCCACCCGGGGAAGAGTGGGGGTGGAGAGGTTCGCCCCCCGGGGGGTACCGCTTTGTCGGTCAGAGCGCTGTGGGTCGAGCTCGAACGCGACGAGCAGCCGCACGACGTCCTCCGGGGGATCGACCTCACCGTCACCCGTGGCGAACGGGTAGCCCTGATGGGGCGGAACGGAGCCGGCAAGAGCACCCTGCTGAAGACGGCGGCGGCCCTGCTCGAGCCGGTCGCCGGCAAGCTCGAGGTCCCCGGGGGCATCGCGCTGCTGACCCAGAATCCGAGCGACTACCTGGTCCGCGAGCGGGTCGGCGACGAGCTGCCCGGCGAGGCCGGGGCCGCGGCCCTGCGGGTCGTCGGCCTCGAGCACACCGTCGACGCCGATCCGCGCGACCTCTCCGGCGGCGAGCGCCAGCGGCTCGCCCTGGCGATCGCCCTGGCCGGGCGGATCGAGGGCGGCGCCGTCCCGGGCCTGGTCGCGCTCGACGAGCCGACCCGCGGCATGGACCGGACCCGCAAGGAGGAGCTCGTCGAGCTGACCCGGTGCCTCGCCGCCGGCGGCGCGGGCGTGGTCGTCGCCACCCACGACGTCGAGTTCGCCGCCGCCTTCGCCGAGCGCGTCGTCCTGCTCGGGGAAGGTGTCGTGATCGCCGACGGTGCCGCCGCCGACGTGCTCTCCGGCGGCTGGTACTTCGCCACCGAGGTCGCCCGGGTCCTCGACCTGCCCGGCGTCGTCACCCCCGAGCAGGGCGCGGCCGCGCTCGGCGCCGATCCGGAGGCCCCGCGGTGAGCTGGGAGCTGGTCAGCTTCCTGATCCTCGGCGCCGTCCTCCTCGGCGGCTTCGCCTGGTACGAGCGCTCGCGGCCACCGGCCCAGGTTGTCGCCCTGGTCGCGGCGCTGGCGGCGCTGGCGATCGCCGGCCGGATCGCCTTCGCCGCCTTCCCCAACGTCAAGCCGACCACCGACATCGTCATCTTCGCCGGCTTCGCGCTCGGCGCCGCCCCCGGCTTCGCGGTCGGCGCGCTCGCCGCGCTGGTCTCCAACTTCTGGTTCGGGCAGGGACCGTGGACCCCCTGGCAGATGGCCGGCTGGGGTCTCTGCGGCGTCCTCGGGGCCCTGGTCGCGCTCGGTTTCCGCAACGCCGGGCGGCTCACTCTCGCGGCGACCTGCGGTTTCGCTGGCATCGCCTACGGCGCTCTGCTGAACTTCTCCCTGATGGCGACCTACGGAGGCGAGTTGTCATTGGAGCGCTTCGGCGTTCTCTCGGCGCGGGCGATCCCGTTCGACGCCGCGCACGCGATCGGCAACATCGTCCTCGCGCTGATCGCCGGACCGGCGATCGTGCGCATGCTGAGCCGCTTCCGTCGCCGCTTCGAATGGGAGCGGGGAGGAGGGGCGCCGGACCCCGAGTCGCCTCCGCCGCCCGGCGGGCTGCGCCCCGCCTTCCGGGGCGGCGGCCTGGCCCTGTTCGCCGCCGCCGCGCTGCTGCTCGGAGCGCTGGCGCCGAGCCCGGCCAGCGCCGCCGGGGCCGACTCCGCCACCTCCTGGCTGCGCTCGGTCCAGAACGCCGACGGCGGCTTCGGCTCCTCACCCGAGCGCGACTCGGGGACGGAAATGACCGCCTGGGTGATGCTGGGACTGGAGGCGGCCGGGATCAACCCCCACGACGTCGCCAAGGGCAAGCACACCCCGATCACCTACCTGCGCGGTCACGTCGGGGAGCTGGAGAGCCCCGGCGACCTCGCGCGCAGCATCCTCGCCCTGCTCGGGGCCGGCGCCGACCCGCGCGACTTCGGCGGCCGCAACCTGGTCGCCGACCTGCACAAGCGCCGCCGCGACAACGGCTCCTACCTGGGCTGGCCGAACTCGACCGCGTTCGCGGTGATCGCCCTGCGCGCCGCCGACTCGCCCGGCGGCACCGAGAAGACGCTGGAATGGCTGCGCAAGGTGCAGAACGACGACGGCGGCTGGGGCAACGAGCCGGGCCAGCGCAGCGACGCCGAGGCGACCGGCTCGGTTCTGCAGGCGCTCTCGCCGGACTCGAAGGCCGCCAAGCGCGGGCTCGAGTACCTGCGCGACGCCCAGCAGGGGAACGGCGGCTACCGGGTCGGCGGCAACGGCGCGATCAACACCCAGGCAACCGCCTGGGCGATACAGGGGATCCTCGCGGCCGGCGGCGATCCCAGCTCGGTCAAGCGGGGTGGCTCGACCCCGTTCGACTACATCGCCGCCAATCAGGGGAGCAACGGCCACTATCGCTACTCGAAGTCGAGCGACCAGTCGCCGATCTGGGTGACCGGCCAGGTGCTGGTCGCCGTCTCCCGCGAGTACTTCCCGATCGCCGCGGTGCCGCGCAAGAAGAAGGACAAGGCGAACAACTCGAGCAGCTCGAACGGCGCGGGAACCGGCGGCGCCTCGCCGGCCCCCGCGATCAGCCCCGCCTTCGAAGGCGAACCGGGCGCCGCCGCTCCGTCGACCGGTGGGGGCACGCCGAAAGCGCTCTCGGAAGCCTTCGAAGGGCAGGGCTCCAGCGGCGCGGGGAAGGGCGGGTCGGACGACGCCGCCGCGCCCGATGGCGCCGCCGCACCCGATGGCGCCGCCGCACCCGGCGACGCGCCCTCCGATGCGGTGATCGGCTCCGGCGAAGAACCGCGGGCGAGCGCCGAGCCCGCCGGCGCGAGCGGCGAGGAGGACTCCGGCTCGGACTCCGAGAGCGGCGTCGCCGGGGCGATCGTGATGGGGCTGCTCGCCGGCTGCCTGCTGTTCGGCCTCGGCCTGCTCGGGCGCAAGGGCTGGATGCGCTGGCGCTACGGTCTCTAGCTAGCCATGGACGTCGAGACCGCGATCCGCACCCGCCGCACCCACAAGGCCTTCAGACCCGAGCCGCTGGGGCCGGACCTGCTCGAAGAGCTGCTCGCGCTCGCCGACTGGGCGCCGAACCACCACCTCACCGTGCCATGGCGCTTCCGCGTCGTCGGTCCCCGGGCGCTGGCGCGGCTGAAGGAGGCGGCGGGACCCGAGGGCGCCGCCAAGCTCGACCGCTGCCCGACCCTGGTGGTCGTCAGCTGCCGCCTCGACGGGGACCCGGTGACCGAGGAGGAGGACCTGCACGCGACCGCGGTCGCCTCCTACATCGTCCTGCTCGCCGCCCACGCCCGCGGCCTCGCCGGGTACTGGCGGACGCCGGGGCTGCTGCGCGAGCCGGCCGGCCGCGCCGCCGCCGGCCTGCCCGACGAGGAGCGCACCGTCGGCCTCCTGCACCTCGGCTATCCGCGCCAGGAGCGCCCCGTCCCCGAGCGCGCCGCCCCCGAACCGACCGCGATCTTCCTCGACTAGATGGCTGCCCGATGCTGACCCGCCCACGTGCCATCGAGGAGATCGCCGGCCAGCACTTCGAGGTGGTGGTGATCGGCGGCGGGATCACCGGCGCCGGGGTCGCCCTCGACGCCGCCTCGCGCGGCTACTCGGTCGCCCTGCTCGAGCGCGGCGACTACGCGGTCGGCACCTCCAGCCGCTCCTCGAAGATGGTCCACGGCGGCCTCCGCTACCTGCAGAACTTCGACCTCGGCCTGGTCCGCGAGGCGCTGCTGGAGCGCCAGCTGATGGTCCAGCTGGCGCCGCACCTGGTCTACCCGACCCCGTTCCTGGTCGCCGCCCTCGGCGAGGAGCGCCGCGACCGCAGGCTCGGGGTCGGGCTGGGCATGTACGACGTGATGGCGACCAGCCGGGTCGGCCGCTCCAGCCGCGAGCTGCGCGCCTCGAAGGACGAGGACGAGGCGTTCTCCTGGTCGCCGGACCGCCACCGCACGATCGACCGCGAGGAGGTGCTGGAGCTGGTTCCGGCGCTGGCCCCGCGCGACCCCAAGGACGCCTACCTCTTCTACGACTGCCAGACCGACGACGTGCGCCTCGTGCTCACCATCCTCGGCGAGGCCGAACGGTTCGGCGCGGTCTCCCTGAACGGCGCCGAGGTGATCGAGGTGCTGACGACCAACGGCAAGGCGGGCGGCGTCGCCTTCCGCGAGGCCGACTCCGGCGAGCGGTTCGAGGTCGGCGCCGACCACGTGGTCAACGCGACCGGGGTCTGGGCCGACCAGATCCGCCCCGAGGTGGTCGAGGAGGAGGACGTGCCGCGGATCGCCCCGAGCCGCGGCACCCACATCCTGCTCGACGGTGCGGACCTGCCGATGGGGGCGGCGGCCTGCATCGTCCCGGCCGGCGAAGGCCGGATGATCTTCTCGCTGCCCTGGTACGGGCGCACCCTGATCGGCACCACCGACAACGACTTCGAGGGCGACATCACACACCCGAAGCCGGGCGGGGACGACGTCGAATATCTGCTCGAGGCGGTCAACGACTTCTTCGGCGTCTCCCTGACCGACTCCGACCTGGTCGGCGCCTACGCCGGCGTGCGGCCGCTGATCTCCAGCGGCGACCCGCGCAAGTCGGTCGACATCTCGCGCAAGGCGGAGCTCTACGAGACCTCCTCGGGGATGCTGACGATCACCGGCGGCAAGCTCACCACCTGGCGGCGGATGGCGAAGCAGACCGTCGACCGCCTGGTCGAGCGCGAGGGGCGCCATGCACCCTGCCACACCGCCGAGATCCCGCTGGGGATGCCGGCCCGGGCCGAGGACCTGGCGGCGCCGGACGGGGTGGGGGAGGAGGCGGCCCGCCAGCTCGCTTTCCGCTACGGCCACGCGGCCAAGCGCGTCCTCGACCTCGTCCGCGAGGATGCGGCGCTGGCCGAGCCGATCGCCGCCGGCCGCCCCGACCTGCTGGCCGAGGTCGTGCTGGCGGCCCGGCACGAGCAGGCGCGCAGCGTCGCCGACGTGCTGTTGCGCCGCACCCGGCTGGGGATCCTCGCGGCGCCGGCCCTGCGCAGCGCCGGCGACGTGCGGCCGGTCGCCGAGCTGCTCGGCGCCGAGCTCGGCTGGGACGAGGCCCGGGTCGGGCGCGAGGCGGAGGCCTGGGTCGAGGCAGCCATGGCTGAAGGAATCGACCCGGGACGGCCCTAGGCCGGCGCGTCTCCGCCGCCTGGATGTCCCCGGTAATCGCGGTGGAATAACCTGGGCCGATGACCAAGGCCGAGTTGGAATCCAAGCACCTGTCCGACCTCCACGCCCTCGCCGCCGAGGCCGGCGTCGAGCGCTTCCGGATGCTGAGCCGCGGCGAGCTGATCGCGAAGTTGAGCGACGGTGACGACGCGGGTCAAAGCAACGGCGAGGCGCCGAAGGGCCGCGAGCCACGCGAGCCACGCGAGCGCTCCTCCTCCTCCTCCTCCTCCTCCTCCTCCTCTTCCTCCTCTTCTTCTTCGCGGCGGCGCCGCAGCCGCGGCGGCCGCGGTCGCAGCCGCGGCGGACGTGAGGGGGCGAGCTCCGACGAAGTCTCCGGCCGCGGCGACGAGCTGCGCGAGGAGGCGCTCGGCCGCGAGCCCGAGCAGGAGGTCGCCGCCGCCGAGCCGACGCCCGCTCCGGCCCCGACGCCGGCCGCACCCGCTCCGGCCGCTCCGCCCGCGCCCGCCGGCGAGCCCGAGCGCCCGCGCCGTCGCCGCCGTCGCCGTTTCGGCCGCCGCAAGGAGGGCGTGACGATCCAGGACCTGCTGCTGCCCGCCGAGGCGGGTCGTCAGGCGGTGCTCGCCGCCGAGTCGCGCGAGGCCTGCACGGCGCTGCTGCGCGGCGTCGCCGCCGACCTCACCGTCGCCTCGAAGGGCCCGGACCCGGTGATCCTGCTGATCGACCCGACCCCCGAGGAGCTGGCCGACTGGAAGCGCGAGGCTCCGCAGGCGGAGATCGTCGCCGCCGGCCAGGCCCGGCACGCCAACGACGCGCTCGCCCAGGCCGCCTCCCGCGCCGGCAGCGGCGATGACGTCATCCTCCTGGTCGACTCGCTGACCCGCCTCGCCGGCGAGGACTTCGGCGACACCGAGACCGCCAAGGAGTTCTTCGACGCCGGCCGCGCCCAGGGTTCCGTGGGCGGGGGCAGCCTCACCGTCGTCGCCGCGATCGAGCGGACTACCAGCTAAGAGAAGGGCCGATCTGCCCCCGCATCGCCTCCCAGCTCAGCGGCGGTAGGCGATACGGCGCCAGGACGGCTCTTTCGACAGCTCGATGAGCTCGTCGGAGCGGTCCGGCTGGACGTAGCCGAAGGTCTGGGTGCGCTCGTCGAAGACGATGTCGAGCTCGCCCTCCTTGACCCGCTGGTCGAGCCAGGCGCCGCGGAAGACGAGGCGGCGGATCCAGTGGACGAGGCTGCGGTTGGCGGGACCGACCAGGTCCTCCCAGTTCTCGTTGATGTGCTCGCCGAGGCGCGAGCTGGGCTCGGCGATCTCGCCGCTGACCGCGAGGTCGAGCAGGTCGTCGAGCTCCTCCGCGCTCAATCCCTGGTCGCAGAAGGCGAGCTTGACCGCCGCCTGCTCGACCCGCTGACCGAAGTCCTCCTCGTTGAAGGCGAACCGCAGCTCCCCGTACTCGAGCACGTAGTCGGAGCCAGACTCGTAGTTCCCTCGGCGGGTCGTTTTCTTGTCCATTAGTTGAAGCCCAGTCTGCCTTCGCGGTGGCCGCTCCGGCAGGTGCATGATCTTGCCGATCATCGTAGTCGCGTGCCTTCTCCGGATGGTCCCTGAACCGGGTGTTGCACCCGTCACCGGCAATCGGGGAGGGGAGAGATTTGCGGGCTGTCGACTTGGTGCCAGATGGAAAGTGCTCGCTTGCAGGGACTTCCGCGCTGCCGCGCGTTCGGGCACGAGGTCGCGGTCGCGGCGGGCCCGCGCCTGCGCCTGCTCGGCCTCGCCGGGCTCGACCGCGAGGAGGCCGGCACCGGCCTCTTGATCCCGCGCTGCGCGAGCGTCCACACCTTCTGGATGCGCTTCGATCTCGACCTCGTCTTCCTCGACCGCGATGGTGCGCCGCTGGCCCTGAGGCGGTGCGTGCCGCCCCGCAGCGTCGTCTGGCGGCGGGGCGCCGCCGCCGTGCTCGAGCTTCCCTCTGTGCGGGGGGGAGAGTCCGGTGCCGGTCGCGACTTAGGCCGGCGATGAGCTTGCCGCAACGCAACGAGATCGCCAACGTCGTCGTCTGCGAGGACGACGAGGTGACGCTGGAGCTGCTCTGCGACCACCTCGCCGCCGACCGCTTCGGCGTGCTGCCGGCCCCCAGCGCCTCCGACGCGCTCCGCCTCTGCCGCTACAACCACCCCGACCTGCTGCTGCTCGACCTCTCGCTGCCCGACGCCTCCGGGCTCGACGTGCTGCGGGAGATCCGCCGCGCCGACGGGGTCGAGTCGCGCTTCGACCCGCGCCTGCCGGTGATCATCCTCAGCGGCCGCGGCGCCGACGTCGACCGCATCCGCGGCCTCGAAGCGGGTGCCGACGACTACGTCACCAAGCCCTTCTCGGTCGAGGAGCTGCGGGCCCGGATCGGCGCCCTGCTGCGCCGCCGCGCGACCCTCCGCAACGGTCCCAGCCGGGTCGGCGACCTCGTCATCGACCCCTTCCGCCGCCGCGTCACGGTCGGCGGCGTCCCGGTCTCGCTCTCCAAGAAGGAGTTCACCCTGCTGCGCATCCTCGCCTCCGACCCGACCAGGGTCTTCACCAAGGAAGAGCTGCTGCGCGACGCCTGGGGCTACCGGGGCCCGAGCAAGACGCGGACGCTCGACTCGCACGCCAGCCGGCTGCGCCGCAAACTCGACAACCAGCACGGCCGCTACGTCGTGAATTGCTGGGGCGTGGGCTACAGGCTTGTCGACGCGTGAACGGCTTTGATCTCGAGCTCTGGGGGCTCCGAGGCACGGCATTTGGATTTCTCGCGGGCGTCTTCATCGTGACCGGCGTGATCGCTGCGAGGGCCTAGTGGGAGCCCCTGGCGTGGTTAAACTATGCAGACAATGAGTCGCAAGAACACTCGATTCCTGGGCCTTTCGAAGCTCGCGATTGGGCTCGCCTGCTTGCTGGGCCTCGGGCTGGGATTGCTCCTGGCTTCGCTCGACGCGCCGCTCTGGGGCTTCTACGTTGCGTCGTTCGCTCTGGTGCCGCTATTGGTCTACGAGTTGCGGCGGGCTGCGGCCGAGGAAGACCGCGAGCGCGGACGGCTGTAGCGCCTTCGGACCGGCGCCGCCGCAATCAGGCGCAGTGGAGAAACGAAAAACGCCCCCGGGCGAGCCCTGTCCAGGCCGGGGGCGTTGGGAACTTCGGTCTGCTTCGGTGACCGGGCGTTACTTGCCCTTCTTGCCGGTCGGCGACTCGAAGTAGATGATCCCGAGCTTGGTCGGGAAACCCTCCTCCTTGCTGTCGGCGAGGCGGCTGGCGGACTCCTCTTGGATCTCGCTGGCGCGGATCTGCGCTTCGTTGAGGAGGTCGTTGACCTCCTTGAAGCCCTGCTCGTCGACCAGCAGCGGCGTGTGGGTGATGTGCGACTCGATGCGCTTCTCGATCGTGCCGGCGGTCAGCGCCTCGGTGGCGTCGGTCCCGATCGCCTCGAGGATCACCCCGTGGATTCCGTTGCGGGCCGAGGGCGGGATCTTCTCCCAGTCGGCGTCGTTGAAGAAGGCGCGCTCGGTGGCCCGGTAGAAGTGCTCGACGGCACCGCGGCGCGGCTCGGTTTTGACCAGTTCGACGCAGTCGTACTCGAGCAGCGTCTTCACGTGGTAGCTGACGTTGCCGAGCGGCTCGCCGAGTTCCTGCGAAAGCTGGTTCGGGCTCGAGATGCCTTTGTGTAGGGAGGTGAGGATGCGCACGCGCAGGGGGTGCGCCAGGGCCTTCGCAATCTGCTGCGTTATGCCCTCAGGGGAAGTTCGGGTTTGAGCCAAGGGGAATCTCCGTTCGGTGAATTTGGGGGGTCCGGGCGGTTGGGGAGTGCCGTTTCGTCCCGGCTTACTCAGTCAAGTATTCCAAAACGCGCAGTCGTTTCCGCCACTGCGGGGGTTTTTTAAAGCGAAAAAGTTAGAACACCGTAAAATCTCGACACCGTTTCATGGCATGATTCGGAACCGGAAAGACCGCTTTGGGGGTCTTATCCAAGCTGACCCGTCGTCCCGAGGCGCCTGGCCGAGACCGCAGCGGGGCGGCGGGTCCGCGTTTTTCCCGCTCTGAGCCGGAATCGCTGGCCCGCGCCCGGGGAGAAGCAAGGGGCGCGAGACCTTGAGCGCCCATGTGGAGACGACGCCGGACGGTCCTCAACGAGGCGCTGCACGAGCTGCGCCGCCCGCTGCAGGCCCTGGTGCTGGCGGGGTCGGAAGGCGCGGCGGCACCAGCCGGGATCGAGCACTCGGTGCGGATGGCGGCGACGGCGCTGGAGCGACTCGACCGCGAGATCAACGGCGGCCCCGCGGCGACCGTCCTCGAGCCGCTCGGAGCGGCCTCGCTGCTCGCCGCGACGGTGGAGCGCTGGCAGGGGCGCGCCGCCGCGGCCGGCAGCACGCTGGTCCTGCGCGGCGGGGAGGGAGAAGCGCCGCCCGCGGAGGTGGCTCCGATCGTCGGGGACCGCTGGGCGCTCGGCCAGGCGCTCGAC
>JAWVEZ010000036.1:0-7243 GCA_033856455.1 Solirubrobacterales bacterium | reverse complement strand
TTTTCGACGTCGAGCGCCGGCCGTCCGAGATTCGCAGCGCCGAAAAAGTACAAGACGTTTCGAGGGGTACCCGACCCCTCCCCTCAAACCGCGCCGTAGGTCCGTCAGCCGTCTGATCTAGAGCTGGAGTTGGAGCCTGAACCGTTCCGGTGGGACTTATGGACGCATAGCGGCCAAAACTCCCACCGGAAGCGCCCACCGGGCCAACTCGCAGACCTACCTGCCCATGGAGGTCTGCGAGTTGGCCCGGCGCTCAGCGCAACCCGGCTCGCAGGTCGAGCACCCGCTGGACCGAGGCCTCGAACTCGGCGCGGGGGAGTTTGCGGGCGCGGAGTTTGGTGACAAGGGCCCGCCAACCGGCTTCGGCACCGTTGAGGTCGTTGAAGAGGAGCAGGTCGACGCCGGCGCGGACCGCGGCGAGGCCGGCCTTGGCGGGGCCGCCGAAGTCCTCGACGGCGACGGTGCCGAGGGCGTCGGTGACGGAGACGCCTTCGAAGCCGAGCCGGCCGCGCAGCTCGCCGGTCGCGATCGGCCGGGCGAAGGCGGCGGGAAGGTCGGAGAAGGCCGGGTAGATCGCCGTGCTCAGCATCACCAGGTCGCCGCCCGCCCCGGCGAAGGCGGCGAACGGTGCCTCGTCGAGCGTCCGCAGCTTCGCTTTCGGCAGGTCGATCTCTTCGACCGCGAAGTCGGTGTTTTCGCCGGCCGCGCCGAAGCCGGGGAAGTGCTTGGCGGTGGCCGCGACGCCGCCCGCCTGCAGCGCCTGGGCGAAGGGAATCGCGGTCTCGGTCACCTTCTGCGGCGTCGCCCCGAAGGCGCGTTCCGTCTCGGCGATCGTGCCGCCGGGGCGCCCGAGGTCGAGGACCGGCGCCAGGTCGACGTTGACCCCGAGCGCCCGCAGGCTGGCGGCGGTGCGCCGGCCCTGCTGGCGGCTCACGGCCGGGCCCTGGTTGCCCATCTGGCGGGCCGAGAGGGTCGGCGCTCCGCCGACCCGCTTCACCAGCCCGCCCTCCTGGTCGACCATGATCAGCAGCGGGTCGCGCAGGGCCGGCGGCCGTTTGATCGCCTGCAGCCGGGCGATCAGCCGGCGGCCGGCGGCGCGGCTGGGAAAGCTCGCTTCGAAGAGCACGACCCCGGCGATCCGGCCGCGGCCGATCGCGCTGCGCAGGCGCGGCGAGACCCCGGTTCCCTGCAGGCCGGCGACGACGCGCTCGCCGGCCAGCTGGGGCACGGCCAGGGTGCTGGCGACCTCGACCTCTTCCGGCGGCGTGCCCTCGTCGCCGAGCGCCGCTCCGAGCGCGAATGCGGCGAGGGCCAGGCCCAGCAAAACTCCAAAGGCGACCCGGCGGCGGCGTGCCTTCGTCCGATCCATAGTGCGATGCTATGCCCCGATGCCATCCTTGATCACGGCCGAGGAAGCTCTCGCCTACGGCGCCCTGACCGAGCACTCCGAGATCGAAGCGCTGGTCGAACGCGCCTGGGAGGTGCGGATCGAGAACTTCGGCGACTCCACCGACATGTGCTCGCTGGTCAACGCGAAGTCCGGCGGCTGCGCCGAGGACTGCGGATTCTGCGCCCAGTCGCGCTACGCGGAGGCCGACACGCCGATGCACGCGATGATGGAGCCGGAGCAGATCCTCGAACACGCGGAAGCCGCCGAGGCCGCCGGCGCCCACCGCTTCTGCATGGTCACCCAGGGCCAGGGGCTCTCGAAGAAAGACTTCAGGAAAATCCTCGCCGGCGCCGAACTGGTCGCCAAGAAGACCAACCTCAAGCGCTGCGCCTCGATCGGCCACATGTCGGCCGAGCGCGCCCAGGCGCTGAAGGACGCCGGCATCCAGCGCGTCCACCACAACGTCGAGTCGGCCAAGTCCTACTACCCGGAGGTCTCGACCACGGTCCGCTACGAGGGCCGCCTGCGCACCATCCAGGCGGTCAAGGAGGCGGGGCTGGAGACCTGCGTCGGCGGCATCCACAACCTCGGCGAGACCCGCGAGCAGCGGGTCGAGATGGCCTTCGAGCTCTCCGAGATCAACCCGACCTCGGTGCCGATCAACCTGCTGATCCCGAAGGACGGGACCAAATTCGGCGACCGCACGGTGATGGACCCCTGGGAGGTCGTGCAGTGGATCGCGATCTTCCGCCTGATCATCCCCGGCGCCCTCTTCCGCCTCTGCGGCGGCCGGGTCGAGAACCTCGGCTCGATGCACAAGCTGGCGGTCAAGGCGGGCCTGAACGGGGTGATGATGGGCAACTTCCTCACCACCCTGGGCGCCGAACCGGCCGAGGACCGGGCGATGTTCGAGGAGCTCGGGCTGAACGTCGCCCGCCAGCCCGACAACGGGGCCAACCCCCGCCCCGACAACCGCTCCGGCTGGCTGCAGGGCGAGAGCCCGGCGACGCCGATGGACGAGCTGATCGACCACCAGGACGAGGCGCCGATGTGGGATCCGTCGACCCAGCTGCGCGTCGTGAAGAAGGGCAAGGCGCCCTCCTACCCGACCGCGGCGTGACCGGGGTCGCCGCGCGGCTGGAGGAGCTGCGCGAGAGCGGGCTCTACCGCCGGCTGCGCCTGGTCGAGGGACCGCAGGGCCCGCGGGTGACGCTGGACGGGCGCGAGGTGCTGCTGCTCTGCTCGAACAACTACCTCGGCCTCGCCGACGAGCCGCGGGTCCGCGAGGCGGCGGCGGAGGCAGCGCGGCGCTGGGGCGCCGGCGCGGGAGCCTCGCGGCTGATCTCCGGCAACATGGACGTCCACCGGACCCTCGAGGCGCGCCTCGCCGCCTTCACCGGCTCCGAGGCGGCGCTGCTGTTCGGCTCCGGCTACCTCGCCAACACCGGGACGATCGCGGCGCTGGCGGGGCGCGGCGAGGTCGTCTTCTCCGACGAGCTGAACCACGCCAGCATCGTCGACGGCTGCCGCCTCTCGCGCGCCGAGACCTTCGTCTACCGCCACGCCGACCTCGACCACCTCGAGTGGGGCCTGCGCGAGGCGGCGGGGCGTGGGACGTTGATCGTCACCGACGGCGTCTTCTCGATGGACGGCGACCTGGCGCCGCTCCCCGGCCTCCTGGAGCTCGCCCGCGGCCACGATTGCCGGGTGATGGTCGACGACGCGCACGCGCTCGGCGCACTCGGGCCCGGGGGACGCGGCTCGGTCGCCGCGGCGGGCCTGGCCGGCGAGGTCGACGTCGTCGTCGGCACGCTCGGCAAGTCGCTCGGCTCCTACGGCGCCTTCGCCTGCGCGAGCGCCGAGACCGTCGACTTCCTGGTCAACTCGGCCCGCCCCTTCATCTTCTCGACCGCGCCGCCGCCGCCGGCGATCGGCGCCGCGACCGCGGCCCTGGAGATCCTCGAAGCCGAGCCCGAGCGGGTCGAGCGGCTGATCGAGAACGCGGCGACGCTGCGCGCGGCGCTGGCCGCCGAGGGACTCGCGGCGCCGAGCTCGACCACCCAGATCATCCCCCTCCAGGTTGGCGAGGCGGAGCCGACGATGCGGCTCTGCGAGCTGGCCCTGGAGCGCGGCGTCTTCGCCCAGGGGATCCGGCCCCCGACCGTGCCGGCCGGCTCCTCACGGTTGCGACTGACCGTGATGGCGACCCAGGGCCCCGCCGAGCTGCGCGCGGCGGCCGGGTCGATCGGCGCGGCGGCGCGTGAGCTCGGGCTGGTGCCCGTAGCCGCTTGAACGGCGTCTTCGTCACCGGGACCGGGACCGAGGTCGGCAAGACCGTCGTCGCCGCGGTCGCCGCCCGCACCCTCGCCGACGCAGGTCTGCGGGTCGCCGTCTTCAAGCCCTGCGTGACCGGGCTCGAGGAAGGCGGCGAAGCCGACCACGAGCTGCTGCGGCGCGCCGCCCGCTCGACTCAGACCGACGCCGAGATCGCCCCCTACCGCTACGAGCCGCCGGTCTCCCCGCACCTGGGGGCGGCGCTGGCCGGCGAGGAGATCGACCCGGTGCGGCTGCGCGAGGCCGCGGAGGCCGCCGCCGCGGGCGCCGAGGCGATCGTCTGCGAGGGCGTCGGCGGGCTGCTGGTGCCGCTGAGCGGCGACTACCTGGTCCGCGACCTCGCCGCCGAGCTCGGCTACCCGCTGGCGATCGCCGCCGCGCCCGGGCTGGGGACGATCAACCACACGCTGGCGACGATCGAGGCGGCGCGCGCCGGCGGCCTCGGGATCGCCGCGGTCGTGCTGACGCCGTGGCCCGAGGAGCCGAGCGCGGTCGAGCAGTCCAATCGCGAGACGATCGCGGCGCTCGGCGAGGTCGAGGTGCTGACCCTCCCCCGGCTCGACCTGGCGAGCCCGGAGAGCTGGCCGGCGCTGCGACTCACTGGCTGACGATCACGTCGAGGTTGGAGCCGTTCAGCTCGACCTCGAAGCCGGCCTTGGCGGCGACGTCGGCGGCGCCCTCGGGATCGCCGGGCGCCTTCCTCGCTTTCAGCAGCGCCCGCGCGACCTCGCCGCGCACCGCCTTCGCCATGTGCGAGACCGGCACCCGCTTCCCACCGACCTCGGTGAAGGCGCGCACCGCGAGCAGGGTCGCCCGCCGCGGCTTCCAGGCGGCGGCGTAGGCGCCGGAGCGCATGTCGACGATCAGCTCGCCCTCCTCGTCCGGCAGCGCCGCGGCCAGCGCCGGCCGCCAGAAGGCGGCGGGCGGACCGATCCGGCCGAGCCGCGCTTTCGTCGAGAAGCGGTAGTAGGGGATGCGGTCCCCGGGCCTCACCACTCCCCACAGGGCGCTGGCGATCAGCACTCGCCCGCGCGCCGCCGCCGGCAGCTCGGCCAGGCCGAGCCGGTCGTAGAGGACGCCCGTGTAGATCTCCGCCGCGGGCGCCGCCGGGGCGCCGCGCAGCCCGCCGTCGACCTCGACCTCTCCGGCCTGACCGGCTGAGACGCCGAGCTTCTTCACCGCCGCTTTGCGCGGTCCCTTGGCCAGCTTCTCCAGGGCGTCGAGCAGGGCCGCCCGCTCTACCCCGAGCCGCTCGGCGTAGACGAGCGAATCGAGGTCGAGCGGCGCCCCTCTCTCGGGCGCCGCCTTGCCCTCGGAAGGCGGCAGCAGGATCAGCACCGCGGGGACGGTACCGGGCGAGCGAGGCGCTAGGTCCCTCCTACACGCGCTCGCCCGCTGCCGCCAGCTCGCGCTCCTCGGCGGCCAGTGCCGAGCCGCCGGGATTCACGTTTGCCTCGGCCGCCTCGACCGACAGCTCGTCGCCCCGCTTCTTGGCCCGGATCGCGACCGCGCCGACCACGGCGCCGGCCAGGGCGATCGCCGCCGAGACGGTCATGGCGTTGCCGAGCGCGTAGACGAAGGCTTCGCTGCCGGCGCTCGCCACCTCTTTCGCCTGGGCGGCGTCGAGGCCGGGAACGTGGGTGACGGTGCCGCTGCCGAGCTGCTCGGAGACGGAATCCCGCTGGGCCGCGCTGACGCCGCTGCCGCCGAGCAGATCGCCGAGTTTCGCGCTGACGAGGCCCTGGAAGATCGCCCCGGTGACGGCGATCCCGAGGCTGCCGCCGACCATCCGGAACATCGAGAGGACACCGGAGGCGATCCCCGCTTTCTGCACCGGCACCGCGTTCATCGCGGCGCTGGTCATCGGCGACATCGTCATCGCGATGCCGATGCCGAGCAGCATGAACCCGGGCAGCAGGTCGAGGTAGCTGGAGTCGACCGCGATCCCGCTGAAGATGAACAGGGAAGCGGCGACGATGGTGAGCCCGCCGGCGATCAGCCAGCGCGGGCCGAAGCGGTCGGCGAGGCGGCCGGCGACCGGGGCGACGCCGACGATCATCAGGGTCGAGGGCAGGAACCGGATCCCCGCCTCCAGCGGTGAGTAGCCGAGAATGTCCTGCATGTAGAGGGCGAGGAAGAAGAAGACGCCCAGCATCGAGAAGCTGATCACCATGGCGACGACGACGGCGCCGAGGAAGTTGCGATCGGAGAGCAGGTCGAACTGGACCATCGGCGCCTTGACCCGGTTCTCGACCCAGACGAACAGCGGCAGCGCCAGAGCGGCGACGGCGAACAGGGCGAGGATTTTGGGCGAGCCCCAGCCCCAGGCGTTGCCCTCGACCAGGGAGAGGACGAGCGCGGTGAGGCCGACCGTGAGGACGGCGACGCCCGGGTAGTCGACGTCCTTGCCGACGCTGGTGTCGCGGGACTCGCGGACGGCGAAGATCGTGGCCGCGACGGCGACGATCGCGACCGGGATGTTGAGGTAGAAGATCGCCCGCCAGGAGACGTGCTCGGTGAGGAAGCCGCCGACCACCGGGCCGATCGCCAGGGCGAGGGCGGAGACGCCGGCCCAGGTGCCCATCGCCTTGCCGCGCTCCTCCGGCGGGAAGGCGTCGGCGATGATCGAGAGCGTCCCCGGCATCATCAGCGCCGCGCCGACGCCCTGGACGACGCGGCTCAGGACCAGCGCGGTCGCGTCGGGGGCGAGCCCGGCGGTCGCCGAGGAGAGGGCGAAGATGACGATGCCGGCGAGGAACATCCGCCGCCGGCCGAAGATGTCGCCGAGCCGGCCGCCGGTGACCAGCAGCACGGCGATCGAGAGCGTGTAGCCGTTGACCGTCCACTCCAAGCCCGAGATCGACGCGTCGAGGTCCTGCTGGATCGAAGGCAGGGCGACGTTGACGACGGTGTTGTCCAGCATCAGCATGAACAGCGCGAAGCACATCGCGCCGAGCGTCCACCACTTGCGGTTGTCGTCGGTGATCAGGTGGCCGTAACGGGTGGTCAAGCGGGGTCACTTCCCTTCAAGAGATCGAACGTCTGAGCGATGTCCTCGCGGTCCATCAGCGCGTCGACGGCGGCGTCGAGCTTGCGGCGCTGGGCGGCGGTCAGGCTCGCGGCGAAGGCCTGCATCCCGCTCTGGCGCACGGCGACCAGGGTTTCGACCAGGTCCTTGCCGGCGCCGGTGATCGTCACCCGCCGCACGCGACGGTCGTCGGGGTCCTCGACCCGCGTCGCCAGGCCCTTCTTGACCAGGCCGTCGACGGCGCGGCTCATCGAGGGCACGGAGACGCCGAAGACCTCGGCCAGGTCGCCGAGCTGCCAGGTCTCAGGCCCTTGACCGAGACCGCCGAGCTCGAGCAGGGCCTTGCACTGCGTCATCGAGAGCCCGGAGTCCTCGATCACCCGCAGCTGATTGCCGCGGTCGTAGAGGAAGAGGTGGCGCAGCAGCGCCGTCACCCGGGCGGCGGTCTCCCGCTCCTCGGGGGTACGTTCGGAGGCAGTCTTGTCGCTGAT
>JAWVEZ010000035.1:0-8712 GCA_033856455.1 Solirubrobacterales bacterium | reverse complement strand
GATGTCGAGGTCGAGATCGAGGTCGAGTTCTGAGACCGCCATCAGGGGCAGCCTAGAGCGGCGCCGGGACGAAGCAGGGCGATCTCCCCGCTCGTAGCGACTTTAGCTCGGGGGGAAGCCCATGCGCTCGCGGACGTCGGCGAGGACCGGGCGGGCGATCTTCCGCGCCTTCTCGGCTCCGGCGCCCAGGACTTCCTCCAGCCCCGCCTCGTCGGGGCGCAGCTCGGCGTAGCGCTCCTGGACCGGCGCCAGCAGCTCGACCACGCCCTCGGCGACCGCCTGCTTGAAGTCGCCGTAGCCGGCCGCGGCGAACTCGGCCTCGATCGCCGTCTGGTCGACCCCGCGGGCGACCGAGAGGATGTCGATCAGGTTGGTGATCCCGGCCTTCTCGGGGCCGCGGACGACCTCGCGGCCGGAGTCGGTGACGGCGCTGCCGAACTTCTTGCGGATCGCCGCCCGCTCGTCGAGCACGTAGATCGTCCCGGCCTCGGTCGAGGCGGTGGTCGACATCTTCCGCTCCGGCTCCTGCAGGTCCATGATCCGGGCGCCGACCTCGGGGATCAGCAGCTCGGGCACGACCAGGGTCTCGCCGAAGCGCGCGTTGAAGCGGCGGGCGATCTCCCGCATCAGCTCGACGTGCTGGCGCTGGTCGTCGCCGACCGGAACCTCGGTGGCGCGGTAGGCGAGCACGTCGGCGGCCATCAGCACCGGGTAGTAGTAGAGCGCGGCGGAAGCCAGATCGCGGTCGCTTCCGGTCTTTTCCTTGAACTGGGTCATCCGGTTGAGGTCGCCGTGCGAGGTGACCGCGGAGAGCAGCCAGGTCAGCTCGGTGTGCTCGCGCACGTCGGACTGGCGGAAGAGGATGCAGCGGGCGGGGTCGAGGCCGGCGGCGAGCAGGATCGCGGTCGTGTCGTGGACCCGCTGGCGCAGCTCCGCCGGGTCGTAGGCGACCGAGATCGCGTGCAGGTCGACGATGCAGAAGATCGCCGGCTCGCCCCGCTCCTGCGCCTCCACGTACTGGCGGATCGCGCCGATGTAGTTGCCGAGGTGCTTGCGGCCGGTCGGCTGGATGCCGGAGAAGACGATCGGGGCGTCGCTCATGCCTGCAGACTATTGAGGCGCGGTCCGGGCGCAGTCGTCCCCGGTAGGCGGGGGACAACCGCGCTGGGACCCCTGGCGGGGGCTCGTCCGTATCCAGGGCATGAGGATCAAGGTGATCGCGTCGCTGGCCCTGCTGGGCCTGGCTTTGGCCGCAACCCTGGGGACGGCCCCGGCGGCGGCGAAGGGAACGGGCGCGATGCCGATCCCAGGCGGGATCGCGCTGCCCGGGTCGCCGTTCCGGTACCAGACGTTCTCGCCGGGCGAGCCGGACCGGGTGACCGTGGTCGCGCGGATCAACCGCGAGGGCGGCAGGGCGAGCAGGTGGTGGGGCCTGCCCGGCGGCTGGTTCGTGCCGGGCGTCACCCCGAGCGTCGCCACCGGCCTCTCCGCCGACGGCAGCCGCCTGGTCCTGGTCAGGCGCCCGGTCATCACCCCCCGGCACCCGGCCCCGGACACGAACCTGGCGATCGTGCGGCCGCAGGTGAAGATGCGGCGCACCGCGGCGGGCTTCCCCCACTGGGTCGACTTCGCGCGGTTGCCGGGCGAGTGGAAGCTGGTCGCGATCTCGCCCGACGGCGCGACCCTTTTCCTCAGCCGCTACCGGAACGGGGTCGACGAAATCCGCCCCGGCCTCTATGCGCCCCACGCTCCCGGCACCGACGACCTCGAAATGCGGGCGCTCGACACCGCCAGCCGCCGGCTCCTGCCCGGCCGGGTCGTCGACCGCGACGGCGACCAGGTCCGGCTCGACGGGATCGCCTACGACCAGGTCGGCAGCGGCAGCGGCCGCTGGACCTACACCCTCTTCGCCGGCGACCGCCACCTCCCCTACGTCTACGCCCTCGACGGCGTCGGCGGGCACGGCGACCGGATCGACCTCCGCAAGCTGCGCGGGCTGCGGGAACCGTATTCGCTGCACCTGGAGCTGGAGGGCGCCGGCCGCACCGTCGAGGTCGTCCGCCGCTGGTTCCCGGAGGGCCGAGAGCGCGAGCGCACGCTGGCGAGGATCGACACCGCGACCCACGTCGTCAGCGGCCCCGAGCCGCGGGCCCAGGCGACGGGCTGGCTGCGAATCGCCAACCTGCTCGGGCTCGACGTCGGAGGATGATCGTGCGGATGGGGCGCGAGGTCGGCGAAGATTGAGATGTCCCGCGGAGGAGGTGAGGCTTGCCAGCTGAGCGCGGCGCGGCGCAGATCGACAGCGAGTGGCCCGGACCACTGCCGGCTCGCCGGGAGCGCTCGCTCGTGCGCGAGGCCCAGGGCGGCTCGGCCGCGGCGCTGGGCGAGCTCTATCGCGCCCACTGGCGCCGGTGCCACCGCGCCGCCTACCTCATCGTCCACGACGCGGCGGCCGCCGAGGACGTCGCCCAGGACGCCTTCCTCGCCGCGGTCGACGCGCTCGACCGCTTCGACCGGCGCCGTCCCCTCGCTCCCTGGCTGCACCGGATCGTCGCCAACCGGGCGATCGACTGGGCGCGGCGCGAAGCCCTGCGGCGGCGGGTCGACGGCGAGGCCGAGCCGGAGCGGCCGGCGGCGCCGGAGGGGCTCGGCGAAGACCTGATGGAGGCGCTCGCCGAGCTGCCGGCCGAGCAGCGCGCCGTGGTCGTGCTGCGCCACCTGCTCGAGTACACGCCGGGCGAGATCGCGACGATGCTGGAGCTGCCGCGCGGGACCGTCAACTCGCGCCTGCGGCGGGCGCTCGACAGCCTCGGGACGCTGCTGGGGGCGGAGCGATGAACGAGGCCAGGCTGCGCCAGCTGCTGCGAGAGGTCCCGGTCCCGGGCGAGGAGGCGGCCGAGCGGCGCGGGCTCGCGGTCGTCGAGGCGGCGTTCGCCGAGCGGGCCGTCACCGGGGAGACGGGACTCGCGGACGCGGCCCACGACCGCCGCCCCGTCTCGCTCCCGCGGCTGGCCCTGGTGCTGGCCGCCGCCACCCTGCTCACCGCGCTGCTGCTCTCGCCGGCCGGCGCCGCGGTGCGCGACTGGGTCGACGAGGTCTTCACCGCCACCCCGAAGCCCGAGCCGGGGCTGGCGCAGATCCCCGGCGGCGGCCGGCTGCTGGTCCAGTCCGCGGAGGGTCCCTGGGTCGTGCAGCCGGACGGCTCCCGCCGCTTGCTCGGGGACTACCGCGAGGCGACCTGGTCGCCGCACGGGCTCTTCGTCGCGGTCGCCGGGGGCCAGACCCTGAGCGCGGTCGAGCCCGACGGCACGCCCCGCTGGTCGCTGGACACCGGTGCCGCGGTCGCCGATCCCCGCTGGGCGCCGCTGGGCGAAGACGTCGCCTATCGCAGCGGCCCCGGCCTGCGCGTCACCGCCGCCGACGGGACCGGGGACCGGCTCCTGGCGCCCCGGGTGGCGCCGGTGGCGCCGGCCTGGGAGCCGCACCGCTCGCCCCGCATCGCCTACGTCGACGCGCAGGGCCAGCTGCGGGTGGCCGACAGCGAGAGCGGCGAGACGCTCGGCTCGGCGCCGGCCCTGCCGGAGGTGGGGACGCTCGAATGGGGCCCGAGCGGCGTCCTCCTGGAGGCCAGCACGCGCGCCCTCCGCACCCGCGGCACCGTGACGGGCAAGCTCTCGCCGCGGGTTCGGATCGCACCGGCCGCCGACCTGCCCCTTCCCCCCGGCGCCCTGCTCCGCGACGCCGCGATCGACCCGGGCGGCGGCAAGCTGGTCGCCGCGGTCCTCGACTGGCGGGCGAGCGGCCGCACCCGCAGCTCCGTCCTGCTCTTCGCGGCGGCGGGCGGAGCCCGCACCCGGCTGCTCACCGTCCCGGGCAGCCTCGGCGAAGTCGCCTGGTCGCCGGACGGACGCCTGCTGGTCGCCTGGCCGGAAGCCGACCAGTGGCTCTTCCTGCCGGTCGGGGAACGCGGCAGGCCGCGGGCGCTCAGCGGGATCGCCGCCGCCTTCGCCCCCGGCGAGCCCAGCGCCCCCTTCCCCCGCGTCGAGGGCTGGTGCTGCCACGCAAGATGACTGCCGTCCGATGCTGCAGGCAGGAAGCGCTGAGGATTGGCTGGAACAATCCGGGTAGGTGATGCGCTGATGGCAAGATCCATTTGGAGCGGTTCGATCAGCTTCGGGCTCCTCAACGTGCCCGTGAAGCTCTACAGCGCGGTTGCCCGGCGCAACATCGCGCTGCGCGAGGTGCGCGAGTCCGACAGCGCCCGGATCAAACATCGCCGGGTGGCGGAGGGGACCGACGAAGAGGTCCCCTACGACAAGATCGTCAAGGCCTACGAGATCACCAACGGCCGCTACGTCCAGCTGAGCAGCGAGGAGATGGACGCGCTGCGACCGGAGAAGTCGCGCTCGATCGACGTCCAGGACTTCGTCGACATCGAGGAAATCGACCCGATGTACTTCAACAGCCCCTACTACCTGGGGCCGGCCGAGGGCGCCGAGAAGGCCTACTCGCTGCTCGCCGCGGCGATGGAAAGCTCCGGCAAGGCGGCGATCGCCCGCTTCGTCTTCCGCAACAAAGAGCATCTGGCGGCGATCCGCGCCCAGGATGGCGTGCTGACCCTGACCACGATGCGCTTCGCCGACGAGGTCGTGCCGAGCTCCGAGCTCGACGACGCCTTCCCCGAGAAGAAGGGGAAAGTGGCGAAAAAGGAGCAGCAGATGGCGGAAGCGCTGATCGACTCGCTGAGCACCAAGTTCGACCCGACCAGCTACCGCGACGAGTACCGCGAGGAGCTGCTGTCGCTGATCGAGCAGAAGGCCGAAGGCAAGGAGATCGTCGCCCTCGAGGCCGAGAAAGCCGAGGCGACGAAGGCACCGGACCTGATGGCGGCGCTCGAGGAGAGCATCGCCGCGGTCAAGGAGAAGCGCGGCGATGCCAAATCGCCGGCGAAATCAGCGCCGAAACCCGCCTCGAAAAAATCGTCAGCGAAAAGCAGATCGGCTTCCAAGGCCAAGGCGAAACCGAAGAAAGCCAAAGCCAAAAAAGCGAAGCCGACCCAGTCCAAAAAAACCAAAGCCTCGAAATAGGCCGTGGCCGAGAGCCAGACGGTCGAGGTCGACGGGCGTGAGCTGAAGCTCACCAACCTCGACAAGGTGCTGTACCCGGCGGCGGGCTTCACCAAGGGCGAGATGGTCGACTACTACGCGAAGGTGGCGGACGCGATGGTCCCCCACCTGAAAGGGCGCGCGGTCACCCTGCGCCGCTTCCCGGAAGGGGTCGACGACCTCGACTCCGCCTTCTTCGAGAAGCGCTGCCCGAAGCACCGGCCGAAATGGGTGAAGACCACGAACGTGCGCGCGGGGCCGAACGCGGGCAACATCGACTTCTGCGTCTGCGACGGGCGGCCGACCCTGATCTGGATGGCGCAGCTGGCGGCGATCGAGCTGCACCCCTCGCTCTCGCTGGGCCGGGCACCGACCCGGCCGACCGTGCTCGTCTTCGACCTCGACCCCGGCCCGCCGGCCGACATCGTCGACTGCTGCCGGGTGGCCCTGCGCCTGCGCGAGATGTTCGGCCACTTCGGGGTCCAGAGCTTCCCCAAGACCTCCGGCTCGAAGGGGATGCAGGTCTACGTGCCGCTGAACCGCAAGGAGATGTCCTACGACCTGACCAAACCGTTCGCCAAAGCGATCGCCCAGCTGATGGAAAAACAGACCCCGGACCTGGTCGTCTCGAAAATGAAAAAGGTCGAACGCGAGGGCAAGGTGATGGTCGACTGGTCCCAGAACCACCGCAGCAAAACGACGATCGCCGTCTACTCGCTGCGGGCGCGCGAGCGCCCCACCGTCTCCACCCCGATCACCTGGGACGAGGTCGAGACGGCCGCCGACTCCGGCGACGGCTCCCACCTGGTCTTCGAGGGCGGCGACGTGCTGGAGCGGATCGAGCAGCACGGCGACCTCTTCGCGCCGGTGCTGGAGCTCGAACAGGAGCTCCCGGACCTCTAGCGCTCCTCGCCGAGCGGCTGGCGGACGACCGGGCTGCGGGTCGCCTTGACCTCGTCGAGGCGGCGCACCGGGGTCGAGTAGGGCGCCTGCTTGGCGATCTCCGCGTTCTCCTCGCCCTCGGCGAGGATCTGCTCGACCGCCTCGGCGAAGGCGTCGAGGCTCTCCTTGGTCTCGGTCTCGGTCGGCTCGACCATCAGCGCCTCGTCGACCAGCAGCGGGAAGTAGACGGTCGGCGGGTGGAAGCCGAAGTCGAGCAGGCGCTTGGCCAGGTCGAGGGTCTGTAGCCCGAGCTCCTTCTTCATCGGCTTGCCGGAGAGGACGAACTCGTGCATGCAGTGGCGGTCGAAGGCGATCGGCAGACGCTGGCCGGCGCGGCCCTTCGCCAGGAGCGCTTTCAGGTAGTTGGCGTTCAGCACCGCGGTCTCGGAGGCCTCGGCGAGACCGTCGGCGCCAAGGCTGAGGATGTACGCGTAGGAGCGGACGAAGACGCCGAAGTTGCCCTGGAAGCCGCGCAGGCGGCCGATCGACCGCGGGCGGTCGAATTCGAGGTCGAAGCTCGGGCCGTGGCCGTTGTCGGCCTCGCGGCGGACCACCTGAGGCCGCGGCAGGAACGGGGCGATCCGCTCGGAGACGGCGATCGGGCCGGCTCCGGGGCCGCCGCCGCCGTGCGGCTGGCTGAAGGACTTGTGCAGGTTGACGTGGACGATGTCGAAGCCCATGTCGCCGGGCCGCGACTGTCCCATCACCGCGTTCAGGTTGGCGCCGTCGTAGTAGAGGGTGCCGCCCTCGGCGTGGATCAGGGCGGCGGTCTCGGCGATGTTCTCGTCGAACAGCCCGAGCGTGTTCGGGTTGGTCAGCATCAGGCAGGCGACGTCGCCGGCGTGCTCGGCCAGCCGCGCCCGCAGGTCGTCCATCTCCACCCCCCCGCGCTCGTTGGTCGCGACCTTGACCACCTCGTAGCCGGCCATCGTCACCGAGGCCGGGTTGGTGCCATGGGAGGTGTCGGGGGCCAGGACCTTGTGGCGCTGTTCGCCGCGGTCGGCGTGGTAGGCGCGGGTCAGCAGCAGGCCGGCGAGCTCGCCGTGGGAGCCGGCCGAGGGCTGCAGGGAGACGTGCGGCAGGCCGCAGATCTCGCTCAGGCTCTCCTGCAGCAGCCACATCAGCTCCAGCGCGCCCTGGGCGCGGCGCGGATCCTGGGCCGGGTGCAGGCGGGCGTGGCCGGGCAGGGCCGCCACCCGCTCGTTGAGCCGCGGGTTGTGCTTCATCGTGCAGGAGCCAAGCGGGTAGAAGCCGCTGTCGAGGTCGAAGTTGCGGCGCGAGAGCTTGTTGTAGTGGCGGACGATCTCCGGCTCGGCGATCTCCGGCAGGTTCGGCTCCGCGGCCCGCAGCAGGTTGGCCGGAATCAGCTCCTCGAGCGGGGTCTCGGGGACTTCGGCGGGGGGCAGCACCGCGGCGCGCCGGCCCGGCTTCGACTTCTCGTAGATCGTCTGCGCCCGTTCGCGCTGCATTGGCGTCTCGGTCAGGCTCATGCGACCCCCTCTGTCGACTTGCTCTCGCTATCCGAGAGGAACTCGACACGCTCGGCGGCGACCGCGGCGCCGAGTGCATCGGCGAGATCGTCGATCTGCGCCTTCGTGCGGCGCTCGGTGATCGCGACCAGGAGGCCGTCCTCGTACTCGGGGTACTCGCGGCCGAGCGGGTAGCCGGCGGCTACCCCCCGCTCGGCGCACCGCTCCAAGATCGCGTGAACAGGGGCGTCGAGCCGGACCGCGAACTCGCGGGCGACCGGCGCCTCGTGCAGCAACTCGACGCCCGCGACCGCGGCCAGCCGCTCCCGCGCGTAGGCGGTGCGGCGGACCAGCAGCTCACCGAGCTCGCGGAAGCCGTGGCGACCGAGCCAGGCGAGGTGGACCATCGCGCCGAGCGCGTTCAGGGCCTGCGCGGTGCAGATGTTGTTGGTCGCCTTCTCGCGGCGGATGTGCTGCTCGCGGGTCTGCAGGGCGAGGACGAAGCCGCGGCGGCCGTCGACGTCCTCGGTTTCGCCGGCGATCCGGCCCGGCATGCGGCGGATCTGCTGCTCGGTCGCGCAGAAGAAGCCGAACGAGGGGCCGCCGAAGTCGAGGCGGTTGCCGAGCGGCTGGCCCTCGCCGAGGGCGATGTCGGCGCCGCAATCCCCCGGCGGCTTCAAGACCCCGAGGGTCATCGGGTCGCAGGCGACGACCAGCAGCGCGCCGTGCTCCTTGGCCGCCGCGCCGAGCGCCTCGACGTCCTCGACCGCGCCGAGGAAGTTGGGGCTCTGCAGGATCACGGCGGCGGTCTCGCCGTCGACCGCCGCGGCCAGCGCCGCCGGGTCGGTCAGCCCGCCCTCGAGCCCGACCTCGACCAGCTCGGCGCCGTAGCCGACCGAGTAGGTGGCCAGGGTCTCGCGGCTGTGCGGGTGGACGCCGCGGGAGACGACGAACTTGCGCCGCTTGGTGGCGCCCATCGCCAGGTAGCCCGCCGAGGCGACCGAGCTCGGCCCCTCGTAGAGCCCGGCGTTCGACACCGGCAGCCCGGTCAGCTCCGACATCGCGGTCTGGAACTCGAACATCACCTGCAGGCCGCCCTGCGAGATCTCCGGCTGGTACGGCGTATAAGGGGTGAGGAACTCCGAGCGCGAGGTGATCGCGTCGACGATCGCCGGCACGTAGTGGTCGTACATCCC
>JAWVEZ010000034.1:0-28308 GCA_033856455.1 Solirubrobacterales bacterium | reverse complement strand
CGCTCTTCAACGCGCTGACCAAGGGGGGCGCCCAGACCGGCGACTACCCGTTCACGACGATCGAGCCGAACGTCGCCGTCGCCCAGGTGCCCGACGAGCGCCTCGAGGCGGTCGCCGAGACCGTGCGCAGCAGCAAGCTGGAACCGGCGACGATCGACTTCCACGACATCGCCGGCCTGGTCAAGGGCGCCTCCGAAGGGGAGGGGCTGGGTAACCAGTTCCTCGCCTCGATCCGCGAGACCGACGCGATCTGCCACGTCGTCCGCTGCCACGAGGACAGCGGCGTGCCGCACCCCGACGGCCGCGTCGACCCGCTCGCCGACATCGAGACGATCGAGACCGAGCTGGTCCTGGCCGACTACGAGCAGGTCGAGCGCCGGCTCGGCCGGGTCGGCAAGCAGGCGAAGACGGGCGACAAGGAGGCGATCGCCGAGCAGGGCTGGCTGCAGGCGGTGCACGAGGCGCTGGCGGCGGGGCGCCCGGCGCGCACGATCCCGGTCCCCGACGCCGCCCCGAACGCCGCCCGCAACCTGCAGGGGCTGACCACGAAGCCGATCCTCTACGTCGCCAACGTCGACGAGGGGGATGCCGAGGCGCCGGAAGCCGTCGTCTCGCACGCCGCCGCCAACAACGCCGGCGTCGTCGCGGTCAGCGCCCGGATCGAGGGCGAGCTCTCCGAGCTCGACCCCGAGGAAGCCGAGGAGATGCGCGAGTCCTACGGCGTCGAGGGCTCCGGCCTGGCGCGCCTGGTCCGCGCCGCCTACGACCTGCTCGAGCTGATCACCTTCTTCACCGCCGGCGAGGGCAAGGAGGCGGTCGCCCGTCCCCTGCACCGCGGCGCCACGGCCCTGGAAGCGGCCGGGACGATCCACACCGAGATCATGGAAGCGTTCGTCAAAGCCGAGGCGATCGGCTGGCGGGAGCTGGTCGACTGCGGCGGCTACGTCGCCGCCCGCGACAAGGGCCTGCTGCGCATCGAGGGCCGCGATTACGTCGTCCAGGACGGCGACGTCATAACCATCAAGGTCTGAGGGCCGGAGACCGGCTCCAGCCCTCAGGGGCTGTCGAGTTTGTTCCACCCCTCTGAACAAACTCGATAGGTCCCCTCTAAGGTTTGGGGATGGACGAGGGGGCGCGGTTTCCGCGCGTGGCCGCGAAGGCCGGCCATTACGAGAGCTTTTACATCAAGGCCTGCGAGCCGGGTGGGGGACGGGGGATCTGGATCCGCCACACGGTCCACAAGCGACCGGGTGCCGAGCCCAGCGCCTCGGTCTGGTTCGTCCTCTTCGACCGCGCCGCCGAGGGCCCCCGGGCGACCAAGATCACCGTCCCGGCCGCGGAGCTCTCGGTCCCGGCCGGCTCCTGGATCCGCGTCGCCGACGCCGAGCTCGGCCCCGGCCGCGCCGAGGGCTCGGTCGACACCGAGGCGCTCGCCGCCGCCTGGTCGCTCAACTTCGACGGCGACTCGGAGCCCTGCAAGTACCTGCCGGCCGACTGGCTCTACGAGGCGCCGCTGCCGAAGACGAAGTTCGTCGCCCCCTACCCGAACGCCCGCTTCGAGGGCCGGCTGGAAATCGACGACGTGTCGATCGAGCTCAGCGGCTGGCCGGGGATGATCGGCCACAACTGGGGCTCCGAGCACGCCGAGCGCTGGGTCTGGCTGGAGGGAACCGGGTTCGAGGGCGAGGCCGGCACCTTCTTCGACGCCGGCGCCGCCCAGGTCAAGCTCGGCTCCAAGACCAGCCCCTGGATCCCCTCCGGGATGCTCAGCCTCGAAGGCGAACGCCACCGGCTCGGCGGCCTCGGCGCGATCCGCTCGGCCAGGATCGGGCCGACCCCGAGCGGCTGCGAGTTCTTCCTGCCGGGCAAGGACATCGTCGTCCGCGGCAGCGTCTCCGCTCCCTCCAAGGACTTCGTCGGCTGGGTCTACGCCGACCCCAAGGGCCCCGAGCACCAGACGATCAACTGCTCGGTCTCCGACCTCGAGCTGACCGTCGAGCGCCCCGGCCTGCCGGCCCGCGAGCTCCGCCTCGCCGCCGGCGCCGCCTACGAGTTCGGGATGCGCGAGACCGACCACGGCGTCCCGATCCAGCCCTACGGGGACGGCTGAGCCCTTTGCCGGACGCCCGGACCAGCCTGGGAGCGGCCCTCGCGAGCGCGAGGCGCAACTGGCTGGTCTGGTTCGTGGTCGGGCCGGTCGCCCTCTGGGCGCTGGTCCGCCTCTTCGGCCTCGACTCCGGCTTCCCGCTGGCGACGGTGATGGCCTTCACGCCCTACGTCGCCGTCGCCGCCCTGCTGGTCGCCGGTGTCGCGGTGGCGCTGGAGAACTGGGTCGCCGCCGCGGTCGGGGCGTTGGCCGCGCTCTGCCTCGCCGCGCTGGTCCTGCCGCGGGCGATCGGCGACGGCACCGTCGAGGCGGCCGGTCGCGAGACGCTCGGGGTGCTCTCGGCCAACGTCCACCACGGCACCGCCGACGCCGCCGAGCTGGTCGCCCTGGTCGACCGCCTCGAACCCGACGTGCTGGCGATCCAGGAGCTGACCCCGAGCTTCGCCGCGAAGCTGGAGCGGGTCGGACTCGGCGAGCGCCTGCCGGAAGCGCTGCTGAAGCTGGAGCGCGGCGCCTCCGGCTCGGGGATCTACGCGGACCTGCCGCTGCGCGACCGCGGCGAAGTCGAGCCGACCCCGTTCCCGTTCCGGATGCCGCGGGCCGAGCTCGAGCTCCCCGACGGCCGCCTGGTCCGCCTCGTCGACGTCCACCCCTACCCGCCGGGCCGCGGCCACATCGGCGTCTGGGAGGCGGCGCTGGAGAGCCTGCCGACGGCGGGGCGGGGGGACCCCTGGGTCCTGGCCGGCGACTTCAACGCCACCCTCGACCAGTCGGAGCTGCGCGCGATCCTCGACCGCGGCTACCGCGATGCCGGCAACGTCGCCGGTGAGGGTCTGGAGCCGACCTGGCCGGACGGCGACTTCGACCACCCGTTGCCGCCGGTGACGATCGACCACGTGCTCGCCGACCGCCGCCTCGGGATCGTCGAGTACTCGGTCGAGGATCTGCCCGGCACCGACCATCACCCTGTGCACGCGGTCCTGGCTCTCCCGTAGCCCTCCTTAAGTACTCGGGCGTAGTTGATCATTAGATGATCTTCTACTTAGATGTCGCGGATGGAAACCACCGTCGGCGCCGCTGTCGCTTCTCCCGAGGGTGTTGCGGCTGCCTGGGCGGTCGCGGGTGTGCTCGCGATTCTGACCCTGCTGGCGGTGCGCTGGAAAGTCCCCGGGGTCAAGGGAGTTATCAAGGGGGCGGACGGACGCGCCTCGACCAGCAAATTCCAGGCCGCGATGTGGACCTACCTGGTGATCTTCGCGCTGCTGATGCTGCTCTGGGCCTACGGCCTGATCGAACTGCTCGGCGGCGGCGTGCTCCAGATCGGGTGGGCCGAGGAACTGAACGAGAAGCTCAAAGAAGGCTTCAGCGACTTCATCGACAACGGTTTCTCGGAGAGCTACCTGCTCCTCCTCGGTCTGCCGCTGGCCAGCGCGGTGACGAGCAAGGCGATCACCGCGACCAAGGTCGACAACGGCACGATCGTGAAGCCGTCGAAAGAGGAGTCGGAAGCGGCGGGCGAAGCGACGACGACGAGCAAAAAGGAGGAGTTGGTCAGCGACGACAGCGGCGGCGTCGATCTCGGCGATCTCCAATACCTGCTCTTCAACCTGGTGACCGCCGGCTACTTCCTCGTCGTCTTCTTCACCGATCCCTCCGCCGGACTGCCCGAGGTTCCGCTGACGCTGCTGGGGCTGACCGGGGTTTCGGCGGCCACCTACGTCGGCAAGAAGGCCATCTACCAGGAACCGCCGGTGCTGCTGGGTGTGCTGCCCCCCGCGGCCAAACCGGGGGCGGAGGTGAGGGTCTACGGCGAACGCCTGCTCTCGGCGAAGGCGAAAGGCGTGGCGGCCAACGCGAAAAGAAAGGACCGGGAGAAGCTCGGCTCCATCGTCACCTTCAACGGCTTGGCGGCGACGATCTCCGGCTCGCCGAGCGATTCGATGGTCACGGTCGTGGTTCCCGAGTTCCCCACCGCCGGCCCTGTTCAGGTCGCGGTGACCCGGCCACCCGGCGCGGCCAGCGAAAGCCTGCCGTTCACGGTGCTCGAGTAGCCGCTGGTCAGCGGACGACCTTCTGGAACTTCATCCAGGTGTCGTAGCCGCCGAGCGCGCCGGCCAGCTCGGAGCCGCTGACCGTGGTCGTGCCGCCGGTCCCGACCAGCTTCGCCTCGATGATCCGCGGCGAGGCGCCGGTCTTGGTGATCACGACCTTGCGCAGGCGGCCGTCGAGGTAGGCGCCGAGCTTTTCGCTGATCTCCGGGCCGCTGAAGTTCAGCGTCCATTTGTGCAGCGGGCAGTAGTAGTCGTAGGGGTCGGGGACGCCGACCAGGTAGGGGATCGCGGTCCCGAAGACGTTCTCGACGCTCTCCGTGTGGCCGCCCGAGCAGGCCGAGTAGAAGGCGGTCGCGACCGCGCCCTTGTACGTCAGCACCTGCCCCTTGGTCGCCTCGACGGCGGCGTTGGTTCGGGCGTACTCGCTTTCCAGCCCCTCGTAGACCTGGCTGCGGGTGTCGGGGTAGACGTCGAAGACGCTGCCGCCGTTGTCGCTGGTCAGGGCGATCGAGCGCACCGCCACGGCCTGCGCTTTCAGCTGCTCGGTCGGCCAGGAGGGCGGCACCTCGTTCGGCATCACGCCCTTCGCGTACTGCTCGAGGGCGAGGGCGTTGACTACATATAGGGAGCCGCCGGAGGAGCTAGCCTCAAGCGCGCCGCGGAAGGTCCCGTAGCCGGCGATCGCGATTTTGCCGGCGCCGGCGGCGCGCAGCTTGGCCCCGCATTTGGCGACCAGTTTGCCGCCGGAGCTGCGCAGCCGCACCCCGTTGCCGATCCGGTGCGCCTCGTAGCTGCGCGCCGGGTCGAGTTTGGTCCGGCAGGCGCTGGTCGCGCCGCTGAATTCGACGTCGCCGGAGGAGGTGCCGAGGAGGACGCGGACGATCCGCGTCTTGGCGATCGGCTCGACCGTGGTGCCCGTGTAGTAGTGGCCGAGGATGAAGCGGTAGCTCTTGCCGTGCAGCGCGTAGCCGTAGGCGCCGTAGGCGCTCATCCCGACCCCGTGGCCGAAGCCGCGGCCGTGGACGACCCAGCTGACCGCGGCGGATGCCGTCGGCGCCAGGGTCAGCAGGCAGGCGACGGCGAGGGGGATGGAGAGCAGGCGGGAGCGCATCTACGGGACACAAACAGATTCGGGCCGACCGAGTCGCGGCCTGCACTAGGCTGAATCTGTGAGTGCGAGCGACCACAAGCTGCTTGCCGCGGGCGAGTGGGTGGAGACGGGCGAGTGGGCGGAGGTGAAGAGCCCGTACGACGGCTCGCCGGTCGGGCGGGTCGCCCAGGGCGATGCCGCGCTGGTCGACAGGGCGATCGAGGCCGCGCACCAGGCCTTCGAGACGGCTGACTTCCCGCAGTACGAGCGGGCGGCGGTGCTGGACCGTGCCGCGGAGCTCGTAAGAGAGCAGGTAGAGGAGCTGGCTCAGACCATTGCGGCGGAGGCCGGGAAGCCGATCAAGACTGCGACGGTGGAGGCGGAACGGTGCGTGGATACGCTCACCTTCAGCGCCACCGAGGCGAGGAAGCTGACCGGCGGCACCGTGCCGATGGAGGCCTCCCCGGCAGGGAAAGGCAAGCTCGGGGTGATGCTCCGCGTCCCCTACGGCGTGGTCGGAGCGATCAGCCCCTTCAACTTCCCGCTGAACCTCGTCGCCCACAAGCTCGGGCCGGCGATCGCCGCCGGCAACTCGGTCGTCCTGAAGCCGGCGGGCCAGACGCCGGTCTCGGCCCTGAAGCTGGCCGAGATCCTCGACGAGGCCGGACTTCCCAACGGCTGGCTCTCGGTGATCCCCGGGCCTGGCTCAGAGGTAGGCAACGCGATCGTCGAGTCGGAGCTGACCAGGGCGATCACCTTCACCGGCTCTGCTGAGGTCGGCTGGGGCATCCGCTCCAAGGTCCCGCACAAGAAGGTGAACCTGGAGCTGGGATCGAACGCGCCGTTGATCGTGAACGAGGATGGCGACTGGGAAGCGGCCGCCGACAAAGCCCAGATCCACGCCTTCTCCCACGCGGGGCAGAGCTGCATCTCGATTCAGCGGATCTTGGTGCACGAGGCCGTTGCCGAGGGGTTCAAGAACAGGCTGGGTGAGAAGGTGGCGGGACTGAAGGTGGGCGATCCGATGGATCCCGAGACCGACGTCGGTCCGCTGATCACCCCGGAGGACCGCGACCGGGTGAAGGAGTGGATCGACGAGGCCGTCGCCTCAGGTGCGGAACTGCTTGCAGGTGGGGAGCTGGTCGACGAGGGACGCTGCCTGGCACCGACTCTGCTGGCCCACCCCGCCAAAGACGCCAAGGTCTGGTGCGAGGAGATCTTCGGGCCGGTGGCGACCATCGACACCTTCACCGACTTCGACGAAGCGCTGGCGATGGCCAACGACTCGAAGTTCGGCCTCCAGGCCGGGGTCTTCACGCGCGACATCGCCAAGGGTCTGAAGGCCGCCGAGACCCTCGAGTTCGGCGGCGTGCTGATCAACGAGGTGCCGACCTTCCGCGCCGACCAGATGCCCTACGGCGGGGTCAAGGACTCCGGCAACACCAGGGAGGGGCCGGCCTTCGCGGTCTACGAGCTCACCGAGGAGCGGTTCGTCACCCTGCAGGGCTGAGCGCGCCGTGGTTTGTCACCCGTATGCGGTGGACAAGGCACGGCGGGCGTCGTCACAACCTCGTCATTACGTAGTTACGGGCTGGTCACAGGAAGGGTGGGGCGGCGCACCTAGGTTGGCGGCGTCAACCGTCCAGGAGAGGAATTCCCTTGCCCGCAGCTCGCCGCGTCGCCCTCGCGTTCGCATCCCTGTTGCCCTTGTCGCCGCCGTCACCGCGCCCGCGGCGAGCGCCGGGACCGGTGGTCGGGCCGCTCAGATGCACGAGCGGGACCTGGAGCGGGACGCCGGTCCTGCAGCGCCAGTGGCTGCTGGACGGCATCCCGACCGGGGCCACCGGCGATAGCTACGGCGTCGCCGCCGCCGAGGCCGGCCAGCAGGTGAGCTGCCGGGTGACCGCGGCCCGCGCGCGACCACCCGTGGAGGTCTTTAACAATGCGTCGCGCGGAGGTGTGTACCCTCTACTCACTTTTAAGCAGAATAAAGCTTGAGTGAAGGAGGGGCGGGATGCGGCGTCTGGGGGCGGTTTCGAAGATTGGGGCGAGCGTGGCGGTGGCCGCCATGCTCACGGTGACGGCAGCGGCCAGTGGCGCCGTCTCCGACACCGAAGGCCTCAGCACGGTCGACCAGCGGCTGGTCCCAACCGGGGCGCCGCCGTTCCGCTTCGTCCAGACCGCTCCCGGCGAGCCCTACACCGTGCGCGAAGACCTCGCCGCCGCCGGGGCGACCCGCGCCGCCGACCGCACCTCGCTCGTCTACTTCGGCCAGCTCTCCGACTTCCAGCTGGCCGACGAGGAGTCGCCCGCCCGGGTCGAGGTGATCGACCCGCTCTCGACTCCGCTCAGCCTCCCGTTCGGCGCCGCCTGGCGGCCCTGGGAGGCGCTGGAGCCGCAGATCTCCGACGCGATGATCCGCCAGGTCAACCAGTTCACCGGCGCCAGCCCGGTCGCCGACGGCAGCGGCGCCCGCCGGTCGATGGACTTCACGATCGACACCGGCGACTCGGCCGACAGCCAGCAGCGCAACGAGACCCTCTGGGTGCGGACCCTGCTCGAGGGCGGCCCGCTGAACCCGAACAGCGGCGTCGACAAAGCGACCTACTCGAACGCCCTCTGTCCCAAACCGCTGGTCCCGGGCGCCGCCGAGGCCGCGAAATACACCGGCGTCCAGGACTACGACGACTACATCGAGGGCCCGTACCCGGAGTTCTACGACCCCGACAGCCCGCAGGGCCCGCACTCGGCCTGGCCCAAATACCCGGGCCTGATGGACCGCGCCCAGGAGAGCTTCGGCGCCGCCGGCCTCGACGTCCCCTCCTATGTCGCCTTCGGCAACCACGACGCCCTGGTCCAGGGCAACGCGATGGCCAACGCCGCCTTCGAGGCCGTCGCGATGGGCTGCCTGAAGCCGATCGGTCCGGTCTCCAACCCCGAAAACGCCGCCGCCCTGCTGGCCGGCCTGCTCGACCCGACGCGCCTGCTCGGCTCGCTGCTGACCGGGCCGCAGAACACGATCGTCGTGCCCGGCGATCCGCAGCGCCAGTTCGTCTCCAAGAAGCAGTACAAGGACATCTTCAGGTCCGGCAGCCAGGCCGACGGGCATGGCTTCGACCTGATCGACCCCGCCCAGGAGTCGGCCTCGAAAGGCGCCGCCGGCTACTACGCCTGGAGCCCGGCCCCCGGAACGCGCTTCGTCGCGCTCGACACGGTCGCCGAGGCGGGGACGATCGTCACCCCGAACGGCAGCTTCACCGCCGAGGGCAACATCGACAACCCGCAGTTCAAATGGCTGCGCGGCCAGCTCGAAGCGGCGACCGCCGCCGACCAGCTGGTGGTCCTGTTCAGCCACCACGCGCCGGAGAGCCTCTCCGCCGACGCGCCGGACGAGCTCGCCCTCCCCTGCCTGGTCTTCCGCCCGTCGCTCGGCCACGACCTCAACCCCGGCTGCGACCTCGACCCGCGGCTCAGCGCGCCGATCCACCTCGAGGCAGACATGGTCGGCCTGCTGCACGAATTCCCCAACGCGATCGCCTGGGTCGCCGGCCACTCGCACGACAACGTCGTCGACGCCTTCCCGAACCCGGGCGGGCCCGGCGGTTTCTGGTCGATCCGGGTCGCCGCCGAGGCGGACTGGCCGCAGCAGAGCCGCCTGCTGGAGATCTTCGACAACCACGACGGGACGCTCTCGATCTTCGGCACGATCCTCGACCACGTCGGCCAGTCGGCGGCGCCGGCACCCGGAACGCCGGCCGCGGCGATGGACCTCAACGATCTCGCCGCGCTCGGTCGCACCTTGTCGATGAACGACCTGCAGTCCGGCGCCCCGGCAGGCGAGGGAACCCCCGCCGACCGGAACGTCGAGCTGCTGATCGAGGACCCCCGTTAGGAGCCGGAGCTCCCCGCTGCCTTCAGCAGGCGCTTGGCCAGCGTGGCCAGGCGTCCGGTCCCCGGCGGGTCCGGCAGCTCCTTCGTGAGGAACCACTCGACGGCGACTTCGAAATCGATGTCTTCGGCGAGAGGGGCGCAGAGCAGCTTGGGCGGACCGCCGGTGCGCAGGATCGCCGCGACCGGAAGGAGCCCCCGCTCGCGCAGCGTCGCTTCCTGCCTGCCGGAGCCGCCGACCAGAGCGAGGAACGGCCTCGGTTCAGCGGGCTCGGGGTTGACGACCAGGGCCTTGCGGGCGTAGCCGGGGTTGGCCCGGACCTGCTCGAACTCCCAGGCGACGCCGGGGCTGGTGCCCGGAACCATGACGATCCCGGTCGCCCTCCTCAGCAGGTCGCCAACCGCCTCGGTCCAGTCCCTGCCTGCCTTCACCCCGTGGTGGGCGGCGCCGACCGTCCGCAGGCGCCCGGCTCCCGGCCTGGCGACCGCGACCACCTCGCCGCGCGACCAGAGCAGCCAGGTGAGCACGTCCTCGAGGAACTCGGTGCGTCGCGGCATCAGCATCCCGATCCCGTCACGGCGTGGCCCCGCGTGCGCGGAGACCCGCAGTTCCTCACTGCCGAAGGGTCGCAGGAAGACCATCTGCTGCCCCTTCGGGCGCCAGCGCGAAGGCTTCGTCTCGCGTCTCATCAGACGCCGTTTCGTCGACCGTTCGGCCCTGGTGCCCGCGACATAGAGAGTGAGGCCGATGGCGAAGCCGATCGCGCTGACCGCCCAGTAGGGGAGGGAAGTGGGTTGCGAGTAGAGGCCGGGGATCCCGAGCGCCAGGGTGCCGCTTCCGGCTGCCAGCGGGACGCCGGCTCCGAGAATCGACACCATCCCGGCGATCGTCAGCAACAGGCCCGGACCGGCCTTCACCAGGTAGCGCACCACTCCTCGGCGGTGCCCCGGGAACAGATACCGCATCGCCGCCAGGCTGAAGCCGGCGAAGTGGTCGGCTGCCACCTGGAAGAAGCCGAGGTTCGCGACCTTCTGCCACTGGCCGAGGGTCCAGATCGCGGCGATCAGGGCGAGCACGGCGATGATCAGGTCGGCTTGGGTGACCGCGGCGGTGACGAGGGTCAGATATGCGATCGCGCGTACCGCTGCTCCGACCCGCTGGCCGATCCAGTAGGCGGCGGCGCGGCGCGAGAGGTCGACGACATCGTCCTCGGTGCGACGGTTCAAGAGGGGCGCCCGGCGGTCTTTCCAGCGCCGGATCGCGGCGCCCCTGCGTGCGGGAGTACGCATCCAGGCATAGGCGGCCGTCGCCAACCACAGGGTGACGGTCGGGACGCAGACCAGGACCAGGGATTTCAGCGGCCCCTGCGCCTCGCCAGCCACATGGTGTGCTCAGGGGCGGAGTCGTGGGCGCGGCTGGTTTCGGTGGGTCCGCCGGCCGCGAACAGGAACTTCAGGTCAAGTTCTCCCACAGGCGATCACGATAGAGAGTTTCCAACTACACGACGCTCGTTGAATAGTGGGTGGGCCTGAGTGAACGGGGGTGACCCGTCCGGCGACCGTTTGCCTTTGGTCGCCCTGTGGGCGACCAAAGGCAAAGGCACGAGTGCTCAGTCGTGCGGCCGGGCCATCTTGCGGTGGTCGAGGGCCTCGTCCAGGGTGGCCTCGTCGACGCCGAGCTCGAGCGCGACCTCGCGCAGCATCCGCCCCGAGTCGGCCGCCGTCTTGACGATCTCGGCCGCCTTGTCGTAGCCGATGTGGGGGTTGAGCGCGGTCGCCGTCGCCAGGGTCGACTCGGCGTGGCGCTCGGTCATCTCCTCGTTCGCCTCGAGGCCATTGATGCACTTGTCGTTGAGCAGGCGCGAGGCCGAGGCCAGCAGCTTGATCGAGTCGAGCAGGTTGCGGGCGATCAGCGGCACCCGCACGTTGAGCTCGAACTGGCCCTGGGAGCCGGCGATCGTGATCGCCGCGTCGTTGCCGATCACCTGGGCGGCGACCTGGATCACGACCTCGGGGATCACCGGGTTGACCTTGCCCGGCATGATCGAGGAGCCCTTCTGCAGCTCCGGCAGGCGCAGCTCGGCGAGCCCGGCCCGCGGTCCCGACCCCATCAGCGCCAGGTCGTTGGCGATCTTGTTCAGCGAGACGGCGTAGACCTTGAGCGCGCCCGAGAGCTCGACCAGCGAGTCGCGGTTGCCCTGCGCCTCGAACGGGTCGAGCGGCTCGGAGATCGCCAGCCCGGTGTCCTTGGCCAGCTTCTCGCGCACCTTGGCGGCGAACTCCGGGTGGGTGTTGAGCCCGGTCCCGGTGGCGGTGCCGCCGAGCGGGATCTGGCCGACCCGGCGCAGCGTCGCCTCGACCCGCTGGATCCCCAGCCGCACCTGCGCCGCGTAGCCGCCGAACTCCTGGCCGAGGGTGACCGGGACCGCGTCCATCAGGTGGGTGCGGCCGGCCTTGACGACGTCGGCGAACTCGGTCGCCTTCGCCTCCAGGCCCGACTGCAGGGCGCCCATCGCCGGCAGCAGGTCGTGGCTGACCTCGTCCAGCGCCGCCAGGTGCACGGCGGAGGGGAAGACGTCGTTGGAGGACTGGCCCATGTTCACGTGGTCGTTGGCGTGGGCGCCGTCGCCGGCCAGGTTGGCGATCACCTCGTTCGCGTTCATGTTCGAGGAGGTGCCGGAGCCGGTCTGGAAGACGTCGACCGGGAACTGGTCGTCGTGCTCGCCGGCGGCGATCGCCGCGCCGGCCTCGGAGATCCGCTCGGCGAGGTCGCCGTCGAGCTTGCCGAGGGCCCCGTTGGCCTCCGCCGCCGCGCCCTTGATCCGGCCCAGCCAGCGCACGACGGGAACCGGCACGGGCTGGCCGGAGACGGGAAAGTTGTCGACTGCCTTGGTGGTCTCGCCACCCCAGAGCTGCTCGGTCAAGGATGCCTCCAGAAGTTCGTTTTGGGGGTCATGGACCCTATTCCTATGCGCTTTCGGGCGCCGCTCCGCGCGATCGGCGAATATGTATTAGGGTGCCCTAAGAATGGGACGGTACATCGGACCTGTGGAGAAGCTGGAGCGTCGCGAGGGCGTCTCGCTCGACCTCAAGGGCAAACGCCAGCTGCGCGGCAAGACCTCGCTGGAGCGCCGCGGCGCCCAGCCGCCCGGCCAGCACGGCGCCGCCCGCCGGCGAGCGCCGAGCGTCTACGGCCAGCAGCTGCGCGAGGCGCAGAAACTGAAGATCGCCTACGGGATCCGCGAGAAGCAGATGCGGCGGCTGGTCGACAGAGCCCGGCGCAACCGCGAGACGACCTCCGGCGAGGCGCTGCTGCAGATGCTGGAGCGGCGGCTCGACAACGTCGTCTTCCGGCTCGGCCTCGCGGCGACCCGGCGCCAGGCGCGCCAGTTCGTCAGCCACGGCCACATCCAGGTCGACGAAAAAAAGCTCGACATCCCCTCGGCGCTGGTCGCCGACGGATCCTGGATCAGGATCGCGCCCGACGCGCCGGTCCGCGACGTCGCCCGCGAAGCGACCGAGGACCTCGGCCTGACCCCGGCCTGGCTGGTCGCCGACCACGAGGTGCTGGCCGGCAAAGTCCTGCGCGCGCCCGAGCGCTCGGAGATCGCGATGCCGGTCGCCGAGCAGCTGGTGATCGAACGCTACGCAAGACGATAGGAAGGAACGCAGATGAAGCCAGACGATCCGGTCAGCGCGGGAGCAGCGCGCGCGATCGAGCACCTCAACGACGACCACGCCGACGCGCTGCTGGAGATGGCGCAGGCGCTGGGCGGCTGCCCGGAGGCGACGGCCGCCCGCTGCCTCGATGCCGACCGCACCGGGCTCGACCTGGTGGCGAGCACGCCGGCGGGCGAGAGGCCGGTGCGGGTCGACTACGAAGAGCCGATCGAGGAGCCGGCGGGGTTGCGCAAAGCGACCGTCAAGCTGGCCCAGAAAGCGCGCGCCGAGCTCGGGCGCGAGGCGCGACCGGTCACTCCGTAGGCGGGAGGCGCGACGATGGGCGCCAAATTGAGGGAGAGCTCGGCGGCGCGCCTGCTGCGCACCCCGGGGCTGCAGCACGATCAGGCGCAGGCGGCGCTGGCCGCGAGCTTCTCGGTGACCGCGGTCTCCTCGCCGGGCGCCCTGCTCGACTCGGCCTCGCTGCCGCTGTTCGGGATCGGCGAGCTCGACGTGCGGGAACAGGCGCACGCGCTCGCCGACCAGCTGACCAACGGCCTCTGCCTCAGCCCCGACCGCAGCCACCACCGGGCGCTGCTGATCGACCACGCGCTGGTGCACCGCAGCGCCCATCCCTGGCAGATCGCCGTGATCGGCCACGAGCTGGCCCGTCGCGCCGGAGTCGCCAGCTTCGTCGCCGTCTGCGAGGGCCAGCCCTGGACGGTGGTCCGCGGCGAGGAGCAGATGGCGCTGGTCGGCCCATCCTCGATCGCCGGCCGGCCGCGGCCCGGCGAGGTCCGCGCCCGCTGCGCCCACCAGGTCGCCCGCGCCGTGCTCGCCGAGATCCGCGCCAGCGCCCCGAGCGATTCCGCCCGCCGCGCCGAGCGCCTGCTGCGGGCCCTCCCCGGGGGCGGCGGACGCTGCGCGGGGCGGTGTCCTCGGTCGGCCAAATAGCGCTGCTATTCGGCCCCCCTGCGTCCTTGCCCCGCTTGGTCCGGCGCCCCCGGACCGCCTGGCTAGGAGTCCGGCAGCCAGCCGCCGTCGCGCCCGGCGTCGAAACCTTCCTTGTAGGTCGCCAGGAAGGCGGGGGAGAGGGGTTGGTCGCCGGGCGCGAAGCGCGCCGCGACGACGAGCCGGCGGATCAGGTCGGCGTGGATGCCTTCGGTCTTGGCGGCGCCGCGTTCGGCGGCCCCGACCAGGTAGCCGAGCTCGAGCGTCGCCTGGCCGCCGGGGTCGCGCCGCGCCTCGGCGTTGAGCGCGGTCGCGGTCTCGATCATCGCTTCGCCGACCGCGGTCAGGTCGCCGCCGCTCTGGTTCTCGGCCAGGCAGTTCTCGATCGGGGTCGAGCCGTCGAGCCCGACCGCTCCCGGCGCCCTGCTCAGCGCCTGTTCGTAGGCATTCGTCCCTTCCAGGCAGGCGACCGGCGTCTCCGTGTCGCGCCCCTCGCCGCAACCGGCCACGCCGAGCAGGGCCAGGCAGGCGATCACGATCAGTCCACGGGCACGCATCACCCGCATCTTAGGAGGGGCCGAAAGCTCAGTCGCCGGCGCCGATGCCGCCGGTCTTGTACTGGGAGATGCCGCCGCTCGGGCCGGCCGGCGCCTTCGGCGTCTTCTTCACCTTTTTGGTCCGCGGGGCGTTGCCGGTTTCGAGGCCGGGGGCGGGGAAGGTTTCGACCCACTGGGCGAGCGCGTAGCGTTTCGCCGTGGCATGGTTCCAGGAGAGGTGGAGGTGGTGGCCGCAGCCGTGGCCGGCGTCGCCGTCGTAGCCGACCCAGCGGAACGGCAGCACCGGTTTGTTCTGGACCGGCTCGGCCCAGCGGGCGAGGCGGCTGATCCCGGTCCATTTGGCGTCGCAGCGGGAGCTCGGGACCAGCGGCACGATGTCCACCGCGAGGCCGTTGTAGTGGTCGGAGCCGGCGGTGTGACAGCCGTGGCAGCCCGCCCAGCCACCGCCCGGGAGCGGGCCCGAGTAGCCGTCGGTGACGTAGATCGGGTAGCGCTGGGCGATCCAGCGCAGGTCGGGGAGCAGCCGCGCGTCGACCATGTCGCCGTCTTCGTGCGGGATCGTTTCCGGCAGCGGGACGATCTTGCTCGGCCCGTAGACCAGCCGGGTTTCGGCCGGCGGCGGTTCGGCGGCGCCGGCGACGGCGCTGCCCGCGCAGAGGCAGAGGACGGCGACCAGGGCGGTGGCGGCGAAGTTCCTCACCCCCTGGCTATCGGCAGCCCGGTAGCCGGCTTGAATTCCGCATGAGGATCGAGAAATTTGCCCGGGTAGTGGCGAAAAGCGCGAATGATCAATCGTTCTCCCGGTACGGATAGGCTGACCCGATGACTTCGGTGAGAGACGCGGCGTTCGATCTGTTTCGCGCCCATGGGATGACGACGATGTTCGGCAACCCGGGCTCGACCGAGCTGCCGATGCTGAAGGAGTACCCGCCGGACTTCGACTACGTGCTCGGTCTGCAGGAGGCGGTCGTGGTCGGGATGGCCGACGGCTTCGCCCAGGCTTCGGGCAAGACGACCGTCGTCAACCTGCACACCGCGCCCGGGGTCGGCAACGCGATGGGGGCGATCTTCAACGCCCAGGCCAACCACTCGCCGCTGCTGGTCACCGCCGGCCAGCAGGCCCGCGCCCAGATCACCCTGCAGGCCAACCTGACCAACCGCGACGCGACCCGCGTCCCGCACCCCTACGTCAAGTGGTCCTTCGAGCCGCCGCGGGCCGAGGACGTGCCGCTGGCTCTCGCCCACGGCGCCCACCTGGCGGGGCTCGCCCCGCGCGGTCCCGTATTCGTCTCGATCCCGATGGACGACTGGGACGCCGAGGTCGACGAGCCCGCCGCCCGGGCCGCGATCGAGCGCAGGGTCAGCGGCCGCGCGACCGCTGACCCGGAGGCGGTCCGCGCCCTCGCCGCCGCCCTCGACGGCGCCGCCAACCCGGTCCTCGTCGCCGGCCCCGACGTCGACACCAGCGGCGCCTGGGAGCTGGCGGTCCAGCTGGCCGAGCGCCAGCACCTGCCGGTCTGGGCCTCGCCGGCGACCGGCGGCGTCCGCCTCGGCTTCCCGGAGAACCACCCGAACTACCGCGGCGTCCTGCCGCCGGCGATCGGCCCGGTCGGGCAGACGCTCGAGGGCCACGACTTCATCCTCGTGCTCGGCAGCTCCGTCTTCCCCTACTACCCCTACATCCCGGGGCCGCTGCTGCCGGAGGGGGCGAAGCTGGTCGCGATCACCAGCGACCCGGACGAGGCGGTGCGGGCGCCGATGGGCGACGCGATCGTCGCCGACGTCGGGCTCACCCTGGAGGCGCTGCTGGCCGAGCTGCCGGCCGAGTCGGGCCGGCCAGTGCCGGAGCCCAACCAGGGGCCGGGAGAAATCCCCGCCACCGACCCACTCAACTCCTCGACCGTGCACAGCGCCCTGCGCGAGGTCCTGCCCGAGGACGCCATCGTCGTCCTCGAGTCCCCCTCCAGCACCCTCGCCCTGCGCAACCAGCTGCGCCTCTCGCGCCCCGGCAGCTACTACTTCAGCGCCGGCGGCGGGCTCGGCTTCGGCCTCGCGGCCTCGGTCGGCGTCCAGCTGGCTGAGCCGGACCGCCCGGTCGTCTGCGTGTTAGGCGAGGGCTCGGCCCAGTACGCGATCACCGCCTTCTGGAGCGCCGTCGCCTACAAGGCCCCGGTCACCTTCCTGGTCCTGCGCAACGCCGAGTACGCGATCCTCAAGTGGTTCGCCGAAGTCGAGCAGGTGACCGGCGCGCCCGGCCTCGACCTGCCCGCGCTCGACGTCGCCGCCGTCGCCGAGGGCTACGGCGTCAGCGCCCACCGCGCCCGCGACCGCGACGAAGTCGCCGCCGCCCTGCAGACCGCACTCGCCTCCTCTCGCCCGGAGCTGGTCGAAGTCCCGGTCGAGCAGGGCATGTCACTCTTCTAGGCATGTTCGGGTCGGAGCGATCCGTGTCTTTTCCACCGCCGAGGGGGGACAAGTGACGGAGGGCGTCGCGACCGCACCGGCGCCGGCTCCCGACCGCGCCCCGGACGAGCTCGCCGCCGGCGTCGCCCAGCCGCTGCGCGGCGAACTCGAAGCTCTGCTCGGCGCCGAGCGGGTGCTGTCCCGCCCCGGCGACCTCGTCCGCTACGCCTCCGACGCCAGCCCCTACCGGCTCTTCCCGCGGGCCGTGGTGATGGCCCGCGATGCCGAGGACGTCGCCAAGGTACTGGCCTTCGGCCGCGAAAAGGAGATCCCGGTCACCTTCCGCTCCGGCGGCACCAGCCTCAACGGCCAGGGTCAGGGCGACGGCATCCTGGTCGACGTGCGCCGCCACTTCGGCGGCGTCGCGGTGCTCGACGACGGCGCCCGCGCCCGGGTCAAGCCGGGCACGATCCTCGGCCACGCCAACCGCGTCCTCGCCCCCTACGGGACCAAACTCGGCCCGGACCCGGCCAGCACCGACGTCTGCACGGTCGGCGGGGTGATCGCCAACAACTCCGGCGGGATGCGCTGCGGGGTGACCAGGGACTCCTACTCGACCGTGCGCCAGCTGACCTTCGTGCTGCCCTCGGGGACGCTGATCGACACCGCCGCGCCCGGCGCCGCCGAGCGCTTCGCCGCGGCGGAGCCGGAGCTGGTGGCCGGCCTCGAGGCGATCCGCGACGAGATCCGCGCCGACCCCGAGCTGAGCGCGCGGATCCGCCGCAAGTTCGAGATCAAGAACACGATGGGGTACCGGCTCTGCGCCTTCCTCGACGCCGAGCAGCCGCTGGAGATCTTCCGCCGGCTCCTGGTCGGCTCCGAGGGGACGCTGGCCTTCGTCGCCGCGGCCGAGTTCGAGACCGTGCCGCTGCCGGCGGTGACGACGACCGCCTGGATCCACTTCCCCAGCATCGACGCGGCGATCGCCCCGGTCAACGAGTTCGTCGAGTCGGGGGCGACCGCGGTCGAGTTGATGGTCGCGCCGGCCCTGATCACCGCCGCCTGGAACATGGTCGGGGCGCCGCAGGAGTGGAAGGAGCTGCCGCCCGAGTCGGCGGTGCTGCTGGTCGAGTTCGGCGGCGCCGAGGAGGCCGAGCTGGCCGAGCAGGTCACCCGCGCCGAACAGATCCTCAGCGCCCACGAGACGATCCGCCCGATCGGGTTCACCCGCGAGCCGGAGGAGATCGAGCTCGCCTGGCGGGTCCGCGAGGGCCTGCACGGGCTGATCGGCAAGCTGCGCCTGGCGGGCACGGCGCTGATCGTCGAGGACGTCTGCGTGCCGCCGCAGCGGATCGCCGAAGGCGCCCGCGACCTGCAGGCGCTGCTCGGCGAGCACGGCTTCCTGCCCGGCGTCGCCGGCCATGCCTCCGCCGGCAACCTCCACTTCATGCTGACCCCGGACTTCGCCAAACAGGAGGACCTCGAGCGCTACGAGGCGTTCATGGGCAAGCTGGTCGAGCTGATCGTCGGCAAGTACGACGGCTCGCTGAAGGCCGAGCACGGGACCGGCGTCAACATGGCTCCTTATGTAGAGCGCGAGTGGGGGGAGAAGGCGACCGAGCTGATGTGGCGCGTCAAGCGGCTCGCCGATCCGGACGGCGTGCTCGCCCCGGGCGTGGTCCTCAACCGCGACCCCGGCGCCCACCTGCGCAACCTGAAGACGACGCCGGCGATCGAGGAGTCGGCCACGTCCTGCGTCGAGTGCGGCTTCTGCGAGCCGGTCTGCCCGAGCCGCGACCTGACCACGACGCCGCGCCAGCGGATCGTGCTGCGCCGCGAGATGGCGCGCCAGCCGGTCGGCTCGCCGGTCTGGCAGGCGCTGGAGAAGGAATACGAGTACGAGGGCCTGGAGACCTGCGCCGCCGACGGCTCCTGCCAGGTCGCCTGCCCGGTCGGGATCGACACCGGGGCGCTGGTCAAGCAGCTGCGCGCCGCGGGCCACCCGCCCGGGGCCGAACGGCTGGAGCTGGCGAAAGCGCGGCGCTGGAACCTGGTCGAAGGCGCCTCGCGGCTCGGGCTGCGGCTCGGCGGCCCGCTGGCGCGGCGGACCAAGCGCGGCCGCGCCCTGCCGAAGGCGGGGACCGCGAAGCTGCCGGCGACGATCCACTCCGGCGCCGCCGCCGTCTACGTGCCCTCCTGCACCAACCGGATCTTCGCCGGCTCCCCTGCCGGGGCCCTGGTCGAGGTCTCCTCCCGTGCCGGCCTCCCGGTCTGGATCCCACCCGACCTCGAGGGCAGCTGCTGCGGGCTGCCCTGGAGCTCGAAGGGCTTCACCGAGGCGCATCGCTACAAGGCCAACGAGATGGTCGAGCGGCTGTGGAAGTGGAGCGGGGAGGGAGCGCTGCCGATCGTGATCGACGCCGCCTCCTGCACCAACGCCGTCGCCGAACCCGGCGCCGGCGTGCTCGGCGAGGAGAACGCCGAGCGCCTCGCCAGGCTGGCGATCATCGACTCGGTCGCCTGGGCCCACGACCACCTCCTGCCCTGGCTGGAGGTGGGGGAGAAGGTCGCCGCCGCGACCGTGCACCCGACCTGCGCGACCCGCCGCATGGGCCTCAGCCCGAAGATCCGCCACCTCGCCGAGACCCTCGCCGACGACGTCTTCGTCGCCCCCTCCGCCCACTGCTGCGGCTTCGCCGGCGACCGCGGCATCTCCCACCCCGAGCTGACCGAGTCCGCCACCCGCCCCCAGGCCGAAGAGCTGGCCGCCGCCGAACGCGACGGCCGCCGCTTCGACGCCCACCTCTCCAGCAACCGCACCTGCGAGATCGGCCTCACCCGCGCCACCGGCGAGCCCTACGAGTCGGTCTTGATCCTGCTGGAGCGGCTTACGCGGGCATAGATGCGCGGGGAGAGTTTTCGGCCCGGCGCTCTTAGGCGTGGGTGCCGCGCATCAGTCACTTCCACGGGATCACGATAAGGATGTACTTCAACGAGTCCTTCCATCCCGGTCGCCCTCACTTTCATGCCTTCTATGGCGAGCATCACGCCTCGTTCGACATCGCCAACCTGGGCTCGGGCGCGGCAGGCGGATCTGCTCGCCAACTGGGACCACGCCCGCGGCGACGGCGTGCTGTCGCCGATTGATCCACTGAAATGAGTTGTCTACAATCCATTCCATGGTTCTCGTCGTTCTACCCCCAAAACTGATCGAAGCCGTCCCGCTCGACGGCTACACGGTCCACCTCGAATTCGCGGACGGTCTCGCGGCCGACGTAGACCTCAGCTATCTGGTGGGCCGCGGTGAAGTCTTCGAGCCTTTGCGGGACATCGAGTATTTCCGCAAGCTGAGGATCGAAGAGTTCGGCACCACCATCGAGTGGCCAAACGAAGCCGACATCGCACCGGAGACCCTCTACGACCACGTCCAGCGCGCGGTCCACGAGCGGCGTTCCAGTGAAGGTTGAAGTCGCACGTAGACTAAAAAAAGTCTTCAAGGACAGTGTGTTTTTAGTTCAATAGTTCAGGTAGGTGGAATACTCTTGTCCATTTTTTGCCTGCAAAAAGCGCTTTTTTGGGTTGGTGAAATTGTCTCCCGTATTTAGCCTTTGACAGGCCAGTTTGGGTATGCATAAGGTGTTACCGCGCCAACAGGGCAGTGCAGTGGGAAAGATGGACGGCGCAACACCATTTGCCTAAAGGGGGCGCCTCTTGGAGGTTGCATTGGCCGTTCAGGCCTTGATCATCGCTGCGCTGCTGCAGAAGTTCGTGTTCAGCAAGTAGGTGCGTTCGCACCTAGGGCTTGACCGCAGCCACAGCCGCGGCGCCCTGGGCATCGGCCTCCGCCTCGATCATGCGGACGGTCTCGATCATCTGCCTGTCGGTGTCGAAGCGGCGGTCGAGCAGGGGGTTGATCAGGCCGCGGAAGGCGGAGACGTAGCGCCACCACTTCGGGGCGAAGATCCGGGGGGCGCGTTCCTCGATGCCGCGGACCACGGCGGCCCCGGCTTCGTCGGGCTGGATCCGCTTCAGCAGCCAGTCGGGCGAGTTGGCGAGGATGCGCTCGGAGTGGGGGCGGTCGAAGCCGTCCTTGACGAGATCGGTGTCGACCCAGCCGAAGTAGGCGACGCTGGCGCTGGCGCCGAGCGGCGTCAGCTCGGCGCGCAGCGAGCGGCCGAGCTCCTCGACGCCGGCCTTGGCGACCGCGTAGGGGCTGTTGAAGACGCCGTTGGCGAACGAGTAGACGGAGCCGACGACGACGATCTGGCCCTGGCGCTCGACCACCTGGGGCAGCGCCGCCCGCACCGTGCGCCAGACGCCGAGCAGGTCGACCTCGAAGACGCGCTCCCAGTCCTCGGTCGAGATCCCGCGCACGGTCGCCACTTCTTTCTGGGCGATGCCGGCGTTGGCCATCGCCACGTCGAGGCCGCCGAAGCGCTCGACCACCGCGGCGACCGAGGCCTGCATCGCGCCGTGGTCGGTGACGTCGGCGGCGAGGCCCATGGTGCGTTCGCCGATCCGCTCGGCGGCGTCGCCGGCCTGGTCGGCGTCGAGGTCGAGCACCGCGACCGAGGCGCCGCGCAGGTGCAGCTGTCGCGCCGTCTCGAAGCCGATCCCGCGGGCGGCACCGGTGACGAGCGCGACTTTCCCGTTCAGGTCGTAGCGCGGCACCGGCGCAGCCTACCCGAGACCCCGCCACGGTTCCGTGTCGAGGTTAGCCCCGGGTAGGCTGCCGGGGCCTTGGCCGACCTCGACGCCAGCTTCTCCGCTTTCGCCGCCGAGCGCCGGCTCCAGCTGCTGCCCGCTGTCGACGTCGGCCTGCTCACCCCGCTGCTGGTGGAGTCGACCAGCGGCGGCCAGCTCGCGCCAGCCGCCCGCGGCCTGTTCGCGGGCGAGGTCGAGGGCGTCGTCGGCCACCTCGCCTACAAGCGCAACAAGACCTTCCGCTTCAACGTCGCCCTCGCCCAGGTGCCGAACTCGACCCAGTTCGTGCCCCGCCTCTTCTGCATCCGCCAGGGCCGCAGCACCCGCGACGACGAGTTCTACGGCTTCGGCGCGCGCTACTCGAAGCTCTGGACCGAGAGCACCGAGCTGAACGAGCGGTACACGATCAGCACCGGTCCCTACCAGGACCCGATCTGGATGCGCCAGCTGTTCTCGCCGGCCTTCGTCGACTACCTCGCCCACGTCGAGCCCGCCGACTTCTCCTTCGAGCTCGCCTACGGCGCCCTGCTCGGCAGCGTCGAGGAGGACGACCCCGGCCCGGAGGGGATCGCCGCCCTCTGCGAGGCGACCGCCAAGGTCGCGGCCCGAATCGCCGCGGAGTGTGACGAGTAGATGCAGATCAACCGCACCGGGATCTTCCTGATCGGCTTCTTCGGGATCGCCGGCCTCGCCCTCTGCGTCGTCCCCGCCCTGCTCGGTGCCGACGCCGAGACGGCGCTGATCGTCGCCTCGACCGGGTTCATCTGGTTCCTGGTCGCGATGGGCCTGGTCTGGTTCGCGCTGCGCTCGAACAGGAAGGCGGCCCACGACGACTGGATCTTCAAGAACGGGATCAAAGGCACGGCGACCGTCCTCGACGCCGGCAGCAACGCGACCGTCAACGACATGCCGCTGATGAAGTTGAAGCTCGAACTCGACATCCCCGGGGTCGGCGTGCGCGAGGTGAAGCGCCGCGAAGTGATGCCGGTCTTCACCGCCAACCAGATGGAGTCCGGGCTCGTCCTGCCCGCCTACGCGAACCCGGAGAACCCCGAAGAGTTCATCCTCGTCTGGTGACCGCCCTTTCCCGCTGAGCGCCGCCGCCCGCGCCCGGAACCCGCTCCTTCTTACAATCGGCCGTCGTGCCCGGCTTCGATCCCGTCGACCCGAAGCAGTCCTTCCCCGCCCTCGAGGAGCGGGTCCTGCAGCGCTGGAGCGACACCGACGTCTTCGAGCGCTCGCTCGCCAACCGCGCCGACGCCGAGGTCTGGAGCTTCTACGAGGGTCCGCCGACCGCCAACGGCCGCCCCGGCTCCCACCACGTGCTCTCGCGCGTCTTCAAGGACGTCTACCCGCGCTACCGCACGATGTGCGGCTACCGGGTGCCGCGCAAGGCGGGCTGGGACTGCCACGGCCTGCCGGTCGAGCTCGAGGTCGAAAAACAGCTCGGCATCTCCTCCAAGCAGGAGATCGAGGAGTTCGGGATCGCCGAGTTCAACCGCCGCTGCCGCGAGTCGGTCTTCGAGTACGTCGAGGACTGGAACAAGCTGACCGAGCGGATCGGCTTCTGGATCGACCTCGACGACCCCTACGTCACCCTCGAGGACGACTACATCGAGTCGGTCTGGTGGTCGCTGCGCAAGCTCTGGGACGACGGCCGCCTCTACGAGGGCCACAAGGTCGTCCCCTACTGCCCGCGCGACGGCACCCCGCTCTCCTCGCACGAGGTCGCGCAGGGCTACAAAGACGTCGAGGACCCCTCTATATACGTGCGCTTCCCGTTGCTCGGCGAGGACGGCGCCCCCAGCGGCGAGTCGCTGCTGGTCTGGACGACGACCCCCTGGACCCTGCCCGGCAACGTCGCCGTCGCCGTCGCCCCTGACGTCTCCTACGTCCGCGCCAAGGTCGATGACGAGATCCTGATCCTGGCCGAGCCGCTGGTCGAGAAGGTGCTGGGGGAGGGGACCGAGATCGTCGGCGACCGCCTCGCCGGCTCCGACTTGGTCGGCCGTCGCTACGCGGGGCCGGTCTTCGAGCTCACCGACGGCGGCCCCGCCGGCCTCGAGGGCTCGCCCTCCTTCCGCGTCCTCGCCGGCGAGTTCGTCACCACCGAGGACGGCACCGGCCTCGTCCACATCGCCCCCGCCTTCGGCGAGGACGACTACGCGGCCGCCGCCGCCAGCGGGATCTTCGACCCGACCCGGCAGGAGACCCTCTACAACCCGGTCGCCCCGAACGGCCACTTCGACGGCCGCGTCGCCGGCTTCGCCGACCGCTTCGTCAAGGACCCGGAGGTGACCCGCGAGCTGATCGCCGACCTCGAGCGCCGCGGCCTGCTGTTCCGCGAGCAGGTCTACGAGCACTCCTACCCGCACTGCTGGCGCTGCGGCACCCCGCTCCTCTACTACGCGACCTCGAGCTGGTACATCGCCACCTCCGAGGTCAAGGACCAGCTGCTCGCCAACAACGAGACGATCGGCTGGCGCCCCGAGCACGTCAAGCACGGCCGCTTCGGCAAATGGCTGGAGAACAACGTCGACTGGGCGCTCTCCCGCGACCGTTACTGGGGCACGCCGCTGCCGGTCTGGAACTGCACCGACCACGAGTGCGACGGCCGCTTCTGCGCCGGCTCGGTCGCCGAGCTGCGCGAGCGCTCCGGCGCCGAGGTCCCCGAGGACCTGCACCGGCCCTATATCGACGAGGTCGTCGTCCCCTGCGAGCAGTGCGGCGGCGAGATGCGCCGGGTCGAATCGGTTATCGACACCTGGTACGACAGCGGCGCGATGCCGTTCGCGCAGTTCCACTACCCGTTCGAGAACCAGGAGCTGTTCGCCGAGCGCTTCCCGGCCGACTACATCTGCGAGGCCCAGGACCAGACCCGCGGCTGGTTCTACACGCTGCTCGCCGAGTCGACCCTGCTGTTCGGCGAGTCGAGCTTCCGCAACTGCGTCTGCCTCGGCCTGATCCTCGACCCCGAGGGCCAGAAGATGTCGAAGAGCAAGGGCAACGTCGTCGACCCCTGGGAAGTGATCGCCACCCACGGCGCCGACGCCTTCCGCTGGTACTACCTGGCGACCCAGCCGCCCTGGGCCGGCTACCGCTTCTCGGTCGAGACGGTCGGCGAGGCGGTCCGCCAGTTCCTGCTCACCCTCTGGAACACCTACTCGTTCTGGGTCCTCTACGCGAACGCCGACGACCTCGGCCCGCTCGACTTCCGCGGGCCGCCGGAGCCCGCCACGGACCTGGATCGGTGGGCGCTGTCCCGCCTCCAGGCGACGGTCCAGACGGTGCGCGAGCGGATGGACGACTTCGATTGCACCACCGCCGGGAAGGCGATCGCCGAGTACGTCGAGGAGCTCTCCAACTGGTACGTGCGGCTCTCGCGCCGGCGCTTCTGGGAAGGAGACCGCGCCGCCTTCGCGACCCTGCGCCACTGTCTGCTGGAGACCGTGGCGATGCTGGCGCCCTTCGTGCCATTCCTGGCCGACGAGATCCACGTCAACCTCGCCGGCGGTGCGCTCGGCCAGCCCGGCGACCTGCAGGATTCCGTCCACCTGCGCGACTTCCCCACCTACGACGCCGCGCTCGCCGACCCCGATCTGGAGGCCGGGATGGAGGCGGTCCGGCTGACGGTCGAGCTCGGTCGCGCCGCCCGCGCCCAGGCGAAGGCGAAGGTGCGCCAGCCGCTGCGCCGCGCCGTGATCGTCGCCAACGACGCCGAGCGCGAGGCGATCGAAGCGCGGGCGGACCTGGTCACCGCCGAGCTCAACGTCAAGGAGCTCGACTTCGTCACCGACGAGGCCGAGCTGGTCACTTACTCGGCGAAGCCCAACTACCGCACCCTGGGGCCCCGCTTCGGCAAGAACATGCCCCAGGTCGCCGCCGCGGTGGCGGCGCTCGACGCCGCCCACGTCGCCCAGGTCCTGGCCGGCGGCGGTGGGGTCGGGATCGCGATCGACGGGACCGACCACACGCTCGCCGCCGAGGACCTGACCCTCGCCCTGCAGCCGCTCGAGGGCTACGAGGTCGAGGCCGAGTCCGGCCACGCGGTCGCCCTCCAGCTCGAGCTCGACGACGAGCTGCGCCGCGAGGGCCTCGCCCGCGAGATCGTCCACGCGGTCCAGAACGCGCGCAAAGAGGCGGGGCTGGAGATCACCGACCGGATCGCGCTCGGGCTTGGCGGCGACGCGAGCCTGCTCGAGGCCGCCCGCCAGCACCAGGCCTACCTGGCCGGCGAGGTGCTGGCGACCGCGGTCGAGTTCGGCGACGGCAGCGGGACGACGGTGACGATCGACGGGATGAACCTGGCGATCGCGGTAAAGCGGACGTGAAGATCCGCACCCGCGCCGCGACATCGGACCTGCGCCGGGGTTTCGGCCGTATTCCCGGTAAATGCGCGATTCGCATCCTGCTCCCGCTCGCAGCACTGATTCTGATCCTGGCCGCCGCCGGCCCGGCCGCCGCCGCGCGCCCGAAAGCTTCCGACTACCCGCCGCCCGAAATCGGCCCCGGCAAACAGGCCGGCCCGAAGCCGCACCTGATGCTGCTGCACGGCGGCTCCTTCCTCTACGACGATCCCGAATTCGTCGAAACGACCCAGGAAGCGGCGCGCAAAGCCGGCTTCATCCCCCACTACACGAGCTATCCGCTCGGCGACATGCCCGCCGCGGTGCTGGCGATGCGGGCGGAAGCGAAGCGGCTGCGCCAGAAGTTCGGCAGCGACATGGTCTACGCCTACGGCTCCTCGGCCGGCGGCACGCTGGCGGCGCTGCTCGCCGGCGACGGCCTGATCGGCGGCGCCGCCGCGAAGGCGCCGGTCTCCAACCTGGTCAGCTGGGAATGGCCGCTCGGCGCCTACGGGCCGAAGTACTGGGAACGGGTCCAGCTCGACCTCGACGCGCGCTACCGGCTCTCGCCGCTGCGCCGTCCCGCCAAGGAGCCGTTGCTGCTCGTTCACGGGATCGACGACCAGGTCGTGCCAATATCTCAGAGCGAGTCCTATGCGAACAAGTTCCGCCGCGTCTACCTCTGGGAGGTTCTGGGCGGGCACCACGCGGAGCGCTCGCAGCCGGAAGTGCTGCAGCGGACGCTGATCTGGCTGGCGGAAATCGCCGAAGCGCAGGCCCAGGGCCTGTTGACGCGCTGAGCGTCCCTAACATTCCCCCCAATTCCTTATGAGTTCGGTCAAGAAAATGACGACGGACAAGACGAGCACCGGCTTCCGCCCCGACATCGAAGGGATGCGGGCGATCGCGATCGTCGCCGTGCTGCTCTGCCACGCCGGCATCCCCTTCGCGGCCGGCGGCTACGTCGGGGTCGACGTCTTCTTCGTGATCTCCGGCTTCCTGATCACCCGCCTGCTGCTGAACGAGGTCGGCCGCCGCGGCACGCTCTCGGTCCGCGGCTTCTACGCGCGCCGGATCAAGCGCCTGCTGCCGCTCTCGGCGGTGCTGCTGGTCACCGTCTCGATCCTCTCGACGATCATCCTCTCGCCGCTGCGGATCGCCGAAGTCTCCGGCGACATCGTCAGCTCCGTCTTCTACGTCGCCAACTGGCACTTCGCCGCCCAGTCGGTCGACTACTTCGCCCAGGACATCGAACCGAGCCCGGTCCTGCACCTCTGGTCGCTGGCGATCGAGGAGCAGTTCTACCTCGTCTGGCCGAGCCTGATCCTCGGCGTCACCTGGTACTGGCGGCGCCAGGGCAAATCGGTCCGGCCGGCGCTCTGGGCGACCTTCGTGGCCGTCTTCGTCGCCTCCCTCGCCTTCGGCATCTACTACACGAACGCCGAGCCGGCGGCCGCCTACTTCTCGACCTTCGGGCGCGCCTGGGAGCTGGCGCTGGGGGCGATGCTGGCGCTGATCGGGATCGTCGCGATGCCGCGCCTGGCGGCGCTGGTCCTGAGCTGGGCCGGGGTCGCGGCGATCGTCTACGCGATCCTCGCCTTCGACGAGTCGACCCCGTTCCCGGGCTCGGCGGCGTTGATCCCGACCCTCGGCGCGGCGGCGCTGATCCTTGCCGGCGGCGCCTGGCAGACCCGCGCCATGGGCACCCCGATCGGCCTGCTCTCGACCGCGCCGGCCCGCTACGTCGGCCGCATCTCCTACTCCTGGTACCTCTGGCACTGGCCGCTGCTGATCTTTGCCGCGGCGCTCTGGGGGCCGCTCTCGGTCTGGGAGGGGATCGCCGTCACCGCCGTCTCCTGGATCCCCACCGCGATCACCCACTACCTCGTCGAGGAACCGTTCCGCCGCGCCCAGAAACTGGTCCTGAAGCCGAGCCGCGCCTTCGCGCTCGGCGCCGCCTGCATGGCGATCGCGGTTGGGTCGGCGGTGCTGCTGGACTCCTCGCAGCCGACCCTGGAGACGGCGCCGATCTCCGAGGTCAAAGGCGCCGCCGCGCTGGCCGAACAGGTGGAGCCCCAGGACAAGGCGGTCGCCCTGCGGCCGAACCCGCTGCGCGCCCGCGAGGACCGCTCGCGCGCCTTCTACGACGGCTGCCTGGTCGGGATCGGCGGCACCAACTCCAACCGCTGCCTCTACGGCGACCCGAAGGGGACGAAGACGCTGATCCTCTTCGGCGACTCGCACGCGATGCAGTACTTCACGGCGCTGGAGCGCCTCGCCCTGGAAAACCACTGGCGGCTGATCACCCTGACCAAGGCCGAATGCACGCCGGGCGAAGTGAAGATCCGCAGCATGGTCGAAGAACGCGAGTACTCCCAGTGCGAAGACTGGCGCGAGCTGACGCTGGAGCGGATCGAAGAAGCGGGCAGCCGGGCGATGGTGGTGATGAGCGGCGACACCGCCTACACCCCCTACGGCGAGAACGGCGAAGAACTGAGCGGCAAAGCGGCCTCCGAAGCGATGGAGGAGAGCTACATCAAGACGATCGAGA
>JAWVEZ010000033.1:0-3560 GCA_033856455.1 Solirubrobacterales bacterium | reverse complement strand
GGGACGCCTCAGACTTCTTACGACTCTTTGCTGCGTGGTGGCCGCGACGGCTTTGACCGCTGCTCCGGCGCAGGCCGCGACCGATGTCTACCCGGCCGGCAGCGGGACCTTCAGCGGCGGCCCGCAGGGCTGGACGACGACCGCGGCGAGCTGCGACCCCGGCGCGCCGCTCTGCACGGCCGAGGGCGCCTACGACGGCTCCACCGGAAACCCCGCGGGCTCCTACGCGGCGAACACGACGGTCGCGCTGAACGCGGTGACCCTGTTCAAATCGACGGTCACCGTGCAGTCGCCCGACTTCACGGTTGCCAGTGCCGGCGACGGCACGCTGCACCTCGACCGCCAGCTCGTCGGCGGCGCCCTGATCGACCAGGCGCCGGAAGTGACCTACACGGTCGACCTGCTCGACCGCACCTCGGGCACCCAGACCGAGGTGATGACCGAGACGCTTGCGGTGAACCCCGACTTCGTCGGCAAAGACCACGCGGTCAGCGTCAAAGCCGGCCACACCTACGCGCTCGCGGTCACCGCGGTGACCAGCTCGACGGTCGCCGGTGCCGGCCTGCTCGGCGGCACGACCAGCTTCCGCATCGACAACGTCTCGCTCTCGGTGCAGACGAGCGGCGGAGGCGGCGGCGGTGCCGGGGGCACGCTCACCGACCAGCGGCTGCAGCAGCTGATCAGCGGCAACGGCAGCCTGCTCGAGCCGGCGATCCTCAAGGGCAACAAGCTCTCGGTCAAGGTCCGCTGCCCGAAGAAGGTCGGGCGCACCTGCAAGGTCGCGCTGGTCGGGCTGCTGAAGAAAGGCAAGCCGGCGACCGCGGTCCGCAAGGCGGCGATCCGTAAGGGCAAGACGAAGAAGCTCGTCCTGAAGGTGAAGCCGAAGGCGCTGCCCAAGGTGAAGGCGCGCAAGAAGCTGCTCTTCAAGCAGACGGTGCGGGCCGGCAAGGCCAAGGCCGTGGCCTTCAAGCGGCTGAAGCTGGTCAAGCGCTGATCCCGGACAGCGACGGGGCCGGGCATCTGCCCGGCCCTCGTGCTGCGACGGTGGATGAGCCGGAGCCCGAACCAGAACCGGTCCCGCCACCGCCCCGCCGGGAACCCCCGCGTGCGTGCGTTAGAAGGTGCGAGCAACGTAGGTCTCGGCGACTCCGACGACGAGCAGGGCCGCGAGGCTCAGATAGACGGCGGCAACGGCGACTTTGGTCCTCGTCGGTACCGAGTGAAATTCGCGGCTCTCCTCTGAGTGCCGATTCTTGAAGCGGTGGTAGAGCTCGGCCCCGCCGAATATGAGGATGAACAGAAGCATGAACGGGCCGAGGAAAACTGCGGTGGCGGCGACGGCTAGCAGGAGCCCGGCAATCCAGACCATGGGGCCGAGAACAGCCATCGCCCGTCCACCGTCGAGCGGCAGCACCGGCAGCAGATTGATCAGGTTGATGAAGAAGCCGACGTAGGCCAGAGCGCGCCAGAGGTCGCTGCCGGTCGCCAGCCAGATAGCGAGCGGAATCAGGGTCGCGGCGGTGCCGAGGATCGGCCCAGCCAGGCCGACACGAGCCTCCGCTGCGGCGTCCCTGCCCAGAGATTCGACCGCAATCACCGCGCCGACGAAGGGGATGAAGACCGGGGCCGAGGCCTCGACTCCCTCGCGCCGCAGTTGGATGACGTGCCCCATCTCGTGGATGAAGAGCAAGAGGACGAAGCCGACCGCGAAAGGCCATCCGAAGGCTAGGGCGTAGGCGGCGATCGAGACGAACATCGTCCCCAGCGTCGTCACGGCCTTGATCTTGATCACCGCCAGGAAAAGGACCTTGCCCTTGCTAGCCAGGAGGACGAGGGGGATCAGGAGCGCGCCGAGCTTCTTGAGTCGCGAGCGATTGCGCTCCCGGTCCAACTCCTCGGCCGTCGGCGGCTCAGGCACGAAGGACGGCTCCGGCGCCACGCGGGTGTTGGCCCCGACGACTTCAGCCTGCTGTTTACTCAGCTCCATGCCCTGGACGATAGGACCTAACGGCTTGCTGAGCCAAAACCGGGATGGGCACGGCTGGTTTCGAACCAGCGACCTCTCGCGTGTGAAGCGAGCGCTCTCCCACTGAGCTACGCGCCCTGGGCGGGGCAGTTTACGCGCTCGCAGGGGGTGATCAGGCGCTGGCGAGGCGGCCTGCCTCGTCGCCCTCGGCCTCGGCCCGCCGGCGCAGCGCCAGGCCGACGAAGGGGAAGATCAGGGTCGAGAGCAACGCGGCGCCGACCAGGCCGGCCGCGGTCGAGCTCTTCATGTTCCCGGTTTCGATCGCGATCGTCGTGATCGCGACCACCAGCGGCAGCTCGGTCGCCGAGTAGAAGGCCAGCGCGGCGCGGTCGCGGGCGCCGAGCACGTTGCGGTAGAGCAGCAGCGCCGGGGCACCGCGGACGACGAGGAAGAGGCCGAGGAACATGAACAGCTTGGCGATCGCTTCCGCCGAGCCGAGGGCCGCGAGGTCGAAGGCGATCCCGCTGGTCACGAAGAAGAACGGCACGAAGAAGCCGAACCCGACCGCGGTCAGCTTCGACTCGAAGACCGCGACCTCCTGGCCCTTGAGGGCGAGCCTGACGATCATCCCGGCGACGAAGCCGCCGAGCAGGATGTCGAGGCCGAGCTCGCCGGCCAGCAGCACGAGCCCGAAGACGAGCACCACGGTGACCCGCACGGCGAGTTGGCTGGAGGCCTCGAAGGTTCGCTCCAGGGCCGGCCAGCCGCGCCAGGCGTAGCGCACCGAGCCCAGCGCCAGGACCAGGGCGAGGGCGACGAAGCCGAGCAGGATCACCGCCTCGTGGATCGGGTTGGTGGTCGAGAGGACCAGCGTGACCAGCAGGATCGGGCCGAACTCACCGGCGCCGCCGGCGGCCAGCAGGTAGGTGCCGAAGCGGGTCTTCAGCTCGCCGTTGTCGCGGAGGATCGGGATCAGCGTGCCGATCGCCGTCGTCGCCATCGCCGAGCCGGTGTAGAGGAAGGAGACGATGATCCCGGCGGCGGCGAGGACGCCGCCGATCCCGTAGGCAAGTGCGACCGAGAGCACCCAGCCGAGCGCGCCGAGCTTCATCGGCACCCCTTTGATCCGGTCGAAGTCGATCTCGTAGCCGGCGAAGAAGAAGAGCATGCCGAGACCGAGGTTGGAGAAGAAGTCGACGAAGTCGTCGGTCCTGGCGAGGTCGAGGAGTTCCGGCCCGACGACGATCCCGAGCATCAGCTCGAGCACGACGACCGGCGGCGCGAAGCGCTTCGGCACCGCGGCGACGGTGATCGCCGCGACCGCGGCGATCACGACGATCACGAAGAAGGACTGGGAGTCGACCTCGATCTCGGCGATGGGCAGCGGCAGCGCGAGCAAGTGCGCATCCTATGGCGGCCCGGTAGGATCGGCAACGGACCGTGCTAGGCGGGGAATCAGCGGTGCCTTGTAACCCGCAATCCGCTCTAGCGGGGCCGAATTCCCGTTCCGAGGGACTGGCCGTCGGGGTCAGTGCGTCGCGGCGGCGTTGACGGCCGGGTCCTGCGCGACGTGGGCACGCGAATCAGGTCAGGT
>JAWVEZ010000032.1:0-2568 GCA_033856455.1 Solirubrobacterales bacterium | reverse complement strand
GCCACGAGAGCGCCGCGGCGAGCTGATCGGATCTGCGATGGCTGCCGCGATCGTCGGCGTCCTGGTCGGGCCGGCGGTGGGGGCCGCGGCCGACCTGCTGAGCCGTGCGGCGGTCTTTTCCGCGGTTGGCGCCATGGGCGTTGCCCTGGCCCTGCTCACGCTCCGGATTCCGCCACCGCCGCCGACCGGCAGGGCGAACCTCGAGGCGCTCGGTGCCGCCGCGCGCTCGGTGTCTGTGAGATTCGGCTTCCTACTCATCCTCGTGCCGGGAATGATCTTCGGCTCGATCGACGTACTGGTCCCGCTGGAGATGGACGCGCTCGGGGCGACCGCGATCGCCATCGCGGTGGTTTTCCTCGGATCAGCAGCACTGGAGGCGGTTGTCGCGCCGTTCGCGGGGCGCGTCTCGGATCGCCGTGGGCGCTTCCTGCCGTGCGCCCTGGGGCTCGTCGCGGCTGTCGGGACGATGGTCCTGATTCAGGTTCCCGAAGCGGCTTGGGTGCTGGGCGCGGTCGTGATCCTTGCCGCGCCCTTGATCGGAACTCTCTGGTCACCCGCGATGGCGATGTTGAGCGACGGCTCCGAAGCCGCAGGCCTCGATCTCGGGCTCGCCTTCGGCTTTACCAACCTCGGGTGGGGCCTCGGCCACGCGCTCGGCGCGATCGCTGGTCCCGCCATCGCCGACTCGGGAGGGAACGACCTCGCCTATACGGGCCTGGCCGTGCTCAGCGCGCTCGCGCTCGCCGCCTTGCTGGCACGGCGGAGCGCCGTGGAAGCCGCCCTCGCGCTCTAGGCGCAGGCCTTCTTAGCGGCCTTCTTCGCCTTCCTCGCTGCCTTCTTGGCCTTTGCGATCTTCTCGTCCGAGGCGCCGTTCTGCTTCAGCCTCCTGAGTTTCGCCTTCGCCTTTGCCGCCTTGGCCTTCGCGGCCTCGCACTCGGCATTCAGCAGATCGATCGAGTCGCAGGCCGGGTTGGAGATGTTGGCCTGCTCGGCTGTGCCCGACTGATCTGAATTGTTTGGGTTGTCCGGAACGGCCGAGTCGGAGGACCTCACGCAGGTGAAGAACTCACCGTTGTCGGTATCGACCGCGCTGGTGTCCAGGGTGCAGTTGAACGTGGTGCTGGCCAGGCTGGCGGCAGGAATACTGCACGGCGGGCTCTCGCCGAAGATCGCGGGGGGATCGCAGACCGTCGAGTCCGCTCCGGCCTGCTGGCACAGGAAGTTCGCGGGCTTTGGCGGCGAGAGATTGTCCTGGTAGGTGATCTCTAGCGGCACCGACGGGCCGAGAATCGAGGCGGCGCCGTCCCCCAGTTCGACGGAGATGGTCGGCTTCGTCAGGTCGATCGTGGTCTCAGTGCGCTTGCCGGTGGCTGCGCCGTCCGAGCAGGAGTCGTCGCCGTCGTCGAAGTAGAGGCTGTCGTTGGGCAACGAGAAGAGGCCCTGGATGCAGATCTCGTACGCGTGGCCTTCCTCGAGGGTCTGGATGCCGTTCCAGTTGACCCACTGATTCGTTGCGCCGCTCAGCCCCAAATCGGGGGTGGTGAATTGGTTCACCTCGACCCCGTCCTTGAAGTAGGTGACCTCTAGCTTGTAGCCATCTGAGCCCCCCGCCACGTCGTAGCTGTACCACTGGGTATTCGTGTTGGTTGGTCCGGGCTTCGTGAAGGCGGGCTCCCCAGTCCCCGCGACATCGACGTCGGCCAAAGCCGACGCTGGCGCGAGCATCGATACGGCGACGACTGCGATCCCTGCAAAACGGCGCAACAACATGGCTCTCCTTGCCTTCCCTGGACTTGAGTAGTCGCGAAAGAATACGCCCCTCCCGTCGACGTTGTGAGAGCGAGGTCACATGCCAGCCGACGCGCTCGTAACCTTTGCGGTGGAGCGGTGGCAGAGTCCGGCTGAATGCAGCTGCCTTGAAAGCAGCCGGCCCGTGTTTCGCGGGCCCGGGGGTTCGAATCCCTCCCGCTCCGCTAGTCAGGGGTAGCCTTGCCGCGCGATGGCACGGTGGACGAATTGGGCTGGTGACCAGGGCTGCGAGCCCGCCTCGATCGAGCGGCCGGGAACGCTCGCCACGCTGCAGAGGACGGTCGCGGACTCGGTCGCTCGCGGCCTTCGCGTGAGAGCCTCTGCATCCGGTCACTCATTCACGGATTGCGCTCTAACGGAGGGGACGATGGTCCGGCTTGACGGGCTCACCCGCAAGCTCGACTTCGACCGGGAGTCGGGCCTGTTCAAGGTCGAGGCCGGCTCCGTGCTCCACGACCTCAACCGCTTGCTCGACGCCGACGGGGTCGCGTTCGAGAACCTCGGCGACATCGACCGCCAGACGGTGGCGGGCTCGATCTCGACCGGGACGCACGGGACGGGCGAGCGCTTCCAGAACGTCTCGGCGCAGGTCGCGGCGATGGAGGTGATCGCTCCCGACGGATCGCTGGTAACCATCGACGACTCGGAGCCTGACCTGCTCCGTGCTGCCCGGGTGGCGGTCGGTGCGCTCGGGATCGTCTATTCGGTCACGGTCCGCACCGTTCCGGCGTACACGATCAACCGGGTCGACTCGCCGAA
>JAWVEZ010000031.1:0-2894 GCA_033856455.1 Solirubrobacterales bacterium | reverse complement strand
GGCCGCCGGAGACGAGGATCGCCCCGCCCGCGGCGCGCGCCTTCGCCGAGGGCACCAAGGGGTCGAGGCGGCTGCCGAGCAGCGCCGCCAGCGGCATCACCGTGACCACGATCGCGGCGCCGATCGGAGTCAGGCGCCAGCCTTCGATCAGCAGCAGGACCAACAGGAACAGCGCCGCGGCGATCGCCGCCGAGACCATCGCCAGGGCGAGGTTGGCGGCGATGTGCGGGCGGCCGGGCGGGCGCAGCTCGGTGTCCAGGACCCGGGTCGCCATCTCGTGCCTGGCGACGGCGAGGATCGGCACCGCGGCGGCGAGCGAGATCGGCACCTGGATCAGGAAGATCGACTGCCAGGAGACCAGCTCGGTGAGCAGGCCGCCGACCGCCGGCCCGAGCGCCGCCCCGGTCGCGCCGGCGCTCGCCCAGATCGCGGCGGCGCGTTTCTCCGAGCCGACCGTCGCCGGCAGCAGCTCCAGGGCCGCGGTGACCGCGGCGGCGCCGCCGAGCGCCTGCACGCAGCGGGCGACGATCAGCGTGGTCAGGTTGTCGGCGATCCCGCAGGCGAGGCCGGCGCCGGCGAAGATCGCCAGCCCGATCGCCGCCGCCACCCCGGGCCCGACCCGGCGGGCGATGTGGGCGGCGGGCACCGCGGCCAGCGCCATCACCAGGTTGAACGAAATGAGCACCCAGGTGACGCCGGCGACGCTGGTGTCGAGTTCGCGGTAGATCTCGGGCAGCGCGAGGACGACGATCGAGGAGTCGGCGAGGACGATGCCGACGGCGAGCGCCAGCGCGGCGACGCGGGGCCTGGGCGAGGCGCTCACCGGTAGCCCAGCTCCTTCCCGTACTCCTCGCGGTACTCGTGGCGCTTCTCCAGCACCTCTTCGACGTAGGCGCGGGTTTCGGGGAACTCGATGTCCTCGACCGTGAGGTCCGCCCCGCCCCACTCGTCGGCGTTGCCGGGACCGGCGTTGTAGCCGGCCAGCGCCGCCGCCTCGTCGCCGTCGTAGCGTTCGAGCAGTTCGGCCAGCAGGAAGGTCCCGTAGCGGATGTTCAGTTCGGGATCGGCGAGATCCTCGAGCTCGAAGCTGGTGCCGCCGCTCTGGCGCTCGATGAATTCGGCCGCTTCAGGGGTGATCTGCATGAGCCCCCGCGCCCCGGCGTGCGAGGTCTGGTCGACGAACTTCGACTCCGAGTAGATGACGGCGGCGATCAGCGAGGCATCGACGCCCTTCTCGCGGGACTGCTCACGGATGATGTCCTCGTGGCGCAGCGGCAGGGTCAGCTCCTTGATCGCCTTGTCGAAGGCACCGCTGGCGACGAGCAGACCAGCGGCGAGGCCGACCAGGACGGCGGCGGAGCCGAGCGCGAACCGGCGTCGCCGTCGAACCTGCCGACTCATCCCCGCAGCTTGTCGATCAACGCGGACAGGGTTCGTTCGAGGTCCTCCAGGGAGCCGTCGTTGGCGACCACGTGGTCGGCCCGCTCGGCCTTCTCGGCCTGCGAGAGCTGGCGCGCCTCGCGCTCGTCGACCAGGGCGTGGCCGCGCGCCTCGGCGCGGTCACGGCGCAGCTCTTCGGCGGCGACGACGGAGACGGTCGCGTCGAAGACCGCCTCGCGGCCGCCCTCGAAGAGCAGCGGCACCTCGACCACCGCGAGCTCCGTCCCCGGCGGCAGCTCGGTCAGCCACTCGACCATCCGCTCGGCCACCAGCGGGTGGATCTGGGACTCGAGCCAGGCGAGCTCCTCGGGGTCGGCGAAGACGATCTCGCCGATCCGCGCCCGGTCGACTCCCTCGGGCGGCGCCACCTCCTCGCCCCAGCGCTCGACCAGGCTTGTGCGCAGCGGCTCGGATTCGAGCAGCTCGTGGACGACCGCGTCGCTGGAGAGCGTCGCGGCACCCAGGCGGCCGAAGGCAGCGAGAGCCTCGGACTTACCGGCCGCGATACCGCCGGTCAGGCCGATCTTCAGCGGCATCGCTGCCTAGGAAGTGGAGGAGTCCTCGTCGGACTCAGTGCTCTCGCCGGACGCCTCGTCGACGTCGTCGGGCGAGTCGGGGCGATCGGCGACGGACTCGCCCTCGTGCGCCTCCTCAGCCTCCTCGCCCGCATTCTCTTCGGTGCCATTCGACTCGGCGACCGGCTCCTCGGCGGGAGTGTCAGCCTGCGGTTCCTCGACGGCGGCCTCGGCCTGCGGCTCCTCGACGGCGGCCTCGGCCTCGACGACCTCGGCCGGCGCGTCGTCCTCGACGACCTCCGGAGCGGCGTCGACCTCGGCGGCAACCTCCTCGACCGGGGCCTCCTCGGTGGCGGTCTCGACGACCTCGGCGGCAGCCTCCTCGGCCGGCGCCTCCTCGGCGCCATCCTCGGTCGCGGTGGCGCCCTCGGCGGCGGCGATCTGCTGCCCGAGGTCCCCCATCGGCATGTTCTGCCCCTCGACCCGCTTGATGCTCAGCGAGAGACGGCGCCGCTCTTCGTCGATCTCGAGGATCTTGACGTTCAGCGCGGTGCCCGGCTCGACCACTTCGCTCGGGTTCTCGACGTGGTGGTCGGCAAGCTCGGAGATGTGGACCAGACCCTCGACGCCGGGCAGGATTTCGACGAAGGCGCCGAAGGCGACGACCTTGGTCACCTGACCCTCGAGCACGTCACCCGGGCGGTGGGTGCTGATGACGCGCTGCCACGGGTCCTCCTGGGTCTGCTTGAGACCAAGGGAGATGCGCTGGCGGTCGCGGTCGATGTCCAGCACTTTGATCCGCACCGTGTCGCCGATCGCGACGACTTCGGAGGGATGGTTGACGTGGCTCCAGGAAAGCTCGGAGATGTGGATCAGGCCGTCGATCCCGTCGAGGTCGACGAAGGCGCCGAAGTCGACGATGTTGGAGATCTTGCCTTC
>JAWVEZ010000030.1:0-13113 GCA_033856455.1 Solirubrobacterales bacterium | reverse complement strand
CGCGACGGCGTCCTCGAAGTGCTGCGCGGGCTCGGCTTCGACGCCGAGCAGACCGAGCGCCAGCTCTCGACCTTCTCCGGCGGCGAGCTGACCCGCGCCTCGCTGGCCCGGGCGCTGGCCAGCCGCCCCGACCTGCTGCTGCTCGACGAGCCCACCAACCACCTCGACATCGCCTCGCTGGAGTGGCTGGAGAGCTACCTGGTCGACCTCGACGCGGCGGTCGTCCTGGTCGCCCACGACCGCTGGTTCATGGAGGCGGTCGGCACCTCGGTGCTGGAGCTGGAGGCCGGCCGCGCCCGCTTCTTCGCCGGCCCCTGGCACGCCTGGCGCCAGGAGCAGGCGGCGCGGCAGATCGCGCTCGGCAAGGCGATCGAGCGCCAGCAGGCGGAGATCGAGCGGATGGAGCGCTTCGTCGAGCGCTTCCGCTACAAGGCGACGAAGGCGCGCCAGGCGCAGTCGCGGGTCAAACAGATCGACAAGAAGAAGAAAAAGGGGCCGGTCGCCGAACGCCGCGACACCCGCCGCCTGCGCTTCTCCTTCAAACCGCCGGAGCGACCTGGCCGCATCGTCCTGCGCCTGGTCGGCGGCACGATCGAGGTGCCGGGGCGGACCCTGCTGGAGAGCGCCGAGCTCGAGCTCGAACGCGAAGAACACGTCGTCCTCGTCGGCACCAACGGCAGCGGCAAGACGACCCTGATCGAGACCCTCGTCGGCCAGCGCCCGCCGGCCTCGGGCAGCGTCCGCACCGGTCACAACGTCAACCTCGGGTATCTCTCCCAGCACGCCGACACCGCCGCCGGCGACGGCACCGTGCTCGACGCCGCCCAGCGCGAGACCGGGCTCACCGGGCCGAAGGCACGGGCCCTGCTCGGCGGCTTCCTCTTTTCCGGCGAGGACGTCGAAAAGCAGCTCTCCGACATCTCCGGCGGCGAGCAGCGGCGTCTCTCGCTGGCGATCCTGGTCGCCTCCGGCGCCAACGTCCTGATCCTCGACGAGCCCACCAACCACCTCGACATCGAGAGCCGCGAGGCGCTCGAGGACGCGCTGACCGAGTACGAGGGGGCGGTGATCCTGATCTCCCACGACCGCGCCCTGCTGGAGGCCGTCGGCAGCCGCACGGTCGTGCTCGAGGACGGCAAGCTGACCAGCCACCTGAGCGGCTGGGCCGAGTACCAGCGGCGCCGCGACGAAAAGGAGGCGGCGAGCAGCGCGGCGGCGAAGTCGTCGAACGGCAAGGGCTCCGGCGGCGGCAAGTACAGCGCCACCAAGCCGGCCGAGAAGGCGGCGAAGAAGGCGGCGAAGCTGGAGCGGCGGATCGAGAAGGCGGAGGCGGAGCTGCGCGAGATCGAGGACGAGCTCGCCGATCCCGCCGCCTGGTCGAGCCCGAGCCGGATCGAGCGCGCCAACGAGCGTCACGCGGAGGCGAAGCGGACGATCGAAAAGCTGTATTCCGACTGGGAGGCGGCGCAAGCCGCCGCCGAGACGACCGCCTAGGCCGGTGCGCCGCGCATCACTACCCGCGCTCCCTTGGCCGGCGCCAGGGTGATGTTGCGGATCCGGACCTTCTCGGGCTTCGGGTCGGCCGCGGCGAGGTCGGCGCGCTCGACGAACTCGCGCAGGATCGTCCGCATCTCGTATTCGGCGAAGGCGGCGCCGATGCAGCGGCGCACGCCGCCCCCGAACGGGATCCAGGCGTAGTTGTCGGCTTTGCCGTCGAGGAAGCGCTCGGGCCGCAGCTCCTGCGGTGCCGGGAAGAGGTCCTCGCGCTGGTGCAGGGCGGCGATCGCCGGCAGCACGAAGGTCCCAGCCGGCAGCTCGTAGCCGCCGATCGTCGCCGGCGCCTTCAGCTTGCGGGCGACGTCGACGATCACCGGCCGCGTGCGCAGCACCTCTTTGACCGTGGCCGCGAGGTACTCCTCCTCGTCGGCGGCGAGCGAGGCGCGCAGCTTCGCCAGCACCTCCGGGTTGCGGACCAGCCGCTCGATCGCCCAGGCGAGCCCGGTCGCGGTCGTCTCGTGGCCGGCGCCGAGCACGGTGATCATCTCGTCGCGCAGTTCCTCGTCGCTCATCGGCTCGCCCTCCTCGTCGCGGGCGCCGAGCAGCAGCGAGAGCACGTCGTCGCGCTCCTCGTGGCCCGGTTCGGCGCGGCGCAGGCGGATCTCCTCGTAGATGAACTCGTCGAGCGCTTCGCGCGAGCGGATGAACTTGTCCCAGGGGCTGAAGCGGCCGTAGCTGCGGCGCAGGAAGGGGAAGCGGGTGATCGGGTCGACCCGGTGGGCGAATTCGTCGATCAGCCCCTCGAAGCGACCGAGCCGCGCCTGGTCGTGGACCCCGAAGACGGCGCGCATGATCACCGCCAGGGTGATCCGCTGGGTGTGGGGGCGGATCGCGAACGGCTCGCCGACCGGCCAGCTGCGCATCTCCTCCCGGGTCACCTCGACGATCAGCTCGCCGTAGCGGCGCACCCGCTCGCCGTGGAAGGGCGGCAGCAGCAGCTTGCGCTGGCGCAGGTGCGGGGCGTCGTCGAGGGTGAGGACCGAGTTCGGGCCGAGCGCCGGCTCCAGCACGGTGGCGTTCGCCTCGCCGGCGTGGAAGACGGCCGGGTCGCCGGTGAAGACGGCTTTGACCAGCTCCGGCTGGGCGACGTAGACGACCTTGCCGTAATAAGGGAAGCGGACCGTGAAGATGTCGCCGTAGCGGCGCTGGCGGGTCGCGAGGAAGCCGAGCGGGTCGCGGCCGTAGGCGAGCGCCTGGGCGAGCGAGGGCGCGCGCGGCCCGGGCGGGAACTCCGGGGCACCCGCGATCGGCGGGTGGGGGAGGGTGGCCTGCTCCATCAGGTCAGGTTAGCCGAAACTGGCTGGCCAGCCAGTTTCCTCCTCGGCTCAGAAGACGATCGTGCGCTCGCCGTCGAGCAGGACGCGGTCGTCGAGGTGGGCCATCACCGCCCGGGCGAGGACCAGGCGCTCGATGTCGCGGCCGATCCGCACCAGGTCGGCGACCTCGTCGGAGTGGCTGACCCGGGTCACGTCCTGGTCGATGATCGGGCCCGCGTCGAGCTCGGCGGTGACGTAGTGCGCGGTCGCCCCGATCAGCTTGACGCCGCGCTCGTGGGCGCGGCGGTAGGGCTCGGCGCCGACGAAGGCGGGGAGGAAGCTGTGGTGGATGTTGATCGCCGGCGTGGCGAGCGCCCCGAGGAAGTCCTCGGAGAGGATCTGCATGTAGCGGGCGAGGACCAGCAGGTCGACCTCGCCGATCAGCTCCAGCATCCGTCGCTCTGCCGCCGGCCGCTCGGCCGGGTCGACCGGCACGTGGTGGAACGGCACCCCGAGCGCGGTCACCTGCGCCGCGTGGTCGGGGTGGTTGGAGAGGACCGCGACCAGCTCACCGCCGAGCTCGTCGTTGCGCCAGCGCCAGAGCAGGTCGGAGAGGCAGTGGTCTTCGCGCGAGACCAGGATCGCCAGCTTCTTGCGCCGCTCCGACTGCGCCCAGCGGAGCTCCATCTCGTAGGGCTCGGCGACCTCGGCGGCAAAGCGGCTCTCCAGGTCCTCGCGCCGCGCGGCGGGGAGCGAGTCGAAGACCATCCGCATGAAGAAGCGGCCCTCGTCGGTCGAGTGCTGGTCGACGTCGACAATGTTGAGACCGGCGTCGGCGAGGAAGCCGCTGACCGTCGCGATCAGCCCCGGCCGGTCGGGACAGGCGAGCAGCAGGCGGGACGTCGGATGGTCGCTCACGCGCGAATCATGCCGGTTTGTGCCCAAAAAGAACTTGTGTGATGCGCCGCACACATGATTTGGGTCGATGCCTGCGACCGTTCAACGCTTGCTCACACGACGCTCACATATTGCCCTGCTCGCGATCCTCGCCCTCTGCTTCCCGGCGGCCGCCCTCGCTTCCTCCAAGGGGGGCTCCGCGGAGGAGGGGCTGGCCGAGGCCCAGGTCGCGCCGCTCGCCTTCGAACGGACCAGCGCCAACTTCCGGAACCTGGTCGCCGACGTCGCCGAGGAGATCCGCACCAAGGAAGCCGAGCGGGTGAAGCGCGAGCAGCGCGAAAAGCGCGAAGAGTTCGAAGACCTCCCCGGCGGCGTCTCGATCGAGACCCTGGAGGCGATCGCCGAGTGCGAGTCCGGCGGCGATCCGACGATCGTCTCCTCCGACGGCAGCTACCGCGGCAAGTACCAGTTCTCGTTCTCGACCTGGGAAACGGTCGGCGGCAGCGGCGACCCGGCGGCGGCCCCCGAGGCCGAGCAGGACTACCGGGCGGCCCTGCTCTACGCGCAGTCGGGCTCCAGTCCCTGGCCGGTCTGCGGATAGACCGGCCGAACCAGCTTCACCGGATCGACTCGGGTAGGGCCGGCGGCGGCCCTACGATCTAGTCCCGTGATGGCCGAGGAGAAAGTTCCAGCGCCCGATCCCGCCGGACCGGCCCGCAAGCCGCCCAAAGAGGCGATCGCGGAGGCCCAGGTGCGGGCGCCGACCCGCGGCAACCGCAAGCTCGAGAGCTTCCTCGCCGCGGTCAACTCCGACGAGCAGGTGCGCGCCTGGTGGTACATGGCCCAGGTCAACGCCGAGCGCCTCGGGATGTCCGACCACTCCTGGGTCCACATGCAGATCGTCCTCAACATCGCCCTGCGGCTGCTGCGGCTGCTGGCCAAAGCCGGGGTCGAGCCGAACGTGGTCAGCGATCACGGGATGCGCGAGCGCGACGCCGAGGTGATCGTCGCCGGCGGCGCCCTCCTGCACGACGTCGGCATGTCGATCCACCGCGCCGACCACGAGGAGTACTCGCTCTTCCTCGCCCAGGGCGCCCTCGACCGGCTGCTCGCCGACGCCTACAAGGAGCCCGCCAGGACGGTGATCGCCTCCGAGATCCTGCACGCGATCATCGGCCACCGGCGGCGCGGCGAGCCGTACACGCTCGAGGCCGGTGTGGTTCGCGTCGCCGACGCGCTCGACATGGCCCAGGGCCGGACCCGCACCCCGATCGAATTCGGCCACGAGGGGATCCACTCGATCTCCGCCGCCGCGATCGACGAGGTCCGGATCGAGTCCGGCGAGGAGCGGCCGGTGCGGATCGAGATCGAGCTCAACAACTCCGCCGGGATCTTCCAGGTCGACGACCTGCTGGCGACGAAGATCCGCGGCACCCCGCTGGAGGGGAAGCTCGAAGTGGTGGCCAGGATCGAGGGCGAGACGGAGAAACGGCTGCTGTCGGGATTTCGGTTGTCGTAGGGCTCTGGGACCGATCCCCCACGGAACCCCAGATCAGGTGTGGTTCCGTGGGGGATCGGTCCGGTTGAGGCCGAGGAGACGGTGCAGGTCGGCGGCGATCTCTGCTGGTTCGTCGTCGAGGGCGGCCCAGGGGATGCGGGTGGTGGTGTAGCCGGCGACGGCCAGCTTGCGGTCGCGGGCCTTGTCGTTGCGGAAGGCGGAGCGGGTGCCGTGGGCCGACCAGCTGTCGAGCTCGACGATCAGGCGCTGGTCGGGCCAGAGGCAGTCGGCCTGGAAGCGGTCGAACTCGAGCTGGATCCAGGCGTTGAAGTAGGGGCGGGGGAGGCCGTAGCGGTCGAGGAAGGCAACGAATCGTTCCTCGAAGTCGCTGCGGGTGCGGCCGGGCGTTTCTTTGAGGCGAGCGAGCGCTGCCCGGATCGCTCGGTTGCCGCGATGGCCGCGATAGCGGTCCAGCAGATCCAAGAGGGAGAGAGAGTCATAAAGCCGCAGGTATTCGGCCTGGCGCAGGGCGGGCTCGACCGCCTGCGGCGATTCGGCCGCGAGATCGAAGATCGTGCGAGGGACGGTGGTGACTGGGATGCCGTCGCGAATCGTGACCTCGTCGGGCGGGAGCCCGCCCTCATGGCGACGGATTAAGCGGTGCGATTTGGCCTTGCTGGGTGAGGTGACGTCGATCGGGCCGCCGTGGTTGCTTCGGATGCCCCAGAGAGCCGCAGCGGACCGGTGGCTCAGCACGGCACCTGGGCTGGCCGCGAGCACAGCGGCCATCCAGTGGCTGTGCTGCGAGAGCACCCGGTGGCCAACCGCATAGACGCCTCGGTAGAGAGGATGGAGGCGTCCGGCTGCCACGGCGCGATCGATGGCACCCGAGCTGACACCCAGATCCAGGAGCTGGCCCCGTCCCACGACTCCATGCTGAGCCTCGGCGAGGCTTGCAATGGCGCGGTCCCTTCCGTGAACCCGTTTTTCACCCCGCATACCGGGGTCAAGTACGGGATCACGAAATCTCTCCCCGCCCCGGACTTACCTGCCCCGCCCGAGGTACCTGCCTAGCCCGAACTACCGACCGCTTAGGACAAGCGCTCGAGATCGGTGCGGCGGCGCTCCTTGCGCTTCTCCAGTTTGCCCTGGAGGAGCGAGAGGCCGATCACCAGGACCGCGAAGAAGGCGATCACGCCGAAGCAGAAGAAGGTGACGGATTCGTCGGTGGTCGGGCCGGAGAGGCCGACGCCGTTCTCGGCGAAGGCCGCGGGGGCCGCGGCGAGCATCAGGGCCCAGATCGAAAGCAGGGCTGCGACGGTGCGCTTCACGGGTGGGAATCTACCGCACCGGGGCGGCGCCGAGTCGGCTCGGGGCCGCTGTCGGTCTTGTTCGGGGGCAAATTTCCGCCCCGCAGTTACATGGGCGTTACATTGAGGCCATTCGGCCGCAATTTCGGGTTCTCGCACTTGTAAAAATCCGGTGAACGCAGCCGTTTGTGTGAACGCCGAGGCATACACTTCAAGCATCTCGTCGGCCAGGCCACCCATGATCGACGTCGCCACCATATGAACCCTCAGCAGACCAGGCTCGCGGTTATCGACACCGACAGCGGCTTCGTGACCGTGCTCGCGAAGCGCGCCGACGCGGCCGGCTGGCAGATGCGGGTCGCGTCCGGCGCGATCCCGGCCGAAGAGCTGGTGGCGATGAAGCTGAACGCGCTGCTGGTCGACCCGGCCCTGCTCGGCGACGAGGCCTGGACTTACCTGGAGCGCGTCTGCGGGCTGCTGCCCGACCTCGGCGTGGTCGTCTGCACCGGCCGCTCCACCGTCGCCCAGCGGGTCCGCGGGCTGCGGCTCGGGGTCGACGACTGGATGACCAAGCCCTGCCACCCCGAGGAGGCGATGGCGCGGCTGGAAGCGGCCGCCCGCCGGCGCCGCCGCGGCCGCCCGGCCGCCGAGCGCGGCCCGATCGAGGCCGGCGAGCTGGAGATCCGCTCCGACCGCTACCAGGCCTTCGTCGGCGGCGACAGCCTCGAGCTCACCCGGCGCGAGTTCGAGCTCCTGCAGCTGCTGGCCGAGGCCCGCGGCCAGGTGCTCGAGCGCGAGGCGATCTACCAGCGGGTCTGGGGCTACGCGATGGCCCACGGCGATCGCTCGGTCGACGTCTTCATCCGCAAGCTGCGCCAGAAGCTCGAGAAGCGCTCGCCGCGGTGGGGATACATCCACACCCACTTCGGCGTCGGCTACCGCTTCGACCCCGAGCCGACCGTGGAGATGATCCCGGACGCGCCCCCGGTCGAGGAGCTGCCGACCGCCGGCGGGGCCTCCGATTCCCCGGCTTCACAAGTCGTTCACAGCAGTTTCACTTCGGGATAACGCGAGGGCAGCCGAGCCGGCCCATGCTCCCCAAGCATGGCGACCGGAACTGGGAACTCCTCGCAACTGGGGGCCGGGCAACTGGAGATCAGGCCCGACGAGCACGCTGCCCTGGTCGACGGGCGCCCGCTCAGCCTCACCGTCCGTGAGCTGCAGCTGCTGGTGACGCTGGCCGAACACCCGCAGCGAATCATGACCCGCGAGGAGCTCTTCGCCGCGGTCTGGCACGGGCAGCCGCGCCGCGACGACCGCTCGGTCGACGTCTACGTCAGCCGCCTGCGGGCGAAGCTGAGCGAGGCGCTGCCGGGGATGACGCTGATCCACACCCACAACGGGATCGGCTACCGGTTCTCGCCCGATGGCTGAAGCCCCTCTGGTCCGGGGGGCTTTACATCTTCTTCACATCTTCGACACAGGCAGGTAACAAGGTGCCAGGAGGCCGCTGCGACGCTGGGCGCGGCCTCGACCCACCCAGTCGATGCCCGAGTCAATTTCGATAACCGACTAAGGGAGACTGATGTCTAGGACTAGATGGCTTGCGGTCGTTGTCTTCTCCGCGATCCTGGCGCTCGGCGTAGCCGCCTGCGGCGGCAGCGACGACACGAGCGGCAGCGGGGGCGGTTCCACCAGCGACGGAGGCGGTGAATCGGCCGAAGTTTCGGGCGACATCGCCGGCGCCGGGGCCAGCTCGCAGGAGGCTGCCCAGGAAGCGTGGCGGGCCGAATTCGAGAGCGCCAACGGCGGCGCGACGATCTCCTACGACCCGGTTGGATCGGGCGGCGGCCGCGAGCAGTTCATCGCCGGCGGCGTCTCCTTCGCGGGTTCCGACGCCGCGTTGACCGAAGAGGAAGGCGAACTCAAAAAGGCGATCTCGCGCTGCGAGCCCGGCGAGCTGATCGAGATCCCGGCCTACGTCTCGCCGATCGCGGTCATCTACAACCTCCCGGAAGTCGAAGAACTCCAGCTCGACCCCGAAACGGTGGCGAAGATCTTCAACCAGGAGATCACCACCTGGAACGACCCGGCGATCGCCAAAACCAACCCCGACGTCGAGCTGCCCGACACCCGGATCACCCCGGTGAACCGCTCTGACGAGTCCGGCACCACGGAGAACTTCACCGAATACCTCTCCGAGGTCGTGCCGAGCGCCTGGCCCCACGAAGTCAGTGGCGACTGGCCGGTCAAAGGCGGCGAGGCCGCACAGGGCACCTCCGGGGTGGTCGAAGCCGTCTCCGCGGGCGATGGCGCGATCGGCTACGCCGACGCCAGCCAGGCCGGTGAACTCGGCGTCGCCACGATCGAGGTCGGCTCCGAATTCGTCGCACCGTCGCCGGAAGCCGCGGCCGCGATCCTCGACGAGTCGCCCGAAGACAAAGCGGACGCTCCCGGGAAATACATGTTCCCGTTCAAACTCGACCGCAAAACCGAAGCCGAAGGGACCTACCCGATCGTGCTGGTCAGCTATCTGCTCGCCTGCACGAAATACGGGAACGCCGATGAAGCGGCACTCACCAAGGCGTACCTCGAATACGTGATCAGCCCCGAAGGTCAGGAAGCGGCCGCCGCCAACGCCGGCTCCGCGCCCCTCTCCTCGGCGCTGACCGAAAAGATCACTCCCGCTGTGGAAGCGATCGAAGGCTAGCTAGTTGTCTCAGGTCGATACCACGACCAACGCAGGTCAGCTGCTCGCGGCGGCGTCCGGAGGACGCCGCCGCGTCGGCGACCGCGTCTTCTCCAACGTCGCGGTAGCGGCGGCGATGACCATCCTGGCGTTGCTCGCCGGGGTCGCCATCTTCCTCGTCGCCGAGGGGCTGCCGGCGCTCACCAACCCGGACGCCCAGCCGTTCGTCGACTACGTCGCCCCGCTTGCCTTCGGGACCGTGCTGGCGGCCGCCTTCGCGCTCGCGATCGCGGTCCCGCTGGCGGTCGCGGCGGCGCTCTTCATCACCCACATCGCGCCGAAGCAGATCGCCCTCACGCTCGGCTACCTGATCGACCTCCTGGCCGCGATCCCCAGCATCATCTACGGCCTCTGGGGCATCTTCGTGCTCGGCCCCGCCGCCGTCCCGGTGATGCAGTGGCTGGAAGAAAAGCTTGGCTTCATCCCCCTCTTCGAGGGCCCCGCCTCCGCCACCGGGCGGACGATGTTCGTCGCCGGCCTGGTCCTCGCGGTGATGATCCTGCCGATCGTCTCCGCGGTCGCCCGCGAGGTCTTCTCGCAGACCCCGCGCAAACTCCAAGAAGGCGCCCAGGCGCTGGGCGCGACCCGCTGGGAGATGATCCGGATGACGGTTCTCCCGTTCGGCAAATCGTCGGTGATCAGCGGCGCCATGCTCGGGCTCGGCCGGGCGCTCGGCGAGACGATGGCGGTGACGATCATCCTCTCGGTCTCCGGCATCGTCACCTTCAACCTGATCAGCTCGGCCAACCCCTCGACGATCGCCGCCAACATCGCCCTCGACTTCCCCGAGTCCTCGGGGCTGGCGGTCAACACGCTGATCGCCACCGGGCTCGTCCTCTTCGCGATCACCCTGGTCACCAACATGGCGGCGCGCGCGATCATCTCCCGCCAGAACCGGAACGAGTAGGCGATGTCGGCGATCTCCTCACCCCCTGGCGGCGCGCTGGTCAGCGGCGGGGTGCTGCCGAAGTGGGCGCCCTACGCGGTCTTTGCCGCCTCCGCTGTGTTCTCGGCGGCGGTGCTGGCGGCCACCGGCTCCTTCTCGATCGCCCTGATGCTGGTCTTCGGCGTGCTCGTCTCCTGCGCCGGCATCTACGTCTGGTCGCGCGCCGTCGAGGGCCCGCGCCGCGCCTTCGACCGGACGATGACGATGGCGATCGCCTCCGCCTTCGCGCTGGCGATGATCCCGCTCGCCTCGCTGCTGTTCGAGGTGATCAAGCGCGGGGTGCCCGGGCTCAGCCTCGAATTCCTCACCGAGGACGCGCGCGGAGTGATCAACGGCGGCGGCGCCGCCCACGCGCTGGTCGGCACCCTGGTGATCACCGGCGTCGCGGCGGTGATCTCGGTCCCGATCGGGATCATGGCGGCGATCTACCTGACCGAGTACGGGACCGGCAAGCTGCGCAAAGCGCTGACCTTCTTCGTCGACGTGATGACCGGGATCCCCTCGATCGTCGCCGGTCTCTTCGCCTACGCGCTGTTCGAGCTCTTCCTCGGCCCCGGCATCCGGCTCGGCGTGATGGGCTCGGTGGCGCTCTCGGTGCTGATGATCCCGATCGTGATCCGCTCCGCCGAGGAGGTTCTGAAGATCGTCCCCAACCACCTGCGCGAAGCCGCCTACGCGCTGGGGACGCCGAAGTGGCGGACGATCACCAAGATCGTCCTGCCGACCGCCTTCGCCGGCCTGGTCACCGGCGTGATGCTGTCGGTCGCCCGGATCATCGGCGAGACCGCGCCCCTGCTGGTGACCACCGGCGTGATCGACTCGATCAACTCCGACCCCTTCGACGGCCGCATGCAGAACCTCGCGGTCTACGCTTATAGCGAGTACCGCTCCCCGGGTATCGACAAAGCCGCCTCCTACGACCGGGCCTGGGCGGCGGCCCTGCTCCTGATCGCGATCGTGATGATCCTCAACATCGCCGCCCGCATGGTCTACCGCCGCTACAAAACCGAAATCCACCGCTGATGGGGGAAAAGAAAGTGAGTCCCACCGTGGGTTCCTCAGAGAAAAAAGAGGGCAGAACGGAGTCCGGCTCCGAAACGCTGGCCCAGACCGCCTCCGCCCCTGTCGCGAGCAGCGGTACGACGGCGACGGCTGCGGCCGCCGGCCCGGCGAAGACGATCGAGGCGCGCGACGTCAACCTCTTCTACGGCGACTTCCAGGCGGTCGAACGCGTCAACCTGACGATCCAGCCGAACAAGGTGACGGCCCTGATCGGCTCCTCCGGCTGCGGCAAGACGACCTTCCTGCGCTCGCTGAACCGGATGCACGAGCTGACCCCGGGCGCGCGGGTCGAGGGCAGCATCACGCTCGACGGCGAGGACATGTACGCGACCGGGGTCGACCCGGTGCGGGTCCGGCGCCTGGTCGGGATGGTCTTCCAGCAGCCGAACCCGTTCCCGACGATGTCGATCTACGACAACGTCGCCTCCGGCCTCAACCTCAACGCCGGCAAAATCAAGAAGTCCCAGAAGGACGCGGTAGTGGAGCGCAGCCTGCGCGGCGCCAACCTCTGGGAAGAGGTCAAGGACCGGCTCGACAAGCCCGGCCTCGGCCTCTCCGGCGGCCAGCAGCAGCGGCTCTGCATCGCCCGCGCGATCGCGGTCGAGCCCGAGGTGCTGCTGATGGACGAGCCCTGCTCGGCGCTCGACCCGGTGGCGACGCTGGCGATCGAGGACCTGATCGGCGAGCTGAAGAGCCGCTACACGATCGTGATCGTCACCCACAACATGCAGCAGGCGGCGCGGGCCAGCGACCTCACCGCCTTCTTCAACCTCGAAGAGTCCGGCAAGCCCGGCCGCCTGGTCGAGCTGGGGGAGACCGAGACGATCTTCACCAACCCGACCGAGAAAGCGACCGAGGACTACGTCAGCGGCCGCTTCGGCTAGCGCCTAGGGTAAGACGCCCATGCCTGAAATCGCCTCGCGCGCCGAATATCAGGAGGAACTGAACAACCTCGAGCAGAGCGCGCTCGGGGGCCTCGACATGGTCAACGATGCGCTGACCCGGACGCTGGAGGCGATCGAGCACCAGGACATCGAGCTGGCCCAGCTGGTCGTCGCCGACGACGACCGGATCGACGGCCGCTACCTGGAGGTCCACCAGAGCCTGATCGCGCTGCTGGCGACGCAGTCGCCGGTGGCGACCGACCTGCGGCTGATCGCCTCGCTGCTGCACGTGCTGAAGAACATCGAGCGGATGGGCGACCAGTGCGTGAACATCTGCAAGGTCATCCCGCTGACCGGCAACGAGCCTCCGGCCGATGCGGAGATGGTGAAGCGGATCCTGACGATGGGCAAGCAGACGCGGACCCTGATCAGCCAGGCGAAGCGTGCTTTCCTCGAGCGCGACGTCGAGCAGGCGCGCGACCTGGTCCGCCAGGACGACGTCGTCGACAACCTCAACCGCGAGTGCTTCTACCTGGCGCTGGCGATCGGCGACGACGCCGACCGCCGCGAATGGGCGATGACGATGCTGCTGACCGCGCGGGCGATCGAGCGGATCGCCGACAACGCGGTCGACATCGGCGAGCAGGTCGCTTTCGTGGTCACCGGCCTCTTCCGGGAGTTCGAGGACGCCTCGCACCCCGCCTAGCTGTAGTTCCCAACCAGGTTGTTCCCGAGCAGCTCGTTGAGGCGAGCCGCCGGCGGGCGGTGGCCGAGGGAGCCGTGCTTGCGTCGGTAGTTGTAGCGGTCGAGCCAGCCGGCGAGCTGGATCGACCGTTCGACCGAGCTGCCGTAGATGCGCCCGTAGGCCCACTCGCGCAGCATCGTCTGGATGAAGCGCTCTGCCTTGCCGTTGGTGCGGGGCCGGTAGGGCTGGGTGCGGAGGTGGCGGATCCC
>JAWVEZ010000029.1:0-8706 GCA_033856455.1 Solirubrobacterales bacterium | reverse complement strand
GGATGGACCCGCTGCGGGCAGCGCTGCGCGACTTCCTCGACCTCACCACCGATCCCCGCTTCCTGCTGCCGGTCGTGCTGGCAGGCCCCGAGCGGGTCCGCCGCATCCCTGCCTTCGCGCGCCGCATCGACCGCGTCGACGAGCTGATCCACCGCGAGATCGCCGACCGCCGCGCCGCCGGCGGCCTCGCCGAGCGCGAGGACATCCTCTCGATGCTGGTCGCCGCCGAGCACGGGGACGGCAGCCCGATGAGCGACGCCGAGATTCGCGACGAGCTGCTCACCCTGCTCGTCGCCGGCCACGAGACGACCGCGACCGCCCTCTCCTGGGCCGTCGAGCGCCTGGTCCGCCACCCGGAGAAGCTGGAGCGCCTGCGGACCGAGGTGCTGGCCGGCGAGGACGCCTACCTGACCGCGACGATCCAGGAGACCCTGCGCCTGCGGCCGGTGATCGTCCTGGTGATCCGCAAGCTGACCGAGCCGGTCGAGCTCGGCGGCTACGAGCTCCCGGCCGGCGCCCGGGTCACGCCGAGCATCTACCTGATCCACCGCGATCCGCGGATCTACCCCGATCCTCACAGCTTCATCCCCGAGCGCTTCCTCGACAACCCGCCCGGGACCTACACCTGGATCCCCTTCGGCGGCGGCGTGCGCCGCTGCCTCGGCGCCGCCTTCGCCCAGTTCGAGATGGCCGTCGTCCTCCGCGAGCTGGTCGCCCGCCACCGGATCGAGCCCGCCCGTCCCGCCTCAGAGCGCCCCTTCCGTCGCGCGATCACCGAGACGCCTCGGCACGACGCCGAGGTCGTGTTGGGCTGAGTCGCTAAGGGTCGGGCGTGTCGTTGGTTTCGCTGCCGCCGAGCGTGAACAGGGGCAGCAGGGTGACGGGAAGCAGGTAAAGAATCGCGAGGACCCCGTAGATGCGGTCGCTGATCTCGATGTCGGCGAGGATCTCGAGCACGGCCAGCACCGCGATCGCGACGATCACGAAAGTGGCGGCGAAGCCCAGGCCGCGCACCAGGGAACCGCTGCGGGCCCAGGCAAGGAGCAGCGACACCTGGCCGCAGGCGAGGGCGACGACGAGCGCGATGCCGGCAAACTTCGAATCGCCGAAAAAGAAGAAGATGCCGCTGCCATCCCAGACCTCCTTGGTGAGGAGGACGAACGTTGCGAACGCGACCGCCACCGTTGCGTAGCCGAACCAGGAGAGTGCCGGACGGCGGGCGGCGAGTACGACCCCGGTCAGACCGATCGGGGTGAACAGGATCAACATCAGGGCGGCCGAGATTGCCTTGGCGATGGTGTTCTCGGGCTCGCTGGCACTCAGCACGACGACCAAGGCCGCGACGGCGACCCCACACAGGATCAACGCCGCGCCCCGCGTCACAAGGTCCGCCCGCGATTGCACGGGCAAAACCTAAACGTTCTGAGCCGTTAGGGCCAAGCGGGGCCGTGCACGCGGCAAAGCGGCAGTGCTCTGCACGACGCGAAGCCGCGGGTGCGGCAACGCGCCGTGCCCTAGCGGCTCAGCCGCAGCCGGTGTTGTTGCCGCAGGAGGAGCAGGTGTAGCAACTGCCCGTGCGCTGCATCATGCCGCCGCACTGCTCGCAGGCCGGGCCGAGGTCGAGGCCCTGCATCTTCGCCGGGACGACCGGGGGGGTTTCGGTGAAGGCCGCGGAGGCTGGGACCGACCCGCCGGCTTTCGCCTTGGCGGCTCCGTTGCCGCCGTTCCCGTGCCCGTTGCCACCGTTGGCGGGGCCGGCGGTGTCGCTGCTCAGGCCGATGCTCAGCTGCGAGGTCTCCGCTTCCTTCTTGCTGCGGACCTCCTGGGTCATGATCCCCAGTTCCTCGAGCGCTTCGGTGTCGTCGATGAAGCGGCTGGCGACCCAGCGCATGATGTAGTCGGGCAGCGATTTGGCGAACGGGATCTCCGGGTTGCCGGTGACCCCCTCCGGCTCAAAACGCATGAAGTTGAACTTGCGCACGAAGGTCTCCAGCGGCACCCCGTACTGGAGGCCGAGCGAGATCGACGTCGCGAAGGCGTTGAGCAGCCCGCGCATCGTCGAGCCCTCCTTGCCGATGTCGGTGAGGAAGATCTCGCCGACGGTGCCGTCGTCGTACTTGCCGGCGGTGATGTAGCCCTCGTGGCCGGCGATCGAGAACTTGTGGGTGATCGATTCGCGCTCGCGCGGCATCTTCTTGCGCACCGGCTGCGCCATCTCGACCTCCGCCTCGGCGTCCTTCTCGTCCTGGGCGTCGGTGCGCAGCGCCTGCGCCGTCTTCGAGCCGTCGCGGTAGATGGCGAGTGCCTTGAGGCCGCCCTTCCAGCCGCGCGTGTAGGCGTCGGCGATGTCCTCGACCGTCGCCGTCTGCGGCATGTTGACCGTCTTCGAGATCGCCCCGGAGAGGAACGGCTGCGCCGCGGCCATCATGTCGATGTGGCCGGTGTGCGTGATCGCCCGCTCGCCGACCGCGACGTCGAAGACCTCGAGGTGCTCGTCCTTCAGCCCCGGAGCGCCGACGATCGTGTTCTTCTCGGTGATGTAGGCGTTGATCTGGTCGATCTCCGCCTCCGAGTAGCCCATCGCGTCGAGCGCCATCGGCACCGATTTGTTGACGATCGTCATCGAGCCGCCGCCGACCAGCTCCTTGAACTTGACCAGCGAGAAGTCGGGCTCGATCCCGGTCGTGTCGCAGTCCATCAGGAAGCTGATCGTCCCGGTCGGGGCCAGCACCGTCGCCTGGGCGTTGCGGTAGCCGTGCTCCTCGCCGAGCTCGACCGCTTCGTCCCAGGACCGCTGCGCGGCCTCCAGCAGCTCGCCTTTGATCCCGGTCCCGTCGACCTCGTAGGCGGCGTCGCGGTGCATCCGCATGACGCCGTTGTGCGGCTCGCGGTTCTTCTCGTACTCGTCGTAGGGCCCGGTCGCGCCGGCGGCGATCAGCGCCGACTGGCGGTAGGCGCGGCCGGTCATCAGTGCGGTGATCGCGGCGGCGACGTTGCGGCCCTCGGCGGAGTCGTAGGGCAGGCCGTCGGACATCAGCAGGGCGCCGAGGTTGGCGTAGCCGAGCCCGAGCTGGCGGAAGGCGCGCGCGTTGTCGCCGATCTCCTCGGTCGGGTAGCTCGACGGGCTGACGATGATCTCCTGCGCGAGGAAGACGGTGTCGACCGCGGCCTCGAAGTCCTCGGTGTCGAAGCTGCCGTCCGCGCGGCGGAATTTCATCAGGTTGAGCGAGGCCAGGTTGCAGGCCGAGTTGTCGACGTGCATGTACTCGCTGCAGGGGTTGGAGGCGTTGATCCGCCCCGACTCCGGCGAGGTGTGCCAGCGGTTGATGATCGTGTCGTACTGGACGCCCGGATCGGCGCAGCGCCAGGCGGCGTCGGCGATCTGGTTCATCAGCTCGCGCGCGTCCAGCGTCTTCGTCGTCGAGCCGTTGACGCGAGCCTTCAGCTCCCACTCCTCGCCGGCCTCGACCGCCTCCATGAACTCGTCGGTGACCCGGACCGAGTTGTTGGCGTTCTGGTACTGGATCGAGGTGAAGCCCTCGCCGTCGATCGACATGTCGAAGCCGGCGTCGCGCAGGGCCGCCGCCTTCTCCTCCTCTTTGGCCTTGCACCAGATGAAGTCCTCGACGTCCGGGTGGTCGATGTCGAGCACGACCATCTTCGCCGCGCGGCGGGTCTTGCCGCCCGACTTGATCGTCCCCGCCCAGGCGTCGGCGCCGCGCATGAAGCTGACCGGGCCGGAGGCGAGGCCACCCTTGGAGAGGTGCTCGACCGAGCCGCGGATGTTCGAAAGGTTGATGCCGGAGCCCGAGCCGCCCCTGAAGATCATCCCCTCTTTGGTGTTCCACTCGAGGATCGACTCGATCGTGTCGTCGACGCTGAGGATGAAGCAGGCCGAGCACTGCGGCTGCTCCTCGAAGCCGACGTTGAACCAGACCGGCGAGTTGAAGGCCGCCTTCTGGTGCAGCAGGATCGCGGTCAGCTCGTCCTCGAAGGCGTCGCCGTCCTCGGCGCTCGCGAAGTAGCCGCCCTCACGCCCCCAGTTGGCGATCGTCCCGGCGACCCGGCCGATCATCTGTTTGACCGAGCTCTCGCGCTCCGGGCTGCCGAGCTTCCCGCGGAAGTACTTCTGGGCGACGATGTTGGTCGCGTTCTGGGACCAGCTCTTGGGGAACTCGACCCCGCGCTGCTCGAAGGCCGGATTTTCCGGATTCCCGATCACCGCATCGCGGATCTCCCACTCGATCTGGTCGAAAGGATGCACGCCGGCAGTCGAAAATCGCCGCTCTATAGAGAGGCCCTGCAGACCGTTCTTGGGGCTGGTAGTGGCGGTCTTGGACATCGAACTTCTCCTCTCAAAGCGACTTTTAGGGGTAACAGAGGAGGATTGCCCCCGGCCCGGACGGAACGCGCGCAAATTAGCGTCGGGAGGCGCGCGAAAGCGTTATCTAATTCTGACAAGTCCGCTAACTCGGCAAAGCCATCTCGCGCTACCCTGGCTCCAATGGTCGACGAGCTACGCAAGGGCGCCGAGCGGGTGGGGGAGAAGGCCAGTGCTGCCCGCGACGCGATGGGCGACCGCGTCGACGCCGCCAAAGAGGCGGCCTCCGACGCGATCGCCGCGGTCAAACCGAAGCTGCGCGGCAGCTCGCACAAGTGGGCCTTCTTCGTCTCGCTGGTCCTCGGCGCGGCGCTGATCATCGTCGCGGAGACGCCGAAGGCGACCCTGGCGGTGGCGATCTACGCGGTCAGCCTCTCCGCCCTGTTCGGGACCAGCGCCCTCTACCACGGGGTCAACTGGACGCGGCCGAACGTGCGCATGTGGATGCGCCGGCTCGACCACTCGATGATCTTCTTCCTCATCGCCGGCACCTACACGCCGTTCGCGCTGCTGGTCCTCGACGGCGCTCTGTCGACGGCGATCCTGGTCGTCGTCTGGACCGGCGCGATCGCCGGCGCGATCATCGAGACGATCTGGATCGACCACCCGAAATGGGTCTCGGCGATCATCTACCTGGCGCTCGGCTGGGTCGCCGTCGTCGCCTTCCCCGACCTCTGGTCGACGCTGGGCGTGGCGGGCGCGGCGCTGGTCGCCGTCGGCGGGATCCTCTACACCGCCGGGGCCGTCGTCTACGCCACCCAGCGACCCAACCCGGCGCCGGCGATCTTCGGCTACCACGAGGTCTTCCACCTCTTCGTGATCGCCGCCGCGGTGGCGCACTTCTCGGCGGTAGCCTTCTTCGCCCTGCCCCACGCCTAGAAGGGACCCCATGCTCTCGTCTTCCCCCCGGCGCCTCGGCGTCCTCTTCGTCTCACTCGCGCTGCTGCTCGCCGCGCCCGCTGCCGCCCAGGCATCCTGGGGCTCGATCGCGATCAATCCCGAAACCGGCAAGAGGGGGATCGCCAGCGGCAAGGGGACGGCCAACGCGGCCAAGGACGCGGCGAAGAACCGCTGCGGGGACCCCCACTGCAAGTCCGCCGTCTGGGTCTTCAACGGCTGGGGCGCGACGGTGAAGAAGAAGAGCGGGCTCTACGTCTCCGGGATCGGCGCGACCAAGGCGAAGGCGATCGCCAACGCGCGCAAGCGCGCCGGCGAAAACGCCCCGCTCTACGCCACCGTGTTCAGCGGCCTCAGCTAGGCGGCGACCGCCGCGCGCTCCTCGACTTCGGCGAGCAGCTCGCTGAGGATCTCGGTCAGGCGCCCGGACTGCTCGGGCGTCAGGTCGAGCTCGCCGTCGTGGAACTGGGCGGCCGCGCGGGGGACGGGCAGTTCGGCCTCGACCACGCGACCGCCCAGCGCGCCGAGCACTTTGCGTGCCTCGGCCTGGGCCCAGACCGCACCGAACATGCCGGTCGAGGCGCCGATCGCCGCCGCCGGCTTGCCCGTCAGGGCGCTCTGGCCGGCCGGCCGCGAGATCCAGTCGAGGGCGTTCTTCAGCTGGCCGGGCAGCGAGTGGTTGTACTCGGGAGTGACGACCAGGACCGCGTCGGCGTCGCGGACCGCGGCGCGCAACTCGGCGACGGCCTCGGGAGTCGTCTGCTCTTCGAGATCAGCGTCGTAGGGCGGGATCTTCCGCAGCCCGTCGTACTCGACCAGCTCCGCCCCGGCGGGCAGCCGCTCGGCGGCCGCCCGCAGCAGCGCGGTGTTGAGCGAGTCCCGGCGCAGGCTTCCGGATATGCCCAGGACCCGCATCGTTACTCGCCCCCCGCCACGAACTGGAGCTCGACGGCGATCGCGACCTCGTACTCGAGCGCCTGTCCGCCGCTCGGCAGGTCGGCGTTCCAGTTGAGACCGAAATCGCGCCGGTCGACCGCTGCCTCGACCGAGAGCGCGACCCGCTCGTTGCCGTCGAGGTAGGCGCCGACCCGGGCGAAGCGGCCGACCGCGCTGACCGCGCGGGTCTCGCCGCGGACCTCGAGCTCGCCGCTGAGCCGGACCCGGCCGTCGTCGTCGACCACGAGCTCGGTCGAGCGGAACTTCAGCTGCGGGTGCTGCTCGACGTCGAAGAACTCCGGGCTCATCAGGTGGCCCTTGAGCTGCTCCTCCTCGATGTCGATGCTGGCGACCTCGACCGCGCCCTCGAGCTTGGGCTGCTCGCCGCCGGTAAGCGTTGCGGCGTACTCGCCGAAGCCGCTGCGGAAGGTCGAGATCCCGGCGTGGGTGATCCCGAACTGGATCGAGGAGTGGACGGGGTCGACGGTCCAGGTGCCCGCCGGAATCTGCTGGTTGACGGTCTCGGTGCTCATTCTGCTGCCTTTCGTCGAAGTTCTTGTCGTCTCAATGATTGACGCAGAAACAATCGTAGCAGAAATGATTTGCTCGTCAACTATTGTCCCCACAACCTTCTTGTGCGATCATGTACTTATGTCTGAGAGCGCCGCCCCGACCCCCGCCCCCGTCCAGCACGAGAGCTGCGGTGGGACCCCGCACCGCGAGGCGTGGCTGGCCCTGGCCCGCGCCCACGCCGCGATCACCGGCCGCATGCAGGAGGCGCTGACCGCCGCCGGGCTGCCGCCGCTGCCCTGGTTCGAGGTGCTGGCGACGGTTTCCGACGCCCCCGAGCAGCGGCTGAAAATGGGGGACCTGGCGGAAGCGCTGGTGATCACCCGCGGCGGCCTCACCAAGCTGGTCGATCGCCTGATCAAGGCCGGGCTCCTGGAGCGGACCTTCTGCGAGACCGATCGCCGGGTCAGCTACGCGACCCTGCTGCCGGCCGGCGCCGAGCTGCTGGAGGAAATGCGGCCCGTGGTCAGCGCCGAGCTCGACGTCGCCTTCGACGGCAACCTCAGCGACGGCGAGGCCGACGATCTGCGCGAGACGCTCGAGCGCCTGCGCGGCAGCGCCTGCGAGGCCTAGGAGATAGGAGGGCTAGGCGGCCAGCGCCGCCGTGGCCCGCTCTTTGGCGGACTCGATGATCGCCAGCACCGCGGTCTCGTCGCCGGCCCGGATCAGATCGATCGGGTCGGGATCGCCGTTGACGATGCCCTCGAAGAACTCTTTGCGGTCGTCGTAGGTCGGCAGCGTGCCCTTGGCCCAGCCGCGGGCGTCGTTCAGCATCACCGCCAGGCGCGCGTACTCCTCGCCGAAGAGGTCGGCGATCTCCCGCTTCATCCGCTTCGCCAGGGCGGGGGAGGCGCCGGCGGTCGAGATCGCGATCGCCAGCGGCCCGGTGCGGACGATCGCCGGCAGGATGAAGTTGCAGAGCGGCGGCACGTCGACGATGTTGACCAGCATCGCCCGCTGCTCGGCGTCGTCGAAGACCTTGATGTTGACCTCGCTGTCGTCGGTCGCGGCGATCACCATGAAGATGCCCTCGAGGTCCCCGGGGCCGGCGTACTCGCGCTTCTCCCAGGTGATCGAGCCCTCCGCGGCCAGCGACTCGAGCTCCGGGTGGGCGGTCGGCGCGACCAGGGTGACGTCGCCGTCGCAGGCCAGCAATCCCTCGACCTTCTCCAGCCCGATGTCGCCGCCGCCGATCACCATGCAGCGCCGCCCGGTCAGCTTCAGGCAGGCGATGTAGAACGGCGTCTCCAGCATGTCGCGGACGCAGGTCTGGTCGCAGATCCCCTTGCGGAACTGGCAGACGCACTCCTTGCCGGCGTAGGCCTGGGCGGGCATGTGATGAAGGTTAGTGAACCGGCTTCAGATGGCGTCCAGCGTCAGCCGCAGGCCGTCCTCGAGGCTGGTCCGCGGGCGCCAGCCGAGCTCGCGCTCGGCGAGGCCGGCGTCGAGCGAGATTCGCTGCACCTCGCCGGGGCGGGGCGGGGCGAGCTGGGGCTCGAAGTCCTCGCGGCCGCCGAGCCGGCCGAGGATCTCGACCAGGTCCAGCACGCTGGCCTCGCGGCCGGTGCCGATGTTGACGGCGCCGTTCGCCCGCGAGCCGGCGGCGGCCAGCGCCGCGTCGACCACGTCGCCCACATATATGTAGTCGCGGGTCTGGGTGCCGTCGCCGTAGACGGTCGGCTGGCCGCCGCTGCCGACCAGGCCGCAGAAGATCGCCACCACGCCGGCCTCGCCGAGCGGGTCCTGGCGCGGCCCGTAGACGTTGCCGAGCCGCAGCGCCATGCTCGAGATCCCGTACTGGCGCTCGTACAGCGCCAGGTAGCCCTCGGCCGCGTACTTGCTCTGGCCGTAGGCGGAGAGCGGCGCGATCGCCGTCGACTCGTCGAGCGGCAGCTGCTGGCCCGCGCCCTCGCCGTAGATCG
>JAWVEZ010000028.1:0-3248 GCA_033856455.1 Solirubrobacterales bacterium | reverse complement strand
CGTTGGCTTCGACCAGCAGGTTCGGGAAGCTCATGTAGCCGGCCCCGTTGCAGCGCTCGAAGGGGTCCTCGACGCTGTGACAGGCAGGGGATCGCCGGGCTGGAGATGCGCGGGGTGCAGCTGCGCTTGACCACGGCCTTGGTCGGGATCGCCAGCTGTTTGGTCGAGAAGAATTCGGGGTTGTCCGGGGCGTGCGTGCCATCACCGCCGCGCAGAGCGCCAGGCCCAGCGCGACCAGGTCGCTCCTCCTGATCTCCCTCGCGTTCATCTCCTTCATGTTTTTCTGGTTGCCCGGGGCCGCTTAGCGGCCGGCCCCGAGGGATTGGTCAGCCGCGTTTGGTCAGGCGGGAGGCGGTTTCGCCGAGGATCTGGCGCACGTAGCCGCGCTCGTGCTTGACCTGCCAGTGCGTGAAGCGCAGGCGGGCGTAGCCCGCGGCCGTGTGAGTCTGGTCCCGGCGCGCGTCCTTGGCCTGGGCCGAGGGGGTGCGGTGGTAGCGCAGCCCGTCGGTCTCGACCACCAATTTCAGGTCGGGCCAGAAGAAGTCGACCTCGTAGCCGTTGACGATCTCTCCAGCTAGAGGGAGGGAGAGCCCGACCTCCCTCGCCAAAGGGAGGAAGAGACGTTCGAGCTCCTCCTGGGTGAGCACGAAGGTGTCCTTGTCGAGGAGAGCGCAGAGCCGCTTCGCTCCGGGGACGCCGGCGTAGGCCTCGAGCTCGAGGCGCAGGTCGTCGGCGCGGATCACCTCGAGCTTGTCCGCCTCGTTGACCGTCCTGGCCAAGAGCTTCGTCGGCAGCTCGGTGGACAGGTCGATCATGGTCTGAACCGGGGAGGTGATCGGGATCCGGCTCAGGGCGCCGACCTCCCGGCTGGGTAGGGAAGGGCGGCTGCGGACCCTGATTCCCGGGCGTTCGATCTTGCCGGGACGGCGCACGCTGACTTCGACGACGCCGCAGCGCTCCTCGCAGATCCCGTAGAGGGCGCCGGCGCTCCTGTGTGAAAGGCAGGCGCCCTCGCCGCAGGCAAGGACCGTGGCCATCCAACGGCCCTTGGGTGAGAGCTCGGAGCGGCCCACCGAGTAGACCCCGCGCGCGACGGGGTGCAGACGGCCCCGCCCAACGCGCCCTTCGATCTCCCTGGAGCTGAAGCCGAGCGCCAGCAGCTGCCGCCGCGCAACCACCCAGTGCTGCCGGCGCGCCAATCCCCAAGCCGCCACGTCGCGCCTGCCGTGGTTTGTCCCCCGCATAGGGTGGACAAGGCACGGAGGGCGGTGGGTCGCCCCCTCAGCCGGCGCCGAGCTGACCGCCCACGTGGTTCTGACGCCCAAGCCAAGGAGGACCCGGATGAAGGTTCACGCTAACGCCGCTCTCGGACCAGCGGGCAGGCTCGCGCTGGTGCAGGCGATCGAGTCGCGCCGGCAACAGCCCACCGCTGGTGGCACCGCTGGCGCTTGGCCGACGAGGAGCAGCGGAGATCTGGGAGGTGGTTGCTTGACCGCTCCTCGCGCCCGCACCGCCAGCGCCCGGGCGACGGCGACGTCGGAGTCGGTAAGCCGGGCCAGGCGCAGCAACACCGCCCGCGCAGCTCCGCCAGCAGCCGCGTCTTGCCGATCCCGGCCGGTCCTTCGATCAGCGCCGCCTGCGAGTTCCCTGCAGCGGGCCGTCGAGCAGCGCGGTGAGGGCGTCCAGCTCGCTCTCGCGCTCGACCAGGTCATCGGGCCGGAAGGCTGGTCCTCTCGACCTCGCCGCCGCGGGCGATGAACAGCTCGCTGGTCAGGTGCGGGGGGAAGAGGCCGTGGGCGGCGACGCCGGGGTCGGCCTCGAGCCGGGCGGCGAGCGCCGCCGGGTCGCCGATCTCGCCCATGAAGTCGGCGATCACGCCGCCGTCGGGACTGGGGGGGACGTTGCGCCGCTCGACCTCGCCGCCGAGCCGGGCCAGGGTCGAGGCGGCGCCGAAGCCGAACAGCTCCAGCGGCACCGGCCCGCGCAGGACCTCGACCGGCTTGGTCGAGTCGGCGATCACGACGAAGCGGGCCGCCGCCGCGGCGACGATCTTCTCGCGCAGGTGGGCGGCGCCGCCGCCCTTGATCAGCCAGCCGTCGGGGGTGACCTCGTCGGTGCCGTCGATCGCGATGTCGAGGCGGGAAAGCTCGTTGAACCGCTCGACCGGGATGCCGAGCTCGCGCGCCTGTTCCTCGGTCGCCACCGAGGTCGCCACGCAGCGGATCTCGCTGAGCCCGCGGCTGGCGATCGCCGGCAGCAGGTGGGCCACGGTCGAGCCGGTGCCCAGCCCGATCGTCATCCCGCTCTCGACCAGCTCGGCCGCCGCCTCGGCCGCGAGGCGCTTCTCTTCGTCGGTCCCGGTCACGGCGCGGAACTCTATTCGCTGAGTGGTCCATACTGAATGGCTGAATTTCGTGACTTAGGCACGAAATCGGCCCAAGAAGAACTACGACCCGGGAGAAACTCGCCTCGATGACGACCAGCACCGCAACTCAGGACTACAAAGTCGCCGATATCGGACTTGCCGAGTTCGGTCGCAAAGAGATTTCGCTGGCCGAGGTCGAGATGCCAGGCCTGATGCAGACCCGCGAGGAGTACGGCACGGAGCAGCCGCTGAAGGGCGCCCGGATCACCGGCTCGCTGCACATGACGATCCAGACCGCGGTCCTTATAGAGACCCTGGTCGCGCTCGGCGCCGAGGTGCGCTGGGCCAGCTGCAACATCTTCTCGACCCAGGACCACGCGGCCGCGGCGATCGCCGCGGCCGGGATTCCCGTCTACGCCTGGAAGGGCGAGACCCTGGAGGAGTACTGGTGGTGCACCGAGCAGGCCCTCCTCTGGCCCGACGGCGAGGGCCCGAACATGATCCTCGACGACGGCGGCGACGCCACCCTGCTGGTCCACAAGGGGGTCGAGTTCGAGGCCGCCGGCGCCGTCCCGGACCCGGCCGGCGCCGAGTCGGAGGAGTTCCGGATCGTGCTCGAGACCCTGCAGCGCTCGCTCGAGGCCGACCCGCAGCGCTGGACCAACCTCGCCGCCGGGATCATGGGCGTCACCGAGGAGACGACCACCGGCGTGCACCGGCTCTACCAGCTGGCAGAGGCCGGCGGACTGCTCTTCTCGGCGATCAACGTCAACGACTCGGTCACCAAGTCGAAGTTCGACAACCTCTACGGCTGCCGCCACTCGCTGGTCGACGGGATCAACCGCGCCACCGACGTGATGATCGGCGGCAAGGTCGCCGTCGT
>JAWVEZ010000027.1:0-12575 GCA_033856455.1 Solirubrobacterales bacterium | reverse complement strand
AGGAGGCATTGGTCGGAGCGGGCTTCAGTCGCGGCCCAAGAAAACTCACTGCGTCTGCTTAAGGGTACCCGTGTGAAGACAACGCGAGGGCGAATCCGCAAGGATGCGCCGCGTGGCAGATGGGCTCGCAACCGTGGCGGCGCCGAAGTCGCAGGGGGAGCCCGGCGTCGACGGGCGCCTCGCCTGGCTGGTCGCGGGACCCGCGGGGCTCCTGACGATTGCCCTGATGCTGCTGCTCGGGGAGCCGCTAGGGCGGTTGCTGCTGACGGCGCCGCCGGTCGATTTCTGGCCAGACGTGCTCGAATTCGTGAAACCGGAGCCGACCGAGCAGGCGCGCTACCTGATCGCCCTCGCCGGGGCGGTGACGGTCCCGATCGCACTGATGACCGCGGCTCGGCGCCCGTCTCTGCGGGCGCGCCTGCGCTCGGATGGCGTCGCGCTCGCCACCCAGCTGGGCTTCGTCGCGATCCTGATCGCCGCACTCTTCTGCCAGCTCAACTCGGTCGAGCTCGGGATCGGCTACTTCACCGTGCCGACGGTCCTCGTGGCACTCGCCGTCGGCCTCGGGTTCACGGCGGTGCTCCGGCACCCGCCGGCGCTGGCGTTCGTGCGCTCGCTGCTCGGCAGGGACTCCCGCTGGGTCAGCTGCGGGGCTGCCGTCGTCGCCACGGCGGCCACCGCGATCTGGCTCCTGCCGGCGATTCAGCTCGACTCGACGATCGCCCTCGCCAACCCGGCCACCAGCTACGGACTCACCTTCACCTACGACGAGGGTCTCTCAGTGCTGAACGGCCACACGCCGCTGGTCGACTACGCGTCCCAGTACGGATCGCTGTGGCCCTACGTGGTGGCGATCCCGCTCGACCTGGGCAACGCCTCGCTCGGCTCCTTCACCCTTTCGATGGTCACCATCACGCTGTTCGCGATGCTGGCGATCTTCGGTGTGATCTGGCACGTCTGCCGGTCCCCGATCGGCGCCGTCGTCCTCTACCTGCCGTTCCTCGCGACCAGCTTCTTCTTCATCCGCGACGGCTTCCCCGATCGCTACAGCTTCGCCGACTATTTCGGCGCCTTCCCGCTGCGCTATGCCGGGCCTTACTTCGTCGCCTTCCTGCTCGCCCGCCATCTCAGCGGCGCCCGCCCGCGCGCGGCGATCTGGATCTTCCTCGCCGCCGGCTTCACGGTCTTGAACAACGGCGACTTCGGCATCCCCGCCCTCGGCGCCACCGTCATCGCCCTCGTCGTCGCCGCCGACCAGCCGCGGACCCGCGCCTGGTGGGGGCAGCTGGGATTCGAAGCGGTGGGCGGGCTGCTCGCCGCCTTCCTGGTGGTCTCGATCGTGACCCTGCTCCGCACCGGCGAGGTCCCCGACCCCGACCTCCTCTTCCGCTACGCGCGTCTCTTCGCGCTTGCCGGATACGCCATGTTGCCGATGCAGTGGTTTGGCTTCTGGGTGGTGATCTACCTCACCTTCTGCTCGGCGCTGGCGGTCGCGACGATCATGTTCTTGCGGGGTGACGGCAACCGCACCAGCACCGGGATGCTCGCCTGGATCGGCATCTTCGGCCTCGGGATCGGCAGCTACTTCGCCGGCCGCTCCCATCCCGAGGTCCTGATCGCGATCTTCTCCGCCTGGAGCCTCGCGATCGTGCTGCTGGTTGCCGTCACGACCCGTTCCCTCAGTCGTGGCGGGAGCCGGGTCGGGCCCGCCCAGCTGGCCCTCTTCGTCGGCTTCGGCCTGCTCGTCTGCTCGCTGGCGCAGTTCCCGGCGCCGTGGCGCTCGGCCGAGCTGCTGGGCGAAAAGTCCGAGCTGGAACCTTTCCAGCCGGTCGGCGAAGTCGCCTTCATCGCCGCCCATGCCAGGCCGGGCGAGCCCGTCGTCCTGCTGATGACGATGGGCCAGCGCGCCAGCCGAGGGGCCGGGGTCGACAACCTGATGCCCTACTCCGGGATCGTCTCGATGCCGGCCGAACAGCAGCTCGAGGAGACCGTTCGCCGCCTGCGCGAGGCCGGCGGCGACAAGATCTTCGTGCGCGAGGAGGAAGCCTGGAAGGAGCTTGTCCCTGCTCTGGAGCGGGATGGGTTCCGCGTGAGCGCGGCGAGCGCACCGAAGGTGATCGGCAGCTTCCAACCGGAACGGCTGCTGCTGCTCTCCGATACCGAACCACTGCGATAATCGTCACAAGGTGTCCGACGGGGAGCAGAGCGCGGTTGATCTTCTGAAGAGCGTTGCGCTCTTTGCCGATCTCGAGGAAGGCGAGCTCGAGCGTTTCTCGCACGTCGCCGTCCCCCGCACCTTCCCGGCCGGGACGCGGGTCTTCCACGAGGGCGACAGCTCCGACGCCTGCTACATCGTCAAGGAGGGCAGCTTCCGGGTCACCCGGGAGCACTCCGACGGCCGCGCGATCACCCTCGCCACCCTCGGGCCCGGCGAGATCTTCGGCGAGCTGGCGATGCTCGACGGCGACAGCCGCTCGGCCAGCGCCGAGGCGCTGAGCGACGGCGAGCTGCTCGCCCTGCCCGCCAACGACGTCCGCTCGCTGCTGGCCCGCCACCCGGAGATCGCCCTGAAGCTGGTCGCCGGCCTCGTCCGCCGCCTCCGCGCCGCCAACGTCCGCCTCACCAAACAGTCCTTCCAGACGGTCCCCAGCCGGGTCGCCGGGATCCTCTCCCAGCTCAGCCGCGAGCAGGGCAACGGCAGCGGCGGCGAGGTGACGATCCGGATGAACCAGACCGACCTCGCCCAGCTCGCCGGCACCTCGCGCGAGTCGGTCAGCCGCTTCCTCGCCGAGCTCGAGCGCGCCGGCGTCGTTCGCTCCGGCCGCGGCCGGGTCACGGTCCTCGAGCCGCCGAAGCTGCGGAACTACATCTACTGAGCGTGGTCGAGACCGAAAGGCTCGACTTCGAGTTCCAGCGCGGCGGGCTCCCGGTCGCTGTGCGGGCTGAGCTCTGGGCCAACGACGAGCCGGCCGCCTACGGCTGCCCTGAGTTCGCCCGCGGCTTCCCGGTGATGCGGGCGACGATCACTGGGCCGACACGCGGCTACCAGGACCTGCTGGGCTGGATCCAGCTGATCCGCACGCCGCCGGAGTTCGGCGAGCGCTTTCACCTCGACTCGGTGGAAATGCTCGGTGAGGTCAGTCACCCGTTCGGTTACTTCGGTTTGACCCCGACGATGTACGACGCGCCGCACCGCGACGTGCTTCCTGACATGGACTGGGTCGCCCACACCTTTCTGGGCGGCATCGCCGGGATCTACAAGGAATTCGAGGCCCACGCCTACCTCGGCTTCAGCTGGGGCTACGCGATCCGCGACGGCGCGGTCTCCGTCACCGGCCTCGCCGAGCTCGGCCCCGAAGCCTGGGACGCTCACCTGCCTTATCTCGGAGCAACCTGCCCCGCCTGGACTTTCACGCCCGGATACGCGCCCTGAGGAGGACACTTTCGGCGTGGCCGACTTCGCCGACAAGCGCGCGAAGATGGTGGAGCGGCAGCTGCGCCGTCGCGGGATCGAGGACGAGCGCGTGCTGGCGGCGATGGGAGAGGTGCCGCGGGAGGAGTTCGTGCCGGAGCGTTCGCGGCGCAGCGCCTACGCCGACTCGGCGCTGCCGATCGGGGCGGACCAGACGATCTCCCAGCCCTGGGTCGTCGCGGCGATTTGCCAGGCGCTGGCCCTGCGCGGCTCCGAGCGGGTGCTCGAGGTCGGCACCGGCTCGGGCTACTCGGCGGCGGTGCTGGCGCGGCTCGCCGCCGAGGTGATCGGGATCGAGCGCCACGAGCCGCTCGCCCGGGGCGCCGCCGCCGCGCTCGCCCGGGTCGGCGCGAGCAACGTGCGGGTGCTGGTCGGCGACGGCAGTCGCGGCTACCCCCGGGAGGCGCCCTTCGAGGCGATCGCCGTCCACGCCTCCGCTCCGGCCGCGCCGCCGGCCCTGATCGGCCAGCTCGCCGACGGCGGCCGCCTCGTCGTCCCGGTCGCCTCCGAGAGCGGCGACGACCTCACCCTGCTGCGCCGCGACGGCGAGCGGGTGGAGACCACGGCGCTCGCCCCCTGCCGCTTCGTGCCGCTGATCGGCGAGCAGGGCTTCTAGTGTCGACTTGCTCCCGCACGTGGGGGAGCAAGTCGACAGCGCTCAGCAGCTGGAGCCGCCGGGGTCCTTGGCGTCGCTGACCAGTTCGTCGTTGCCACCGCCGCAGATGATCTGCTTGTCGCGCTGGCCGTCGATCGCGTCGACGAAGTCGTTGCCGCCCTTGCCGACGAAGACGTCGGCGCCGATGTGGCCGAGGAAGCTGTTCTCGCCGTTGTCGCCGATCAGCACGTCGTCGCCGTCGGATCCCTCGAGGCTCTCGTTGTTGGCCTGGACCTGGTCGGGGCTGCCGCAGCCTTTCGGGCCGCCGGTCCCGCCCAGCGTCGCCCGCACGCCCGTGGTCGAGCGCGCCCAGGAGACCGTGTCCTCGCCGGCGCCGCCGTCGTAGACGTGGCCCTGGCAGACCGGCACCGAGTTGACCAGCAGGTCGTTGCCGGCGCCGCCGCTGAGGCTGTCGCCGCCCGGGTCGGAGTAGAGGACGTCGGAGCCGCCGTTGCCGACCAGGGTGTCGTTGCCGTTGTCGGGCCCGTTGTAGTTCTCGCCGGCTTCGAGGACGTCGTCGCCGGCGCCGCCGACGAGGGCGTCGCTGCCGGCGTTGCCGTTGATCCGCACTTTCGCGCTACCCGGCACGCTGCCTTCGATTTCGAGGTTGTCGTTGCCGGGGCCGCCGGTGACCACGACCAGGCCCTGGGAGCCGGGGCCGGGGCAGATCGCGACGTTCGGGTTGCCGGAGTTGTCGCAGCCTTCGGCCGCGTAGATCGGGCCGGCGTCGTTGATCACCCAGGCGCCGTTGCCGTAGCCGATCTTGACCGTGTCGGGACCGGCGCCGCCCTGGACGATCAGGCTGGAGCCGTCGAGGCCCTGGTTGAGGATCACGAAGGAGGTCCCCGGGGGCGGGGGCTCTTCGGGGCCGCAGGAGTTCTCGACCGCGAAGCCCTCGCACTCGTCGGAGCCGGGGCCGCCGAACGCCTCGCCGCCGCCGCCGCTGATCAGGGTGTCGTCGCCGACCCCGCCGTCGAGCTGGTTCGCCTCGGGGTCGCCGGTGATCGTGTCGCCCTGCGGCGAGCCGACCACGGCCTCGAAGCCGGCGAGGTCGTCATGGCCGTCGCCTTTGGCCTTGTCGGTGCCGAGGTCGACGATCACGCCGCTGCGGGTCGCGGTCGCGTAGGAGACGATGTCGCCGCCGCCACCGCCACCGTCGAGCGTGTCGGTCCCGGCGTCGCCGCGGATCACGTCGCCGTCGCCCTCGCCGCCGTCGACGTCGTCGATCCCGGCCCCACCGAAGACCTGGTCGGCACCGCCGCCGCCGTCGAGGTTGTGGTCGTCGCCGGGGCCGCCTTCGACCCGGTCGTCGCCCGGGCCGCCAAGCATCGTGTCGTTGCCCTTGTCGCCGTGCAGCAGGTCCTCGCCGGGGCCGCCGTCGATCTCGTCGGAGCCCTGTTCGCCGTCGATGAAGTCGTCACCGGAGCCGCCGTCGAATTTGTCGGGGCCTTTGAAGCCGACCAGGGTGTCGTCGCCGCCGGCGCCGAACAGCGTGTCGGCGCCTTTGAAGCCGGAGAGCTCGTCGTCCCCGCCGCCGCCGTTCAGCATGTCCGAGCCGGTTTCGCCGAGCAGCGTGTCGTTGCCCTCGTCGCCGTAGAGCGAGTCGTAGCCCTTGCCGCCCTTGAGGACGTCGTTGCCCGGCCCGCCGCAGATCGTGTCGTTGCCGTTGCGCCCGCCGCTGATCTTGTCGTTGCCGCCGGCGCCGTAGATCACGTCGTTGGCGCCTTTGCCGACGATCGTGTCGTCGCCGGGGCTGCCCATGATCGTCACTTTCTTGCCGGCGCAGGTTTTCGCCGCGGCGCTCGCCGCGAACGGGATCGCCAGGACGGCGGTCGCGCAGAGCAGAGCGGCGAGGAAGAGGTGAAGGGAGGTCTGGGAACGGGTGTTTTTGGAGGTCACGGTCCCTGCATCGGTTCCGCGGGGGGAAAACTCGAATCGGGGGAAACGGCTATTAGGACGAACGTCCAGTGGGGGTTGACGGCCACCGGTCCAGACCCCGGTCCGGGACCAAAATCACCCCTGGGTCCGGGTCCTATACGCTCGCGGCGCAAATGCGCGGTGGCATCTACGTCCTCAACTTCTATTCAGCGGTCTTCACCGACCAGCTGAAGCGTGGCCGCAAGACGGCGACGATCCGGCTCGGCGACAAGAGCAACAAGTACGAGCGCGGCCAGGTCGTCTGGGTCACCGTCGGATTCCGCCACAGCCCGCGGGAGAAAATCTTCACCGCGGTGATCGACGAGGTCGAAGTGAAGCGGGCCGGCGACCTCTCGCGACGCGACATCGAGCACGACAACCCGGAGTTCCGCCGCCTCGAGGAGACGACCAAGTTCCTCGAGCAGCTCTACAACCGGCCGGTCTCCGAGGACGACCAGGTCACCGTGATCCGCTTCTCGCAGATCGTCGAGCCGCCGCAGGCGCACCTCGGCAACGGGGAGACGCCGCACCACAACTGAGGGTGCGCGAGGAGCCCGCGATGGCGGACTACGCGTTCCTCACCACCTGGCTTCTGAGCTGTCCGCGCGAGCGGGCCTGGGACGCCGTCCACGACCAGGCCAACTGGCCGAGCTGGTGGCGCGGGGTGGAGGAGGCGGAGGAGATCTCGCGGCCGCCCGGCGGCGAGGACGTCGGCACCGTCTCGCGGATGGTCTGGAAGAGCTTCCTGCCCTACCGGGTCCAGTTCGAGGTCGAGACGATCCGGGTCGAGCGCCCGACCCTGCTGGAGGGGCGGGCGACCGGTGAGCTGGAAGGGGTCGGCCGCTGGCGCTTCTACGAGCAGGACGGGGTCACCGCCGTCCTCTACGAGTGGAACGTGGCGACGACCCGCGCCTGGATGAACCAGCTGGCGCCGCTGCTGCGCCCGGTCTTCGAGTGGAACCACGACTGGGTGATGCGGCGCGGCGGCGAGGGGATCGCCGCCCTGCTCGGTTGCGAATTACTTGCGGTCGACTGACCCGGCTCGCTATCTTTCACTTCTTGGCACTCTCGGCTAGAGAGTGCCAAACGCCGCAAAGGCCTGGAAAGGGCTCTGCAAAGGCGTTTCAGACTTTCCCCACCACCAACACACTGACCGATAACGGAGGTTCACGGATGAACTTGAAGCCCCTCGGGGACCGGCTCATCGTCAAGCCGGTAGAGGAGGAGGAGACGACTGCCAGCGGCATCGTCCTCCCCGACACGGCGAAAGAGAAGCCGCAGAAGGGCAAGGTCGTTGCCGTCGGCGACGGCGCGATCAACGAGGACGGCAGCCGCCGCCCGCTCGACGTCGCGGAGGGGGACGAGGTCCTCTACTCCAAATACGGCGGCACCGAGGTGACCGTCGAGGGCGACGATCTGCTCGTCCTGCGGGAGTCGGACGTCCTCGCCAAGCTCGGCTAGCGACCAGCCACCTGACTTAAGAGAGAAGGAGAAAGGAACACATGGCTCACAAGGAGCTGAAGTACGCAGAGGAGGCCCGAGGGTCGCTGCAGGCCGGCGTCGACGCCGTTGCCAACGCGGTCAAGGTCACCCTCGGCCCGAAAGGCCGTTACGTCGTGCTCGACAAAAAGTTCGGCGCGCCGACGATCACCAACGACGGCGTCACCATCGCCCGCGAGGTCGAGGTCGAGGACGTCTTCGAGAACCAGGGCGCCCAGCTCGTCCGCGAGGTCGCCACGGCGACCAACGACGTCGCCGGTGACGGCACCACGACGGCGACCCTGCTGGCGCAGATCATCGTCCGCCAGGGGCTGAAGAACGTCGCCGCCGGCGCCAACCCGCTGGCCCTGCGCCGCGGCATCGAGAAGGCTGTCGACGAGGTCGTCGAGAACCTTCGCGAGAAGCAGTCCAAAGAGGTTGCGGGCAAGGACCAGATCGCCCGCGTGGCGGCCATCTCCGCCGCCGACGACGAGATCGGCAACGTGATCGCCGACGCGATCGAGAAAGTCGGCAAAGACGGCGTCGTCAACGTCGAGGAGGGCCAGACCTTCGGGATGGAGCTCGAGTTCACCGAGGGCATGCAGTTCGACAAGGGCTACATCTCGCCCTACATGGTCACCGACCAGGACCGCATGGAGGCTGTGCTCGAGGAACCGTACATCCTCATCGCCAACCAGAAAATCGGCTCCGTGCGGGACATCCTGCCGGTGCTCGAGCAGGTGATGCAGGGTGGCAAGCCGTTGCTGATCGTGGCCGAGGACGTCGAGGGCGAGTGCCTCGCGACCCTGGTCGTGAACAAGCTCCGCGGCACCTTCACCGGCGTCGCCGTCAAAGCCCCCGGCTTCGGCGACCGCCGCAAGCGGATGCTCGAGGACATCGCGATCCTCACCGGCGGCGAGGTGATCACCGAGGAGATGGGCCTCAAGCTGGAGAACACGCAGGTCTCGCAGCTCGGGCACGCCCGCCGCGTCGTCGTCTCCAAGGACACGACCACGGTGATCGACGGTGCCGGTGAGGCCGACGACATCAAAGGCCGGATCAAGCAGATCAAACAGGAGATCGAGAACACGGACTCCGACTTCGATCGCGAGAAGCTCCAGGAGCGCCTCGCGAAGCTGGCCGGCGGCGTCGCCGTGGTCAAGGTCGGCGCTGCCACCGAGACCGAGATGAAGGAGAAAAAGCACCGCGTCGAGGACGCGCTGCAGGCGACCCGTGCCGCGCTCGAGGAGGGCGTCGTCCCGGGTGGTGGCGTCGCGCTGCTGAACGCCCAGGCCGGTCTCGACCCGGAGAAGGTCGCCGACGATCCCGACGAGATCACGGGCGCGCGGATCATCCACCGCTCGCTCGAGGAGCCGGTCCGTCAGATCGCCGAGAACTCCGGCGAGGAGGGCTCGGTCGTCGTCAACAAGGTCCGTGACCTCAAGGCCGGCGAAGGCCTCAACGCCGCGACCGGCGAGTACACCGACCTGATCAAGGCCGGCGTCATCGACCCGACCATGGTCACCCGCTCGGCGCTGCAGAACGCCGCCTCGATCGCGAAGAACATCCTCGTGACCGAGGCGATCATCGCCGAGCCGCCGGAGGAAGGCGGCGGCGGTGGCATGCCCGGCGGTATGCCGGACATGGGCGGCATGATGTAACGAACCCCCGGAGACGGGCGGTTCAGCTGCACCGAGAGGCCCCGGGCAACCGGGGCCTCTCTTTATTTCGCTTTCGCTTTCTTTTCCTTCGGCGGCAGCGCCGGGTAGAGGGAGGCGTTGTAGTCGGCGTAGGGGAGGAAGTTGGCGCGGCGGATCTTCTTCTTCAGCGTGTTCCTGGAGCGTGGGTAGAGGTTGAGGTCGTACTCGTTGCCGGCGCCGAAGCCGATGTAGTAGACGAGCATCCGCACCCGGGGGCGCTTGACGACCCAGGAGACGAGTTCTTTGACCCAGCGCGGGTCGTCCTCGCGCGAGACCGCCCACTCGGTGATCGCGACCGGCTTGTTCTTCCACTGCTTGCCCTTGTAGAAGCGGTCCATGTCCTCCCAGACCGGATACTGGGAGTAGAAGTCGGTCCCGACCCAGTCGACCCAGCGGCTGCCCGGCCAGTAGTTGCCGGGGAAGTTGCCCGGGACCCGCGGCGAGCCGCCCGGCAGCGGGCTCCAGATGATGCTCACCGGCGCCGCCGGCAGGCTGGTCGGGTTCGGTCCTTTGGTCCGGTTCAGCGGCGGCAGCCCGATTTCCGCCAGGGTCGCGTTGATCCCTTCCAGCGTCTGGCCGCCGCGGACGATCGCGCTGATCCGGCGGAAGGCCTGTTTGTACCAGCCGCTGGTGTGTTCGCCGCCTTTCTGGCTGCCGTCGCAGTAGACCGCCGACCAGGCGTTGAGGCAGCGGTTCGGCTCGCCCAGCGGCCGGATGTAGGCGGGCAGCCCGGTGGTCGCGAAGAAGCTGTTGAGCTGCAGCAGGTAGTCGTCGCCGCCGCCCTGGGCGATCTGCTGCGGGGTGATGATCTCGGCCAGGGTCTGGTCGTCGGCGGTCGAGATGTGGAGGATCGGCCGGGTTTGCGTTTCGCGCCAGCGTTCGTAGGCTTCGTTGAGGCTGTTGCCCCAGGGATGGAAGGTCTGCAGCAGGGCCGGGTGCTTGCCGGTCAGCGCCGCGAATTCGTTGAACTCCTGCGTGGTGCCGCGGTCGGAGACGCCGAGGAAGACGTTCGGCTTCGGCGGCACCAGCGAGAGCGCTGACGCCGTACCGGGGGCGGTGAGCAGGGCGCCGAGAACGACCGCCAGGGCGACGAAACGGCTAGGGCTTTTCCTCCGTGGGACTCTGAAGTACATCGCTCATCCTTCGCGGTTGGACGCCGAGGGCCTGCGCGTCGGCGCTGCCCCGCTCGGAGACCATCGAGACCTCCATCAACTCGGCCTCCTCCCAAGTTGCAAACACGGCCTCGCCGAAAAGGGAGCGGATCGCGATCAAGCCCTGGCGGACCAGCCCCAGCGGCAGGTGGACGAGCGGCCGCGGGCGGCCGGCGATGCGGCTGACCAGGTCGGACATCTGGTCGTAGGAGAGCGTCTGCGGCCCGGCCAGCTCGTAGCGCTCGCGGGCCTCGCCGCCGGCGGCCAGCGCCGCGACCACGCAGCGGGCCACGTCCTCCGCCCAGATCGGCTGGAAGACCGCCTTGCCGTCGCCGGAGACCGGCAGCACCGGCAGGAAGGAGAAGCGTCGCAGCAGCGTGATCCAGGGATCGGAGTGGTCGTAGACGATCGAGGGCGCGAAGACCGTGGTCTCGAGCGGGGAGGAGGCGACCGCCTGCTCGGCCACCCACTTGGCGCGGAAGAAGCGGGTCCGCTGGGCGCCGCCGGCGTCGAGCGCGCTGAAGAAGTGGAAGCGCCGCACGCCGCTGCGCTCGGCCGCCCGCAGCAGCCGCACCGTCGCCAGCCCGTTCAGCTCCTCGATCCGCTTCGGCGGCTGGTCGCGGATCGTCGCCGCCAGGTGGATCACGGTGTCGACCCCGCGCAGCGCCTGGCGCACCAGGTAGGGATCGGAGAGCTCGCCGAGGTCGCCGAGCGCGATCTGCACGTCGACCCGCCGCTCGCCGAGCCGGCGCGGCTCCCGCACCAAGCAGCGCACGTCCTCGCCGCTCTCCAGCAGCAGCGGCAGAAGGCGCGAGCCAATGCTTCCGGTTGCCCCCGTCAACAACAGCACCCCGGCGATGCTAGTCGCTCGGCGCCCGTCAGCCTGCAAACGGGCCGCCAATCGCCGGTCCCGCTCCGCGAATCCCTAAAATGGTCGCTCCCACCTGGCCGGGGCCGACCGGCAGCACCGGAATTCGACCTAGGAGACGCCTCCGTATGACCTACGTAATCGCCGAGCCGTGCATCGGCACCAAGGACAACTCGTGTGTCGAGGTCTGCCCTGTGGACTGCATCCATCCGACCCCCGATGAGCCCGATTACGACTCGGTCGAGATGCTCTACATCGACGCCGACGAGTGCATCGACTGCGACGCCTGCGTCGAGGCCTGCCCGGTGGACGCCTGCTTCGCCGAGGACCAGCTGCCCGGCGAGTGGGCGAAATACGCCGAGATCAACGCCGAGTACTTCAAGAGCAAAGCCGCCTAGGCTCGCTTCCTCCGTTAGGAGGACCGGCCGCGCGCTTGCAGGCGCTGCTCGTGGAATTCATGGTCCTTGACGATCAGCCGTTCGATCGCGGGTAGCCGCTCGGGGTCCAGGCGGTCGTCCCACTGATCGATCAGCTCGAGGATGTGGCTCGGCTCGGAGGCGATTCCGACCGTGCGGTTGTCGGCCTTTCCGACCATTCCCCGGGGGTGGCTGAGGATCACCACGGGATTGACCTCGAGCGGCTGACCGCGTTTGGCGAGGAACTCTTCCAGCGCCGCGACCGACTCCTTCAGCTGCTGGCTCGGTGAGCGTCCTCTCCCCTCGGTTATCGAGCCTTCCTTGACCAGGTTGCCGTAGTTGTCGTACTTCTGGAAGCGCCACACGTCGCCGTCGACGAAGACGGTCGCGTTGCGGTGCTTCACCTCGATCGCGGTCAGCCCCTGGGGACCGAGCAGGAGCTGGTCGATCTCGCCACGCCCGTTGCGATAGCCGCGCACCAGGGTCCACTCGTCGCCCAGCAGTCCCGCGAGGGCATCGGCGACGAGATCCTCGCCTTCGATGCCGGCGGCGAGCTTCGCTTCCTCTCTGGTCAGGACGATCTCGGCCCGGGTCGGCGGCGGCGGGTCGGGATGGAGCAGCGGCGGCGGCGGACGTCTGCGCTCGGCCTTCCGCAGTGTGGCCTTGGTGCGGTAGCGCCTCCACCAGCCGTTCCCGCGCGGGGCCTCGATCTCTCCCCGCAGCCGTTCGACCTCCGCCTCGTGGTCGGCGAGCCGGGCTTCGAACTTCTGCTGTGCTTCCCGGTTGATCTGCTCGACCTGCTCCCGCCGCGCGTCGAAGCGTCGCTGGTTCTCCGCCCATCGCCGCTCGCGGTGCGCCCTCAGCTGCGCCCCTGGGTAGTTGGAAAGCTCCAGTATGCGCACGAACCCCCCTGTCGT
>JAWVEZ010000026.1:0-19451 GCA_033856455.1 Solirubrobacterales bacterium | reverse complement strand
CTGAGGATCGTGCTGCGCACGGCGTCGTCGACCGCGTCGATGCTCTGGGTGACCCGCTCGGCGCCGGTGGTGCGCCCGCGCTCGACGACCGGCACCGCCGTCGCCAGGATCTCCTCGCCGAGCGTCTCGCTGTGGCGGCTGATCTGCTCGTCGCGGCCGTCGAGGGCGGCGGCGATCTCCGGCCGGCCGGCGTAGCTCGCGCCCGGGGGGGTGCCGGCCGAGTCGGCGAGGAGGCGGCCGCGGCGGTCGACGACGATGACGCGGCCGCGGACGGTCTCGGCCGAGACGCGGGCGAGGCTCTCCAGGACCCGCGGCCGCGGCGGCGCGATCAGCTCCGAGGCGGAGGTGGCGACGAGCGCGGCCTGGCTTTGGGCCTGACTGCGGACCTCGGTGTCGACCCGGTCGCGGAAGCTCAGCGCCAGCGGCACGCCGAGCGCGATCAGCGCCAGCAGCAGCACGTAGGCGAGGGCCAGCAGGAGGGTCGACCGCAGGCTTACGGGGCCTCGACCTCCGGGGCGGCGAAGCGGAAGCCGACGCCGCGCACGGTCTCGATGTATCCGGGGCGCGTCGCCTCGTCGCCGAGCTTGCGGCGCAGCCAGCCGATGTGGACGTCGAGGGTCTTGGTCGAGCCGAACCAGTTGCTGTCCCAGACCTCCGACATCAGCTCCTCGCGTTTGACCACGCGGCCGGCGTTGCGCATCAGCTCGGCCAGCAGGTCGAACTCCTTGCGCGAGAGGTCGAGCTGGGTGCCGTCGAGGCGGGCGAGCCGGGAGCCCGGGTCGAGCTCGAGGTCGCCGACCCGCAGCGGCTGCTCCTCGCGCGGCGGGCGCGGGGCGCTGCGGCGCAGCACGGCGCGGATCCGCGAGATCACCTCGGCGGCGCTGAACGGCTTGACCACGTAGTCGTCGGCCCCGAGCTCGAGGCCGACGATCTTGTCGAGCTCGGTGCCGCGCGCGGTCAGCATCATGATCGGCACGTCGGAGGCGCGGCGCAGCTCGCGGCAGACGTCGCGGCCGTCGCCGTCGGGCAGCGCCAGGTCGAGCATCACCAGGTCCGGCTGCTCGCTGGCGGCGAGCTCCAGGGCGCCGGCCGCGGTCGCGGTGACCAGGGGCTCGAAGCCGGCGCGGCGCAGCGCCTCGGCGAAGGGTTGGGAGATCGACTCCTCGTCCTCGACGACGAGGATGCGCCCGTTGCTGGCCGGGACCGACATCGGGCAACTGTAACGGCGCCGCGGAGCCCGGCGAGGGGGGTCGGGGCAGGTTTTGCCAGCTCTTTACCTGGGCCTGGGCGGCCCTTGGCCGGGCGCTTCCGACAATGGCCGGGCCAACTGCAAGGAGGCGAGAAGCGATGAAAGAGACGAAGACCAAGCTTTTGACCGCCGCCACCGTCGCCGTCCTCGCCGGGCTCACCGGGGTCGCGATGAGCTCGGGCGGCTCGGGCGGCGAGCAGACGGGCTCGGCGCCCGCGAAAGCGCAGGGGGCCGAAGTGATCCGGCGCACGATCCACGTCACCAAACGGGCCAAGCCGGGCGCGGGCGCGCCTCCCGGCGTGGCCGGAGCCGCCGCGGGTGCCAGCGGTGCCCCGGTCGTTACCGGCTCGAGCGGCCCGGCGACGGGATCGGCCGGTTCCGGCCCCTCCGCGGTCGTCACCTCCAGCAGCGGTTCGGGCGCGTCGCCGGATTCCGAATCGTCCCCGGTCGTCACCCAGACGAGCGGCTCCGGTGGCGGCGACGACCGCGAGGACATCGCCGACGACCGCGCCGACGCCGCCGACGACTACGCCGACCTGCAGGAGGACCTGGCCGACGAAGCCGAGGACCGGGCCGAGGAGGCCTTCGATGACTGAGTCCCGCCCCGCCAATCGCCGCCCCGGCTCGGGACCGGTCTTCTGGATCTCGGTGGCGCTCTTCTGCCTGCTGCTCGGAGTGCTGACGCAGCGGCTCGCCAGCGAGTCCGGCGCGGCCGCGGCCGCTCCCGCCGAGGCGGTGCCACGCAAGGTGATCGTGCGCCGGGTGGTCACCACCATCGTCCCCGCCGGGGCGCGGGCCGCCGCGGGTGCGTCGGCCGCGACCGACGCCGCGCCGGTCGCAACGGCGCCGGTGGAAGCGCCGGTCGAATCCGTCCCCGTCACCACCAGCGCCTCCTGAGCGATGGCCGAGCACGACCACAGCTTCGAGGCGATGGGCAGCCGCGTGCGGCTGTTGATCGGCGAGCCGGAGGCGGGGGCGCCACCGGCGGCCGAGGCGGCGGCTCGCGCCAGGCGGTTCGTCGCCGGGTTCGAGGCGGCGCTCTCCCGCTTCGACCCGGCCAGCGAGCTCTGCGGGCTGAACGCGGACCCGCGCGAACGGGTCCCGGCATCGCCGCTCCTGCGCCGCGCGGTGATCGCCGCGCGGGCGGCGGCCGAGCGCAGCGGCGGCCTGGTCGACCCGACCCTGGCCGCTGAGATCGAGCGCGCCGGCTACGTGGAGAGCCGGGTCGGCATGGCGCCAGCGCCGCTCGCCGCGGCGCTGGCGAGCGCGCCGCCCCGTCGTCCCGCCCGCCCGGCGCCGCGGCGGTGCTGGCGGCAGCTCGCCGTCGAGGAGGAGGTCGGCGTGGTCGTGCGGCCGCCCGGGCTGCGGCTCGACAGCGGCGGCTTCGGCAAGGGCCTCGCCGCCGACCTGATCGCCGCCGACCTCACCTCCTACTCGCGCTTCGTCGTCGACTGCGGCGGCGACATCCGGATCGGCGGCCGGTCTGGGGCCGAGCAGCCGTTCGCGGTGGAGGTCGAACACCCGCTGAACGGCGACCGCAGCTTCGTGGTCCGCCTCGGCGCCGGCGGGATCGCCACCTCCGGCCTCAACGTGCGGATCTGGCGCGACGGCGCCGGCCGCTTCGCCCACCACCTGCTCGACCCGGCGAGCGGCGAGCCGGCCTGGACCGGGCTGATCGGCGCGACCGCCCTCGGCGCCAGCGCCCTGGAAGCGGAGACGCTTTCGAAGGCGGCGCTGCTGAGCGGCCCCGCGCGCGGCGCCGAGTTGCTGCGCGAGCGCGGCGGCATCCTCGTCCACGACGACGGCCGCGTCGAGCGGGTCGGCCCGCTGGCCACCCGGCCGCGCATCCGCCTGCCCGAGATCGCCCCGCGCGGAGCCCCGGTATGACCGAGGCGGCGCGCACCCTGGAGAGCCACGGCTGGTGGCTGGTGAGCCGCGCCTCGGGCCTGGTCGCGCTGGTCCTGATCACCGTCTCGGTCGCGATCGGCCTGGCGATGGCGGGCAAGGTGCTGCGCGTCCCGGGCCTCTCGCGCAAGCTGCTGGCGGTGCACGAGCAGACGGCCCTGGCCGGGCTGATCGCGATCGCCGTGCACGCGATCGCCCTGCTCGGCGACCCCTTCCTCGACCCCGGCGTCGGCGGGGTGGCGATCCCCTTCGCGCTCGACTTCGAGACCTTCTTCACCGGCCTCGGCGTCGTCGCCGCCTACCTGGCGGCGCTGCTCGGCCTCAGCTTCTACTTCCGCCGCCGGATCGGCGCCAAGCTCTGGCGCAGGGCGCACCGCGCGACGGTCCTCGTCTGGGTGCTCGGCCTCGTCCACGCGCTCGGCGCCGGCTCGGACACCGGCGAGGTCTGGTTCCGCTGGTGGGTGATGGCGACGACGCCGCTGATCGGCGGCCTCTTCGTCCACCGCGTGCTCGAAGGGCGGGCGAAGGCCGGGAAGAGGGCGAAGCCGGCCGAGGCGGGGCGGCCCGCGGAGGTGGCATCGTGAGCGCCGGGGTGCTGATCGCCGGCGGCGGGCTGGCGGCCCAGCGGGTGGCGGAGACGCTGCGCCGGCGCGGCTACGACGGCGCGGTCAGGATCGCCGGCGCCGAGCCCGAGCCGCCCTACGACCGGCCGCCGCTCTCCAAGCAGCTGCTCGCCGGCGCCGCGGACGAGGAGTCGGTCGCCTACCGCCCGGCCGAGTGGTACGCGCAGGCGGGGGTCGAGCTGCTGCTCGGCGCCAGCGCCGCCGGCCTCGACGCCCGCCGCCGCCGGGTCCGGCTCGAGAGCGGCGGGGAGCTCGCCTACGAGTCGCTGGTGATCGCCACCGGCGGCGCCCCCCGGCGGCTTCCCTTCCTCGCCGGCGCCAACGTCCACGAGCTGCGCACCCTCGCCGACCTGCGGCGGCTGCGGGCGCAGCTGCGACCCGGTGCCCGGCTGGCGCTCGTCGGCGCCGGCTTCATCGGCCAGGAGGTGGCGGCGACGGCGCGCGGGCTGGGGCTGGAGGTGACGGTGATCGAGGCGCTGCCGGCGCCGCTGGAGCCGATCGTCGGGCCGCGGCTCGGGCGCTGGTTCGCCGCGCTGCACGCCGAGGAGGGGGTGCGGGTCCTGACCGGCGTCGCGCTCGACTCGGTTCGCGGCGGTGAGCGGGTCGAGGAGCTCGTGCTCGCCGACGGGCGGCGGATCGGCTGCGACCTGGTCGTGGTCGGGGTCGGCACCGTGCCCGCGACCGCCTGGCTGCGGGGCAGCGGGCTGGGGGAGTCCGGGGTCCTGGTCGACGCCGGTGGGCGCACCGCGCTGCCCGGCGTCTACGCCGCCGGCGACGCCTGCCTGGCGCTGGAACCGCGGCGCAACGTCCACGCCCGCAGCGAGCACTGGGACGCGGCGTCCTGGCAGGGCGCGAGCGTCGCCAAGGCGATCCTCGGCGAGCCGCCCGGGCGGCCGCCGCTGCCGAGCTTCTGGAGCGACCAGTACGGGCTCCGCATCCAGTGCGTCGGCCACCCCGCGCTCGCCGACGAGGTGGTGGTCGAGGGCGACCTCGCCGCACGCGACTTCGAAGCGCTCTTCCGCCGGGCCGGCGTGCCGGTCGCCGGCCTCGCGGCCGGCCGGCCGCGCGCGATCCCAGCCCTGCGCAAGCAGATCGAGGGGGGCGGCCTCGCCGCCTCCGAGCAACCCGAGATGGAGGCAGCATGAGCTACAGGGCCACCGTCGACCCGGACGAGTGCAGCGCCCACGGCGACTGCGTCGAGATCGCGCCGAGCGTGTTCCGGCTCGACGACGTCGCCGTCGTCGTCGGCGCCGACTCGCCGGAGCTGATGACCGAAGCGGCGGAAGCCTGCCCGGCGGTCGCGATCGCGATCGTCGACGACTCAACCGGCGAGAGCGTCTTTCCCTGACCCGCCGCCGTCCCCATACTTTCCGCAAGCAAAAGGAGGAAGAAGATGAACATGAAGACGAAAAAGCGCACGTTCCTGATCGGCCTCGCCACCTGCCTGGTGGCGCTCGTCCCGCTGGCCGCGACGGCGACCGCGAACGACGACGACGTCGAGCGCGCCGGCACCTGCACGGGCAGCACCTCGGCGGAGCTCAAGCTGAGCCCGGAGAACGGCCGGATCGAGACCGAGTTCGAGATCGACCAGAACCGCACCGGGGTGACCTGGCGGGTCGTGCTGCGCGCCAACGGCTCCGTCGCCGCCCGGACCCAGGGCACCACCCGCGGGCCCAGCGGCTCGTTTGAGGTCCGGCGCGTGCTCGCCAACCGTGCGGGGGCCGACACTGTTACCGCCCGGGCGGTGAGCCCGTCGGGCGAGGTCTGCACGGCCAGCGCCAGCGCCAGCTTCTGAGCCCAGGCCGGCGCCTCAGGGTGCCGGCGCCCAGACGGGCGAGCGACCGAGCACCGCCGCCTCGAGGTTTTCGGGGCGGCGGTCGCCGTTCAGGGGGATGCGGACGAAGCGCGGGCGGACGCCGGAGCGGGCGACCGCGATCAGCACGCCGCCGGCGGGGGCGAAGGCGGGGTTGTCGTAGCCGCGGGCGCGCGGGAAGCGGCGGCCGCCGCGCGGACCGCGGTTGGTGAGAGCTCCGAAGCGCGACCCGTTGGCGCGCATCGTGAAGACGTCGGAGGCGGTTCCCGGACCGATCGAGAAGGCGATCAGGCGGCCGTCGGGGCTGAAATCCGGGTCGTAGGCGCGGTCGCCGCCCTCGAAGCGCGGCGTCAGGTCGCGGCGGTGGCTGCCGTCGGGGCGGATCGAACAGATGTGCTCGTCGCTCGATTCGACCTCGCCTTCGAAGTGGCGGCAGGCGAAGACGATCTGGCGGCCGGTCGGGGAGACGGCCGGGGTGCGCAGAGAGGCGTAGCCGGAGGCGAGCAGGCGCAGGCCGCTGCCGTCGAGGCGGGCCGCGTAGAGGTCGCCGCCGCGGACGAAGGCAATTCGGTCTCCCGAGGGGTAGAAGGCCGGCTCGACGTCGCCCGCGTCGTCGGGGCCGCCCGCGGTCACCTGAGTCAGCCCGGTCCCGTCGATCGCGATCGCGAAGATCCCCGTCACCTCGACGCCGGGTTCAGTGCGGAGCGTGCGCGAGAAGACGATGCGGCGACCGTCGGGCGAGACTTTCGGGTCGCGGTCGGTGGGGTCGGTGGTCAGCTGCCGGACCGAGCCGGGCAGGCCGGGGACGAAGCTGCGCAGCCCGGTCGCGAGGTAGTCGGCAGCCGTATGGATCGGGTCCGGCGCCGGGTCGAGCCCGACGTAGACGACCGGCCCGTTCCGGCCGGGCCAGGCGGCGTCGGCTGCGGCCGGCAGCACGGACGCCGCCAGGGTGGCGACCGAGACCAGGATCAAGACGAGCCCGCGAACGGGGAAGGGCGGCATGCATCCAGGATGCCACCCGCACCCGGCCCGGAAGGGGCCAACTTTGGCCCCCCAAGCTCAGCGGCTGAGCCGGGCGCGGAACTTCTGGGCGGCGTTCGGGTCGCCGTCGGGGTCCTGGATCAGGCCGCCGGCGATCGTCACCCGCGTTAGGGCCGCGCCGCGCGGCGGCCGCGGGAGGCAGAGGTCGTGCATGTTGTCGGCGTTGAAGGAGCTTTCGTGGTCGTGGAGGTCGGCGACTTCGAGCGGGGAGACCGCTTCGGTCTTCCCGCTCGGCAGCTCGTAGACGGCGCGGTAGGAGGCGGCGACGGGGGCGCCGACCTCTTCGCCGGTCGGGTAGGCGGTGAGCCCGTTCGACCACATCACGCGCAGGAAGCTCTGGCCGACCGTGCAGCGGTTGGCGTCGCCGCGGTAGAGCGCCGGCGTCAGCCACCAGGCGTCGACGACGTAGGGGCCGCCGGCGATCGGGTCCACCTCGACCTTCGGGAGGGGCGGAACCGGCCGCCACCGCTTCGCGACGGGAGCCTTGCCCTGCAGCGCCCCGACGACGCGGATCGCCACCGGCGTCGGGCCGCCCACCGATTCCCCGAAGTCGCCGATCAGGTTCACCGTCTGGCGCTCGTCCGTCTCGTTCGGCGGGAACTGCAGGGCGCAGGTCGGGCTCGCGCTGCTGCCGTCGCTGCGGACGATCCGGAAGTCCGTGGTCTGGATCGACGGGTTGCGGATGAACCAGCTGAAGGTGACGGGGATGTTGTCGAGACCCTGCGCGCCGTTCGGGCAGCCGACCGCGTTGTCGGTGCCCCAGGAGGCGCTGAGGATCTTCGGCACCGGACGCGCGGGCGAGCCGGTGGCGGTGGCGGTCGTCGGCAGCGCGCAGAGGAGGAGGATCGCCGCAAGCGCCGCGCCGGCGGATCCGGGCAGCTTCCGCGCCGAGGGACTCGGAGGGGCGAGCATCGGGGTGAGCGTAATTGGTCGAGTTGACACGCGATTTTCTGGCTCTGGCCCTAGGGTGTAGCACCGTGGGGGCGATCTACGGCCGGATCGGGGTTCGGTGCGCGGTGGGACTGATGACCGCTTGCCTCGTCGTGCTCGCGTTCGCGCAGCCGGCGCCCGCCCACCGGGCCCCAACCAAGGGGGAGCGGCAGGGGATCCGGAAGGCGGTCGTCCGGGCCTGCGAGGCGCTCGACCAGGGCATCAACTGCTGGGGGGTGCAGCGGGCGCGGGTATCGACGGCGGACCCGCGGTACGCGATCGGGGAGCCGCGGGGGACCGGCGGGTTCCCGGCGCGGTTCCGAGCCGGGCTGAAGCGGTCGGACGGCAGGTGGCAGGTGCTCTGGGAGGAGGTCAACGACCTCAACATCCTCACCTGCGCGGATTACCGGCGCCACTTCCCGGAAGCGGTGATCGCGGACTTCGAAATCATCGGCTTCCCCGGTCAGTGGGGCGCGGCGCCGCCGGTGCCGTGCTGGAAGCGGGAGGCGGCGCGGCTGGCGCCCGAGAGGATCGTGATCGGCGGCGTCGTCTACGCCGCCCCGACCGGCGCGGGCTGGGGGTCGGAGCGGCCGCGCCGGCTCTACAACGGCGGCGTCCCCAGCGGGCTGATCCGGCAGATCGAGTGGACCAGCTGGGGCGGGGCGGAAGCCCGAGGGCACGGGCTCCACTCGATCTACAAGCCGAGCGGCGGCTACTACCGCCACCCGGTCGTGATCCAGCTCCGGGCCAAGCAGGTCGGCGAGTGCGAAGGCCGCAGCGCCTATCTGCGGCTCCTGGTCCGCGAGCCGCGCCGGCCCGGCGGCCCGGTCGGCGCCTGGCACTCCTGGGCGGGTCGGCAGACGCTCTGCGAACCGTACGGGAGCTCCTTCAGGCGGTGAGATAGGGGGTCCCCGGCGACCGAGTTCCGCGCTGCGATTGCACGGAACCTTGCGGGGCTGGCGGCTGTGTAGGGGCTGTCGAGTGTGGACGTATGCGCCTGATTCGAGCAGCCGGCGCGTTGGTGCTTGTCGGCATCGTGCTCGCCGTTCCCGCTCACGCCGATGCGTCTCCCGCGAGAGTCGCCGCCCTGCAGGCGGCGCTGCAGTCCCTGCACCTTTATGACGGGTATGTGGACGGGGTCAGCGGGCCGCTGACCAGGCGCGCGGTGGTCGCCCTGCAGCGCCGGCGCGGGCTGGCGGTCGACGGGGTTCCCGGGCCGCGGACCCGGAAGGCGCTCGGCTGGCGCGGCCGGCCGGGTCTCGGCAGCAGGACGATGCGGATCGGCGACCGCGGCTGGGACGTCGCGGCGCTGCAGTTCCTGCTCCAGCGGGCCGGGAACGGCGCCGGCCGGGCCGACGGGCTGTTCGGGCCGCTGACCGACGCCGCCGTGCGGCGCGCCCAGGCGGCGGCCGGGATCGCGGCCGACGGGCTGGCCGGGCCGACGACGCTGCACGCGCTGCAGGGTGGAGAGCCGGGAACGCCGGCCTCGCCGCCGGAAGGCGCGGTCTCGTTCCTGCGCCCGGTGGCCGGGCCGATCGGCGACGGCTTCGGGGTCGACCGCGGCGACCACGCGCACTCGGGGCTCGACTTCCCGGTGCCCTACGGGACCCGGATCGGCGCGGCCGGCGTCGGCACGACGATCTTCGCCGGCTACAACAACGGCGGCTACGGCAACCTGGTCGTGATCCAGCACCGGCTCGGCTACACCACCTGGTACGCCCACATGTCCTCGATCACCAGCTGGGTCGGCGAGCAGGTCTCCGGCGGCACCCGGATCGGCTACGTCGGCTCGACCGGCAACTCGACCGGGCCGCACCTGCACTTCGAGGTGCGCCGCTACAACACGCCGATCGACCCGATGCCGCTGCTGCTGCCCGGGGTCGCGATGCGGCTGCGCGGCGACCACGGCGAGAGAGACCGCCTGGAGTGCGCCGGCGGCGCAGAGCGGCGCAAGTTGCCGCGCGCCGCCGACTGGATCGCCCGCGAGCCCCTCTGCTGAACAGCCGCCGCATACGCTTCCGTACCGAATGGACTCGCCGCTCCTCACCTCGGTGCTGCTGCCTGTCGCGATCGCGGTGATCATGTGGAGCCTCGGCCTGACCTCTGACCCGCGAGGACTTCCGCCGGGTCCTGGCGGCGCCGCGCGGGGTCGCGATCGGGATGCTCAACCAACATGCTGACGCACCTGTCGCGGGGCGACACGGCGCTGTCGGTGTCGATGACCGCGATCTCGAGCGTCGCCGCGGCGATCACGGTGCCGCTCTTCCTCGAGCTCTCGGCCAACCACTTCGGCGCCGATGGCGTCGGCGACGTCGACATGCTCGGCATCGTCGCCCGGGTCTTCGCGATCACCATCGTCCCGGTCGCGATCGGGATGGAGATGCGGCGCCGCAACCCCGCCTGGACCGGGGCGATCTATCCGCGGGTGCGGTGGATCTCACTCTCCCTCTTCGGCCTCGTCGTGCTCGGCGCGATCGCCAGCGAGCACGACACGGTGACTGCCAGCCTGGCCGAAGTCGCCGGCGCCGCGCTCGCCCTCAACGTCCTCGCGATGACCCTCAGCTTCACGATCGCCCGCTTCGCCCGGCTCGACGACCGCCAGGCGACGGCGATCGCGCTCGAGCTCGGGATTCACAACTCGGCGCTGGCGATCGCGGTCGGCGCCACCCTCTCCGACGAGGTCGCGATCCCGGCCGCGGTGTACGCGACCTTCATGCTCTTCACCGGTGGCGCCTTCGCCTGGGCGATGAGCCGCCGCAACGCGGCCGGAGAGGATCCGGTGGAACTGGGCGCCGGTCGCTGAGCCGCCCGGGTCCGCTCGATCTGGCGCGCGATCGCGAGCCCGAGGACCGCTCCGGCGACGACGTCGGTGGGGTGGTGGGCGCGGCGGCGAACCCGCGAGTAGGCGATCAGCACGGCGATCGCCCGCAGCCGCTGCCGGTGCCGAGACGCCCGCAGCCAGCCGGCGATCGCGAAGGCGCAGGCCGCGTGCGTGCTCGGAAAGCCGGCGGCGCCGAGGCGTCCCCGGCGTGCGCGGCCGAGGCCGCAGCCGGGACGGGGACGGCGGATCGCGAGCTTGGCGGCGGACGAGGCCAGGGCGGTCGCGATCACCACCCCCGGCAGCAGGATCCAGCGCCAGCGTGTGCCCCGCTCGGTGAGGGCGCCGAGGGGGACCAGGGGCAGCCACCACAGCCGGCCCGCCGTGCGCACCGCGACGGCTCGCGCCGGGCCGGCCACGCTCACTTCCTGCGCCGGTGCACCATCTCGGCGATCTCGCGCAGGGGCTCGGTCGGCCCGGGGGCGTAGGAGTCGATCTCCGCGAGGCTCTCGAGGCTGCGCTCGTACAGGGATTGCGCGGTCTCCCTGGCGCCGCGCAGCCCGTACATCGTCACGTGGGTCAAGCGCCCCGCGCGCCGGTCGCTGCCCGGGATCTTCCCCAGCCAGCTGGCTCTCCCGGTCTCGTCGAGGATGTCGTCGACGACCTGGAAGAGGGAGCCGAGGCTGGCGGCGAAGCGGTCGAGGGCGGGGTCGGTCTGGTCGCTGGCGAGCAGCGAGCCGCAGCGCACGCAGGCGACGATCAGCGACCCGGTCTTCAGCATCTGCAGCCGTTCGAGGTCGTCGCGGTCGCTGGGCCGGTACTTGGTCACGTCGAGGTACTGGCCGCCGACCATGCCGGCGGTCCCGGTCGCTTCGAGGACGACCCCCAGCAGGTCGTTGCGCAGCTCGGGGCTGCCCGGCTGATCGCGGAGGATGAGGCGCTGCGCCTCGCTCAGGAGAGCACAGCCGGCGAGGATCGCGATGTCGTCGCCGTAGCGCCGGTGCAGGGTCGGCCGGCCGCGCCGCTTGGCGTGGTTGTCCATCGCCGGGAGGTCGTCGACGATCAGCGAGTTGGTGTGGATCATCTCGATCGCGCAGGCCGTCGGCAGCACCCGCTCGACCGGGGCGCCGAGCGCCTGGGCGCAGGCCATGACCAGGATCGGGCGCACCCGCTTGCCGCCGGCGAGCAGCGAGTAGCGGGCCGCCTCGGCGAGCCGCTCGGCACCCGCCGGGACCGGGAACTCGACCTCCGCCAGGGCACGCTCGACCTCCTCGTGCAGCTCGGCGAGGGAGAGCGACGGCGCGATTGGCTGCGGCTTGAACATCGTGGACGATCCAGCCTCGCAGCGGGCGCCACGCCTGTCATCGGCAAGACGGACGGACTTCCCATGAGCCCCGCGTCATCGCCGCGGGCGTCCGGTTTGTTACTCCCGCCTCCGTGGTTTTCGGTAGGCGGCGGGTCGGTTTGGGCGGTCGTCTACCGAAGGCGGAGGGGGATGCCGGTCTGGCCGCCGCTGACGTCGGAGCTGCCCTTGAAGCGGGCCACGATCCGGATCGGCGCGCCGCCCGATCGGTCCGCCCGCGGGAGCACGAGGCGAGCGTGCCAGTGCCCGTCGGCGATCCGCGCCAGCCTGCTCGCGGTCAGCCGCCGGCCGTCCTTCCTGGCACTGACGGTGACGGTGACGGCGCCGCTGGCCTGCGGCGCGATCGTCCCGACGACCGCCAGCCTCAGCCCCGCCCTCGTGGTCCGCGGCTGAACCTGCCCGATCCGCAGGCGGGCGCGGATCGGCGGCAGCTTCTCGAAGCTCCCGGTGACCGTCGTGTCGGTCCCCAGGGCGAGCTGGCAGGGCCCGGTGCCGGTGCATCCCCCGCCCGACCAGCCCGCGAACCGCGATCCGGGCGCGGCGCTCGGTGTCAGCGTCACCTCGGTGCCGGCGGCGAAGGCCTGGGAGCAGGCGGGCGGGCAGAGGAGCCCGCCGGACGCCCCGCCGACGTCGCCGACGACGCTGCCGCTGCCGGCCAGGCCGACGGTGAGGGTGTGGTTCGGAGGTGGCGGGGGCGGCGGAGGCGGAGGCGGTTTCGGGATCTCGGCGAAGGACGCGGCCACCTCGGTCGCGGCGTCGACCGTGACCTCGCACTCGCCCGTGCCCGAGCAGGCTCCGGACCAGCCGCTGAAGCTCGAGCCGGGGGCGGGGCTGGCAGCGAGCGTGACCTCGGTCCCATGTTCGAAGAAGTAAGCGCAGTCGGCGGGGCAATCGATCCCGGCCGGCGAGCTGACCACCGAGCCGCTTCCGGTGCCGTCTGCCGAGACCGTCAGCGGTACGCCCGGCGCCACCGTTACCTGGTGCGAGGTCCGGGCCAGCGGCGAGCCGTTGCAGCCGACGGTCTGGCCGGTGTAGACGCGGTCCAGCGAGCAGCCGGCGTTGTCGGCGACGGTGAGGGTGACGGTGTATTCGCCTGGGGAGTCGTAGACGTGCCCGTGCGTCGGGCTGGCGGTCGTCGCGGCCTCGCCGTCGCCGAAGTCCCACTCGTAGCTGGCGACGGTGCCGTCGGGGTCGCTGGAGGCCGAGGCGTCGAATGGATAGGGATTGCCGGCCGGCACCGCGATCGACGAGAAGGCGGCCGTCGGGCCCTGGTCGGGGGAGACGACGAGCTGCAGGGGACCGAAGCTGGTGGCGAACGGCGAACCGGCGATCGGGCTCAGGGCCCCGCTGGCGGCGACCGAGAAGACGGTCACGTTCGACGACTGGCTGTTGGTCTGGTAGAGGCGCTTGCCGCTGGGGCTGAAGGCCAGGCCGTTGCCGCGAATGCCGCCGGTGGGAAAGGGCGTGCCGGGGACCGGGGTGAGCTCGCCCGCTGGGCCGATCGACCAGGCCCAGACGTTGTTTTTGCCGCCGACGTGGGCCATGTACAGGTGCGTTCCCTGCGGGTTCACGGCCACGCTCAGCGGCGATCCTTCGGCGTCGAGCGGGGAGCCGGGAAGGGGGGTGAGGCCGCCGTCGTCGCCGATCGAGAAGGCGCCGATGCCCCCTTCGGAGGTGATTGCCACGTAGAGGTGTTTGCCGTCGGGGGTGACGGAAAGGCCCCGAGTGGAGATGCCGACGGCGTACGGCGACCCCGGTAGTTCGCTGAGACCGCCGTCGGCGGCGATCGAGAAAGCGACGAGGTCCCCGCCCATGGTCGAGGCGTAGAGGTGCGAGCCGTCGGGTGAGATCGCGATGCCGTTGGCTCCCCTGTTGCCGGCATGGAAGAACGGCGACCCCGGCACGACGGTGAGCCCACCGTCGGCGGCGACCGAGTATCCCCAGACGGTGTTTCCGCTGGAGTTGGTCTCGTAGAGGAGGGTCCCGTCCGGGCTGACGGCGACGCCCCAGGGCCCGTAGCCGGTGGTGAACGGCGCGCCCGGAACGGGGGTGAGGCTTCCGCCGGGGCCGACCGTGAAAGCGGAAAGGGTTTTCGATTCGCCGTTGGTGACGTACACGTGCTCGGCGTCTGGGGTCATCGCTACGCCACCCGGGGCGATGCCGACGGAGTAGGGAGAGCCGGCGACCGGGATCGGGGTCCCATTGGCGGAGAGCGTGTAGGCGGAGAGGCTGCGGTTCTGGCCGTTGACCACGTAGAGGGAAGGCGTCGCGGCCCTGGCGGCTGGCGGGGCGATGGCACTCAGCACCAGCATGGTGGCCAGCGCGACCAGGCTCGTCAGCGTTACCAGACGCCACCCGCCGAGGACTTTGACCAAAGAGTTTTTTACCAATCTGTCATCACTGATTTAACATAGCTGGGTAACGGCGCGTTTTGTGCCTGGACCGACGCCTGATCCGCGCATTTCTGTGGGAATACCGCTCAGGCATGCCGTTTACCGGTAAAGACCGCTTTAACGGTCTGAGCGCGGTATGAAAAATCGCTAGGGGAGGGGGTCGAACTGGACGACGTCGCCGCCGGCGGTCACCGCCGTGCAGACGCTCGTCGACGCGCAGGCCACGCTCTTCAGCTCCGTGCGCGCCTCGAAGCGCGTAGCCCAGGACGTGCCGCCGTTTTCGGAGACGAAGATGGCTCCCGCGTCGTCCACGGTGACGCAGCTCGACCCCAGGCAGGTGACGTCCTTGAGTTTGCCGGCGCCGGCGAGGGTCTGGCTCGTCGCGGTCGCCCCGCCGCCCCCGGCGATCGCCAGCGCGATCACTTTGCCGTTGGTTCCGTCGACGGTCAGGCAGGAGCTGGTCGAGCTGCAGGCGACCGCGTGCAGGGCGGTGGCGCCGTTGACGTTGGTCGCGGTCCAGCCGCCGGCTTCTTTGACCCCTTTTTCGGTCGTCGCGACCCGCACGTTGCCGGCGCCGTCGACGACCGCGCAGAAGGACGAGGAGAGGCAGGCGACGTCTTTCATCGCCCCGGTGCCGATCGCGACCGCCGACCAGAGGGTGCCCGAGGGTTTGGCCGTCCAGCGGATGAAGCCGCCGCCTTCCTGCGCGCTGACGCAGAACGTCGTCGTCGGGCAGGAGATCGCGCCGACCCCGTTGGCGGGGCTGAACGAGGACGAGAAGGCGCCGCCGAGCGAGCTCGCGCGGTAGACGTTGCCGCCGCCGCCGCTGACCGATCCCACCGCGAGCACGCAGAGCGTCGAGGAGGGGCAGGCGATGTCATGCCCGGGGCTGGAGCCGGGGCCGCTCCACGAGGTCCAGGTCGAGGCCGCGCTCGGGCTCACGTTGGTCGAGTAGAACGCGTTGCCTTTGCTGCCGGTGGCGACGCAGGTGGTCGTCGTCGGTATGCAGTTCGCGGCGTCGAGGCTGTTCGGCGCGTCGACCGGCTGCATGCGCGCTTCGTCGGTCCAGCGCACGCAGGCGGAGACCGGGACCGTCGTCAGTTCGGCCGCGTTTTTCGCCCGCATCGAGTAGCGGCCTTTGCCTGCCGGGCAGCCGAGATCGGCCGTTTCGCCGTTCTGGTGGATCCAGGCCGCCGCCGGGCCGCCGCAGGATTTCGTCATCGAGCTGCCGGCCCGGGCGCAGAGCTCGACCCGGAACTGGCCGAAGCCGACCTGCGCGAAGTAGCCGTTTTCCGTGCTCACGGTGACCGGCTGGGTGGTCAGGGTCAGCGTCCCTTCTTCTTCCGTCACCCAGGCATAGCCTTTGCCGGTGACCGAGCCTTCCCCGTTTTCGAAGGTGCTTTTTCCTTCGTAGCAGGCGACCGCCGCGGTCGGGCACTGCCATTCGCTCCAGCTGCTCAGCGAGAGCAGCCCCGCTTCGCCGTAGATCAGCTGGGTTTCGTTGCCGGCGCAGGCAAAGGCGCGGCCGACCACCCTGCCCACCCAGGATTTCGAGGGCAGGTTTTTGCTCGAGTTGACTTTGGCTCCGGGCGCCAGCTGCACCGAGACCTCCGTGTTCAGCGATTCTTCGCCGCCGCAGCCGCTTTTGCCGGGCGATTCTTCGAGCAGGGTGCCGCAGATGATGCCGCCGGCTTCCAGCGGCGAGACCTGGCCGGGGATGTCGTGCCCCGGGGTCTCGGCGTAGAAGCCGTTGACGTGGAAATTGTTGCTGTAGGGCTGGCCGGTGCAGTTGGGCTCGATCAGTTCGCCGCTTTCGAGCATCATCATCTGGGCTCCGACCTCGTCGTTCAGCCGCTCGAAGCCGGACTCGTAGTTCATGCCGCCGTAGCTCGGCAGGCTCATCCACTGCAGCTCGCCCTCGATCAGGTCGGCCAGCTCGCCGGTGTTTTCGCCGGCGTAGATGCGATCGTCCTCGGCCAGTCGTCGCAGCGCCGCTTCGATTTTCTCCATCTGCTCGGTGCTGAGCGCGAATTTCTCGCCTTTGCCTTCGATCAGCGCCTCCAGCGCCGGGGTGACTTCTTCCAGCCCGGCGACGGTCATTTCGGCCAGGACCGGGTCCTGGGTGACGAGTTCGGTGATGCGCTCCATGTGATCTTCGTAGAGCGGCAGGAAGTAGTCGCCGGCGACGCTGGTCATCGCCAGCTCGCCCCGGGCTTTGTAGAGCGTGGAGAGCATCTCGACCGCTTCACCGGAGTCGACCCCCTGGTGTTTGTAGAGGGCGCCCTGGAAGGCGCAGCCGTGGACGCAGTCTTCGAGGGTCGGTTGCGCGCTGCCGTCGAGGCCGACCTGGTCGAAGACGTCTTCGATCACTTCGACCTGGACCGATTCTTTCCCGAAGTAGGCCACGGCTGCCTGGATCGTCGCCGCGCGCGCGTCCTCGAGGGTCGGGGAGGGCACCCCTTTCAGGTAGTCCGTCCAGCCGGCGATGAACATGAGCAGGGTTTCGATCGGGTTCATTTCCGCTTTTGCTTCCAGTTCCTGCACGGCGAGGTAGAAGGCGTGGCTGGTGATCGTGCTGTTGGCGTGGATCCCGAAGCTGTCGAGGCAGGTGACGATCCATTCTTCGAGGTGCTTGGGGTCGGGCTGGCTGACTTCGGTCCCTTCGAGCCCGCTGTATTCGTTCGGTTCGATCAGGCTGCGGAACGGGCCTTCCCACAGATCCGTCCCCATTTTCCAGTCGACTTCTTCTTCTTTTTCGAATTTTTTCTTCCATTCGATCACCTCGCCGACGATGTCCGAGAAGCTCTCGTTCAGAGCGCCCGACTGGCCCGACGGCAGCAGTTCCGAGGTGCCTTCGGTGACCGCGTGGGTGTACTCGTGGCCGACCACGTCGAGCGCTTTCGCGAAGCCGTCGCCGAAGACCATCTGTTCGTTGCCGCCGTCCCAGTAGGCGTTGCCGAACGCTTCCCCCGACGGCTCGCGGAAGTGGACCGTCGATTTCACCGGAGCGCCGTTGCCGTCCCAGCTGTCGCGTTCCCAGAATTCGGAGAAGAAGTCGTAGGCGAGGCCGGTGTTGTCGTAGGCGGCGTCGACTTCCGGGTCTCCCGATTCTTCTTCTTTCTCTGTCCGCCACTGTTCGCCTGGGAGGTTGGGGCCTTCCTGCCAGTGGAAGACTTCGCGGTGCTTGGCGTGGTGCGCCTTCTCGATCGTGTCGAGGACCTCGCCGGTGACGGCGTCGACGACGTATTCCTCGGAGAGGTGCTTGTCGTCGTCGACCAGCCAGACGAACCAGGAGACCCGCGCGTTGGGCCCGGAGAGGTAGGGCGAGATGCCGGCGTAGACCCGCAGGCTCGGCGGCTCGGCGAGGCTCCCGGCCGGGAGCGCCTTCTTCGCGAGCTCGGTCGCCTCCTGCTTGGAGAGCTTCGCCTCCCGCTCCTCGACCAGCACGTTTGGGATCACCGAGCCGCTGATGAAGTCGAGGACCTCGCCCTTCCGCGAGAGGTGGACGCCGATGCCGCCGCCGAACACGGGCAGCCCGTTCGCCAGCTGGGTGAAGGAGACGTGGGTGACCCCGAGCTTGTCGGTGCTGGCCTCGGGATTCCCCAGCTCGGCGGCCGGGTCGGCGAGCCCGAAGAGCTCGCCGTAGCGCTCGAGCACGTCCTCGGCCACGGTCGCGCGCGACTGCCCGGGAGCGATGCCGAGCCTGCGCAGCGGCGTCTCGACGCTGGCCGTGCCGATCGCCCGCGTTTCCGGGTTGACCGTGACCGCGACCGCTTCGTCGTCGCTGCTGGCGCGTTCGAGGGTCTCTTCGGCCTCACGCGCGATCGGGGTCAGGGAGACCTCGCCGGGGGCGGCCGAGGTCGCCGTCTCGGTCGCTCCCATTCCCACCGCCAGCATCGGGATCGCGACGAAGCCCAGCGCCAGGACCGCGCGCCAGGCGGTTCCCCGGCCGGCGGGGTCGGGCCGGCGCGGGGCGCCGGGCTTCCACTCCCAGCGCGAGGGGCTGAGGGCATTGCGCAGGGCCACCGCGAGCCGCCGGCGCGCGGCGGGTCCCCGCGCCAGGACCGATCCGAGGCTGCCGGCGAAGACGCCGGCGAAGGCTATGAGGGGGACCTGCCAGAGCAGAGCGCCCGCCTCCGGCGTCAGCTGGATGCCGAGCAGACCGCCGGCCTGCGCCTCGACCCGCGCGAGCAGGGCGAGCAGCCAGACGGCGGCCGTGGTCAGCGTCGCGGCGCGAACGGCAGCGGCGAGGCCGGCCCCGACGTTCGGACCGGAGCGGCGCGCCGAGATCCAGCCGATCGCGAAGACGGCGGCGAGGACGATCAGCGGGGCGAGCGCGAGCACGCCCGGCGCGCCCTGGGTCTGCGCGGCGTTTTCGGTGCTGGTCGGCAGGGCCCCGCCGAGGGCCGAGAGCGAGCCCTCCCCGTGCGAGAGCGCGTCCACCTGCCAGTCGAAGGGGACGCCGAAGCCGGAGACGAGGGTCGCCGCCGCGAGCGTCGGCAGGGCGATGATCGCGGCGCCGACCACCTCGAGCGCGTGGCCAAGGCCGTTGCCGGTCAGGAAGCTGAGGTCGCCGCCGGAGATCGAGACGACCGCCGCCAGCGCGACCGCCGCGCTGGCGCAGAGAGCGACGACCAGGACCCGCAGCGAGGAGGCGAGCGGGGTGGCCCAGGCGCCGAGCCGCTGCGTCGCCGCACGGCGCCAGCCGCGCCCGTAGGCGCCGACGAGCCCGCCGATCGTGGCGAACAGCAGCCCCCAGCCGAAGGGCAGCAGGAAGGCTTCGACGGGTCCCGGCGAAACGGCGATGCTCGTGCCGAAGCCGGGTGCGGTCAGCTGCAGGGGCACGAGCAGGCCGCCGAGCCCCAGCAGCAGGGCGTAGGGAACCGGCATCGCCAACGCGACGGAAAGCTTCCTGCGCTCCGAGCCGGGAGACAGCCTGGCCGCCGCGGCCGCGGCGGCGACGATCGAGAGGCCGAGCAGAAGCAGTCCGGGAACCGCGGCGAAGCGCAGCTCGGCGGTCTCGTTGAAGAACGAGAGGCCGACCAGCTGCACGGCGTAGAGGGCCACGGCCGCGTCCTGCAGCGCCGCGAGGACGGTGCTCGGCGCGGAGCTCACCCCGAGCGCGCCCAGCAGCAACAGCAGCGCGGCGAGCCCGACCAGGGCTGCGCCCAGCGCCAGAACGGCAGCGCCGGAGGCGAGCCCCCAGGTCGTGGCGCGCACCCGGCTCCAGTTGGTAAACGCGAGTCGTGACTGCCGCTGTTTGCTCATTTGACCAGCCCTCCCGAAGCCGGAAAGAGTCACCCTCTCGGGCGAGAA
>JAWVEZ010000025.1:0-25624 GCA_033856455.1 Solirubrobacterales bacterium | reverse complement strand
TGCTGTTCTTCGCCGCCGTCGGGCTGGTCCTCGTCTCGGCCACCGAGGTGCTCGACGCGGTGCTGAGCTTCTTCTCCTTCCAGCGTGGCGGCGGCGGCCGGATCCTCGGCCTCGCGGTGTTCGCGATCGTCGTCCTGTTCCTGCTGGTGCTGCGCGGGATCGTCCAGAACGGCCGGATCGAGCGCAAGCTGTCGGCGACGCTGGAGGGCATCGCGTGGGAGGAGTTCCGCGCCGCCGGGCTCCCCGAGCGCTTCCGCGACCGCGTGGCGGTGGTGATCCCCGCCTACAACGAGGAGGACAACATCGGCTCCGTGCTGCCGCGGATCCCCGCCAGCGTGTGCGGCAGGGGCACCGCGGTCCTGGTCGTCGACGACGGCTCGCGCGACCGGACCGGCGACGTGGCCCGCGAGCACGGTGCCGCCGTCGCCCGCCACGTCACCAACCTCGGCGGCGGCGCGGCCCTGCGGACCGGCTACCGGCTGATGAGCGACTCCGGCGCCGCGGTCGTCGTGACGCTCGACGCCGACGGCCAGCACCTGCCCGAGGAGATGTCGCGGCTCGTACAGCCGGTGCTCGACGGCGAGGTGGCGATGGCGCACGGCTCGCGGGTTCTCGGCGAGGCCGACAAGAACACGCGCTCGCGCGAGCTCGGCATCGTCTTCTTCAACCGGCTCGTCTCCTTCATCACCCGCACCCACGTGACCGACTGCTCCAACGGCTACCGCGCCGTTCGCGCAGACGTGCTTCCTCAGCTCGTTCTGCGCCAGGAGCAGTTCCACACCTCCGAGTTCATGATCGAGGCGATCAAACGCGGGATCCCGGCCAAGGAGGTGCCGGTGACTGTCGTCAGCCGACTCTCAGGCCACTCGAAGAAGCCGGCCGTGATCCGCTACGGCGTCGGCTTCGCCAACGCGATCGTGCGGACCTGGCTGCGCTAGCGGTGCGTCGAGGGATCTGGTCACCCTCGCCCTCACAACAGCGGGGAGGTTCGGTTGAGGGTGACCAGACCCCTCCCCCCGAAGGCTTAGCGCACCCCAGGATGCCTTACGGCTGAAGGGTCGGGCAGGTAGAGGTCGGCGCCGCAGCGCGGGCAGACCTGGACGTAGAGCTTCAGCGCCTTGCCGCAGTTCGGGCACTGGCGTTCGGGTTCGTCCTTCTCGACCCGGTAGAGGATCACCGCGATCAGGCCGAGCAGCGGCAGGACCATGCCGATCACGAACCAGATGAAGAACGAGCTGCCCTTGGAGCGGCCGATGATGCCGGCGGCGAGGCCGAAGAAGAAGGCGATCACGAGGTACTCCACGTCTCCATTCTTGCGCCTCGGCCTTATGTCCACCCCGCCCCGATCGCTTCAAGTCGGCCCAGCGGTGGCCGAGAACACTCAAAAGGCCCGATCCGGGCACCTTGTCCATGGCGATTCCCCAGGCGACCCCCAGCGCGGCAGGAAAGAAAAAGCGGCACGGCCGCAAGCGCAAACACGTCTGGAAGGACAAGCACTGGCGCTGGGTCGAAGACGGCGAGGGTGGCTGGCGCAAACAGGGCTACATCGTCCGCCACAAGCACAAGCCGAAGAAGAACCACAAGCGCGGGCCCGGCAGGCGGCCGCCGAACCGGGTTGCGGCGCCGCCTCCCAACCCCGACCCCCGCCCGCCCGGCACCTACCAGGGCTCTTTCGGCCGCGAGCAGGCGGTGCGGCTGCTGAACCGGGCCGGTTTCGGGCCGACCCCCGGCCAGGCCGAGCAGCTCGTCTCGATGGGCCTGTTGGGTGCGGTCTACTCGCTGACCCGGCCGAGCGGCGCCGCGGTGCTGAGCGGACCGGCGCCGGTCGACGACGACGGCTACCCGATCGCCCCCGCCGACGCCTGGGGCCACGATCACCTCTGGTGGCTCGACCGCATGGTCCGCAGCAACCAGTCCGGAATCGAGCGGCTGTCGCTGATCTTCCACGACTGGTTCGCGACCTCGCTGGCCGGGGTCTCCAAACAGCAGCAGATGATCGACCAGTCCAACCTCTTCCGGGCCGCCGGCTTCGGGTCGTTCCTCGACCTCTTCAAGGCGGTGACGGTCGACCCGGCGATGCTGCAGTGGCTGAACGGCAGCGGCAGCCACAAGAGCGCCCCGAACGAGAACTACGCCCGCGAGATGATGGAGCTGTTCTCGCTCGGGGCGGACTCGGGCGCCTACACGGAGACCGACATCCGCGAAGCGGCACGGGCGCTGACCGGCTGGCGCAACGACTGGTCGGCGGAGCTCGGCTCCCACAACTTCCGCTTCGACCCCAAACGCTGGGACACCGGGACGAAGACGGTCTTCGGCCGGACCGGCGCCTGGGGTTGGGAAGACGCGGTCCGGCTCTGCGTCGAGCACCCCCTCCACCCCACCTTCTTCGTCGAGAAGCTGTGGAGCTACTTCGTCGCCGACCCGCCCTCGGGCGCGACCCGCGACGCCCTGATCGCGACCTACCTCGGCAACGGCCACCAGGTGCGGCCGGTGCTGGAGCAGATCCTCACCAGCCCCGAGTTCTTCGAAAGCGCGCCGATGGTGAAGCCGCCGATCGTCCACCTGGCCGGGATGATGCGGGCGCTCGGGCGCTACGTCGACACCTACGCCTGGCGCTGGCTCTGCGACCCGGCCGGGCAGGTGCTGTTCTGGCCGCCCAACGTCTCCGGCTGGGACGACAGCCGCTGGCTCGACACCTCGACCATGCGGGCGCGCTGGAACATCGTCCACTACGCCCTCGACGACATCTCGGTCGACGCCTGGAACGACCCCTACCCGACCGCCGAGACCGCCGAGGAAGCGCTGAACCGGGCGGTCGCCTCCTGGTCGGGGCCGGCGCTGCGGGCCGAGCACCGGGCCGAGCTGCTCGACTTCGCCCGGCGCTCGGAGAAAACGATCGTCGCCAACTGGCAGAAAGGCCCCTACCGGGCGATGCGCCAGAACGCGCTGCTGCAGCTGATCGGCATCAGCCCCGACCAGGTCCTGCAATGAGCCAAGGCCCCAGCCACAACTGCTGCAACAACTACACGCGCTCCCAACTCCTGCGGGCCGGCGCCGCCGAGGCCGGCAAGGGCCTGCCGGTGACCGAGCCGGGGATGCCGGAGCCGGCGGGGACCGGGCTCTCGCGGCGCAGCTTCCTCTGGCGCTCCGCTGGCCTGGCGCTCTCGATCTACGGCGCCTCGAAGATCCCCCTCTCGGCCTTCGAGGCCGGGATGGCGCAGGCCGCGCAGGGCGACAAGATCCTCGTCTCGGTCTTCTTCGACGGCGGGATCGACTCGATGAGCGTGCTGGCCCCGGTCGGCGACCCGAAATATGCGTCGCTGCGCCCCAATCTGGCGCTCAAAGAAGGCGAAGGGACGGTGTTCAGCGAGGACCCGAACCTGCGCTGGCACCCCGCCGCGGCGCCGCTCGCGACCCTGCACGCGGAGAAAAAGGTCAGCGTCTTCCCGGCGATCGGCTACGACCACCCCGACCAGTCGCACTTCACCTCGCGCCACTACTACGAGATCGGCGAGCTGGAGATCGGCTTCCGGACCGGCTGGCTCGGCCGCTACATCGACTCGGTCGGCGACGAGGAGAACCCGCTGCAGGGGCTCTCGATGGACGGCTCGCTCTCGCCGATGATCGCGACCGCGAACAAGCCGGTGGCGGCGATCGACAGCGTCGACGGCTACGACCTCTGGTCGGCGGTCTCCGACCCGGTGCGGGCCGAGATGTACAAGAGCTTCGCCAGGTTCGGCGCCCTGCCCTCCGACTCGAAAGGGCTCTCGCAGGTGCGCCGCGCGACCGCGCAGACCGACAAGCTGCGCCAGGACCTCGGCGGCGTCGGCGACCCGAACAGCACCGTCGACTATCCCGACACCAACTTCGCGCACAAGCTCGAAGGCCTCGCCTCCTACATCGCCGTCGGGCTGCCGATGCGGGCGGTGACGATCCGCGCCGCGGGCGGCTACGACACCCACGCCGGCCAGGCCGAGGACCTCGACCGCAACCTGCGCGAGACCTGCGAGGGCGTGCTCGCCTTTCAGCGCGACCTCGAAGCGCGCGGGCTGCAGGACCGGGTGATGGTCGAGATGTGGAGCGAGTTCGGGCGCCGGCCGGAGGAGAACGGCTCGGCCGGGACCGACCACGGCGCCGCCGGCTGCGCCTTCGTGATCGGCTCCAAGGCCAAAGGCGAGATGGTCGGCGAGTTCCCCGGCCTCGGGAAACTCGACCAGAACTCGAACCTGCGGGTGACCAGCGACTTCCGCGGCATGTACTGCGCCCTGCTCGAGCAGTGGCTCGGCCACGACGCCGGCCCGATCATCCCCGGCGCCTCCGGCTTCGCGCAGCCAACCCTGGTGAAAGCATGAGGCGCGCGGCCCTTGCCGCGGCCTGCGCGGCGCTGGCCGCAGCGCTACTGGTGCCAAACGCCGGCGCCGGCAGCGCCTCCGCTGAGAGCGGCAGTCCTTTGGGACGGTATGCGGCTCAAATCTCTGCCGCACCCTGTGTGGCGTGGAAGAAGCAGAGGAAGCGGGTTGTGAAGTACGTGAAGCGGCAGGGGGAGCGGCGCAAGGTGGTGCGGGTGAAGCGGTGGCGGACCTGCGCGCGGCGGGCGGCGCCCGCGCCCGTGGTCCCGACCCCGCCGGCGCCCCCAGCGCCGGCCCCACCGCCGCCCGAACCGGAAGACCCCGCGATCCCGCGGCTCGGGGTGAAAGCGGTCGAGTGGGCCTACACGCTCTCGCGCCCCGAAGTCCCGGCCGGCGAGGTCGTGGTCGAGCTCAACAACATGGGCGAGGACCCGCACAACCTCAACCTCCAGCTCGAGGACGGAAGCGGGCCGGAGGGGAGCATCTCGACGATCGGCCCGTCCTCGCAGGGGATCGCCAGATTCGACCTCCCGGCGGGCAGCTACCGGCTCTGGTGCGACCTCGACGAACACGAGGAGCGCGGGATGAAAGCGACGCTGATCGTCGCCGAATAGGGATGTCGATTTCCTCTCGGTATGCGAGAGGAAATCGATACGCCGCTCAGACCAGCGGCTTCGGGTGGCCGATCGAGCCGACCTCGGAGATGTCGCGCTTGAAGGGCAGGCTGGCGGTCCAGTCGAGCACCGCGCGGGCCTTGCGGGCCGTCCCCGGGATCTGGGACATGTGGTAGCTGCGGGCCAGCCACCAGGCGGGGAAGCCGCGGAAGGTCCGGTCCCCTATCCGGCCCACGGCCTTGTAGCGGCCGAGGTTGACGAAGGAGGCTTCGGAGCGGTACTCGAAGGGCCGGGCGGAGCCGATCCCGAGCTCGGCGGCGATGTTGCGGGCGACGACCGGGCCCTGGCGCACGGCGTGCTGGGCGGTCGGCGGGCAGAGGCCGCCGCGCGGGTCCGGGGCGGCGGCGCAGTCGCCGATCGCCCAGACCGAGTCCATGCCCTCGACCTTGAGGTGGGAGTCGACCGGGACCCGGCCGCGCTCCTCCAGTGGCAGGTCCAGCTGCTTGAGGATCGGCTGCGGGGCGACGCCGGCGGTCCAGACCACGGTCTGGGTGCAGAGCGTCTCGCCCGAGGAGAGCCGGGCGAAGTCCGCTCCGACCTCCTCCAGCGTCGTCTCCAGGCGGATGTCGATGCCACGGCCGCGCAGCTCGCGCAGCGCGTATTCGGCCAGCTCCAGGTCGATCTCCGGCAGCACCCGGTCCATCGCCTCGACCAGCACCCAGCGCATCCCGTGCAGGCGGGCGCGCGGGTAGCGGTCCATCGCGTCGGCGGCGAAGTCCTGCAGCTCGGCCAGGGCCTCGAGGCCGGCGTAGCCGCCGCCGACGAAGACGTAGGTGAGCAGCTCTTCGCGCCGCGCCGGGTCCTCGGTCGCGTTCGCTTCCTCCAGCGTCTCGATCACGTGGTTGCGCAGGTAGATCGCGTCCGCCAGGGACTTGAAGCCGACCGCGTGCTCGGCCAGGCCCGGCACCGGCAGGACCCGCGAGACCGAGCCGAGGCTGAGCAGCAGCTGGTCGTAGGGCAGCGTCTCCAGCGGCCCGTGCTTGGGCGCCAGCTGCACCGTCTTGCGCTCGGGGTCGTGGCCGACGATCGAGCCGAGCCGCAGATAGGTCCGTTTGAGGATGTCGCGCAGCGGCGTCACCACGTGCCGCGGCTCCAGCGTGCCCGCCGCGGCCTCGGGCAGAAACGGCGTGTAGAGCGCGAAGTTCTGCTCGTTGGCCATCACAAGCCGCGCCGACTGCTTCGGCAGCACCTTCTCCAGCTCCCGCGCCGCGGCAGCGCCACCGAACCCACCTCCAGCGATGATCACGTTCCAGGCCATAGCCTCAACTTAGCACTTTGTAACAAGTTGTTACAAAGTCACATCTGCCGCAAACCCCTGCAGCCCGCGTCAAGGTGGCGGCCGAACCGCAGGTCAGCCGCACCGGCTTCGCGGAGAGGGTCGGGGGGACCCTGGACCGAACCTCCAGATCTGTGAGGGGAAGGGTCCCCCCGACCCTCCCCCGCTAACCCAGCTGCTGCTGGATCAACCGGTTGACCTGGCCCCCGTCAGCGCGCCCTTTGGTCTCGCGCATGACATGGCCGACGATCGCGCCGATCGCCTTGTCGTTGCCTTCGCGGATCTTCTCTGCGGCGTCGGGGTTGGCCGCGATCGCGGCGGCGACGATCGCCTCCAGCTCGCCGTCGTCGGCGGCCATCTGGGCGAGGCCCTCGCGCTCGACGATCGCGGCCGGGTCTCCCCCCTCCCCGACCAGGGCGGATAGCACGATCTTGCCGCTGCCGTGGGAGATCTTCTTCTCGGCGACCAGGGCGACCAGGGCGGCGAGCGCCTCCGGGGTCACCTTCGAGCCGGCGGCGCCGCCCTCGGCGTCGGCGGCGCGCAGGGCAGCGGCCAGCTCGCCGGTCACCCAGTTGGCGACGACGCGTGCCTCCAGCCCACTCGCGGCCTCCGCGGTCCGCTCGAAGTAGGCGGCGGTCTCGGGGTCGGTCGCCAGCACGGTGGCGACGTCGGTGCTGAGGCCGTCGCCTTCGTAGCGGGCGATCCGCGCCGCCGGAAGCTCCGGCAGCGCCTCGCGGGCCGCCCGCAGCATCTCCTCGGTCGGCACGATCGGGACCAGGTCCGGCTCGGGGAAGTAGCGGTAGTCGTGCGCTTCCTCCTTCGAGCGCAGCGAGGTCAGCTCGCCACTGCGGGGATCGAAGTGGAGCGTCTCCTGCTCGACCGTCCCCCCCGCCTCGACCAGCGCCTTCTGGCGCTCCAGCTCGGCTTCGATCCCGCGCTGCAGGAAGCGGAAGCTGTTCATGTTCTTCAGCTCGGTCTTGGTGCCGAGCTGCTCCGAGCCGACCGGGCGCACGGAGACGTTGGCGTCGACCCGCAGACTGCCCTCCTCCATGCTGACGTCGGAGACCCCGAGCTGGCGCACCGTCTCGCGCAGCAGGCGCGCCCACTGGGCGGCTTCGGCGGCGTCGCGCAGGTCGGGCTCGGTGACGATCTCGACCAGCGGCGTGCCGCCGCGGTTGAAGTCGACCAGCGAGTGGGCGGAGCCGTGGATCCGCCCCGACTCGCCGAGGTGGATCGTCTTCGCCGCGTCCTCCTCGAGGTGGGCGCGGTGGATGCGGACGTCACCGAGCCGGCCGGGACCGCAGATCGGGATGTCGTACTGGCTGATCTGGTAGGCCTTCGGGCTGTCCGGATAGAAGTAGTTCTTGCGGTGGAAGATCGAGCGCGGGGCGATCTCGCACTCCAGCGCCGCGCCGATCTGCAGGGCGTAGAGGATCGCCTGCTCGTTGGCCACCGGCAGCACGCCCGGGTGGGCGAGGCAGATCGGGCAGGTGTGGGTGTTCGGCTCGTCGCCGAAGGAGAGTTCGCAGCCGCAGAACATCTTCGTCCTGGTCGCCAGCTGGACGTGGATCTCCAGCCCGATCACCGCTTCCAGGTCAGCCATTCGGCTCCCCTCCCCCGTTCAGGTACGGGATGCCGGGCGTGCCGGCGGCGAACCCGATCGAGCCCTCGAGGGCGAAGGCCGCCTCCAGCAGCTTCTGCTCGGCGAAGGCGGGCGCGGCGATCTGGAACCCGACCGGCAGCTCGGGGCCGCCGCCTTCGGGCCGCGCGAGGCCGGCGGGGATCGAGATCGCCGGGATCCCGGCCAGGCTCATCGGCACCGTGAAGAAGTCGTTGAGGTACATCTCCAGTGGGTCGGCGGTCTTCGCGCCGAGGCCGAAGGCGACCGAGGGCGAGGTCGGGGTGACGACGAAGTCGACCCCGGCGAAGGCGGCGCGGAAGTCGTCGGCGATCCGCGTCCGCACCTTCTGCGCCTGGCCGTAATAAGCGTCGTAGTAGCCGGAGGAGAGCGCGTAGGTGCCGAGCAGGATCCGCCGCTTCACCTCCGGCCCGAAGCCGTCGGTGCGGGTCGTCTCGTACATCTCGATCAGGTCGCCGTCGCCCCCGGCCCGCATCCCGTAGCGAACCCCGTCGTAGCGGGCCAGGTTCGAGGAGGCCTCGGCCGGGGCGAGCACGTAGTAGGCGGAGATCCCGTGCTCGGCGCTCGGCAGCTCCACCTCGGCGATCTCGCCGCCGAGGCTCTCGATCCGCGCCAGGGTCGCCTCGAAGACCTCGCGCACCCCGGCCTCGATCGCGTCGCTGGCGAGCTCGGCGGGGACGCCAAAGCGCAGCCCGTTCAGGTCCTCGGCGCGCGGGGCGACGATCCCGCCCTCGATCCCGACCGAGGTCGAGTCGCAGGGGTCGCGGCCCTCGAGCGCCGCCAGCATCAGCGCCGCGTCGGTGACGTCGCGGGTCAGCGGCCCGCACTGGTCCAGCGAGGAGGCGAAGGCGATCATCCCGTAGCGGGAGATCGAGCCGTAGGTCGGCTTCAGCCCGACGATCCCGCAGAGCGAGGCGGGCTGGCGGATCGAGCCGCCGGTGTCGGTGCCGATCGCGCAGGGCGCGAGGCCGCCGGCGACGACGGCGGCCGAGCCGCCCGAGGAGCCGCCGGGAACGCGGCCCCGGTCCCACGGGTTCAGCACCGGGCCGTAGGCGGAGTTCTCGTTCGAGGACCCCATCGCGAACTCGTCCATGTTGGTCTTGCCGAGCACCCGGGCGCCGGCCGCGTCGAGCTGGCGCACCGCGTGCGCGGTGTAGGGCGGCCGGTAGCCCTCGAGGATCTTCGAGCCGGCGGTGGTCGGCGAGCCCTCGGTGGCGAAGATGTCCTTGACCGCGACCGGGATCCCGCTCAGCGGGCCGTCGGCGACCCGGTAGTCGTCGGCGTTCTCGACCGACCAGAGGTAGGCGTTGAGCTCGTCGCCCGCGGCGGCGGCCATCCAGGCGGCGAAGTACTCCTCGCGGGAGACCTCGCCGGCGGCGATCTTCGCCGCCGCCCCGGCGACGGTCAGCTCCAGCAGCCCGGCCATCATTCGGCCTGCGGCGAGGGGACGCGGAAGGCGCCGTCGACCGGTTCGGGGGCGTTGGCGAGCGCCGCCTCGCGCGGCAGGCTGGGACGCGGCATGTCGGCCCGCAGGACGTTCTCCAGCGCGACCACGTGCGAGGTCGGCTCGACCCCGTCGAGGTCCATCTGGGCGATCCGGTCGACGTGCTCGAGGATGTGGGAGAGCTCACCGGTCATCCGCTCGACCTCCTCCTCGGAGAGCTTCAGCCGGGCCAGCTTGGCGACGTGGAGTACCTGCTCGCGGTCGATCACCGCGGGGATTCTAAGGACGCGGGTCGCCAGGCGCGGCCGCGGCGCTCAGGGGACGATCACGCCCGCCTCCGCGGCCGGCGCGGCGTAGGCGGCGGCAAGCGTCGCGACCGTCTCGTGGGCGTTGAGGCCGCTCGGGTTGGGGACCACCCAGAGCGCCGCGCCGGACCAGCGGGCCACGCTCTCCAGGGTCTCCGGCTGCCGTCCCGCGACCGCGCGGCGCTCGCCGAAGGCGTCGCGGTAGGCGGTGATGCCGGCGATCGCCACGACCGCCGGCCGCCGCTCGGCGACGAACCGCAGCAGCCGCTCGCCGCCCTCCCGCAGCTCCTCGCGCGTGAGCTCGTCGGCGCGGGCGGTCGCCCGCCGCACCAGGTTGGTGATCCCGATCCCCCGCGAGACCAGCTGGGCGCGGTCGGCGTCGCTCATCCCGGCGGCGCGGTCGATCTCGTAGCCGGAGATCCCGGCCAGCGCCAGCGCCGGGTAGAAGCGGTTGCCGGGATGGGCGAAGTGGGTGTTGACCGCAGCCGTCCAGAGCCCGGGGTTGATCCCGACGAACAGCAGCTTCAGCCCCGGCCCGACCAGGTCGTCGACCTCGTGACCGCGGAACTCCTCCAGCTCGGCGCGCGTGAATCCCACAGCGCGATCCTCTCCGAACCGCGGCCCGAGCGTCCGCTGGCGGACTGGCTGCCCAGCCAGTATTGTCCCCGCAGGATGCAGGGACCGGCGGCCGAGCGATTCGTGGTGATGAACCTGCGCCTGCTCGCGGCGACCTTCGCGGTGGTCGGGATCCTCTTCATCGCGGTGCCCAGCGGCGTGCTCGACGTGATCTCCGACGTCGGCGAATGGTTCGGCAACGACACCCGGGCGCCGCACACGCAGGAGTACCTGTGGCTGGCGCTGGCCTTCGCCTACATGGTCGTGATCACCGGGATCTGCCTGCTGGCGCAGGCCGACGTCGTCCGCTACCGCGCCCTGATCCTCGTCCTCGCCGCCGGCAAGACCGCCTCCTCGCTGGGCTCGCTGGCCTTCTTCGTGCTCCAGGACCAGGTCTTCGTCTACCTGCTGAACTTCCTCGTCGACGGCTTCCTCGCGGTCTTCGCGCTGGTCCTCTGGTCGCTGGCCGGGCGGATCGGCCGCCCGCCCGACCCCGGTTGAAGGCGCCCGCCAGGGCTTACGGCCGCTGAGCAGCGCACCCTGAGCGCGATCTGCGCGGCAATGGCGCCGGGCATCGACGGCCTGCCGGCGGGCGAGCGCGAGGTCGACGTCTCCGGGCCGGTCTCCCGCTTCCTCGCGACCACCTCGCCGCGGGTGCTGATCCGGATGCGGCTGGGGCTGCGCGCCTTCGAGTGGCTGCCCTTCCCCTGGCGCTTCAGCCGGCTCGACCCGGAGGCGGCGGAGGACTTCCTGCACAAGCTCGAGCGCTCGAAGCGCTCCCTCCACCACGACCTGCTGCTGATGGCGAAGCTGTTCTCGACCCTCGGCTACGCGGTGACGCCGGAGGTGGAGAAGCGGATCGGCTTCGAGGTCCGCTGCGGGCTGGCCGACGGCAGCCTGCCCGAGCCGGCCGGCTCGCTGGGCGATACCGAGCCCCCGGGCGAGGGCGAGGAATGCGACGTGGTGATCGTCGGCTCCGGGGCGGGCGGCGCGGTCGCCGCGACCGAGCTGGCCGAGGCCGGGCTCGACGTGGTCGTGCTCGAGGCCGGCGGCCACTACAACCGCGAGAACTACCCGAGCGACCACCTGGAGGCGATCTCCACCCTCTACCGCGACGCCGGGCTGACGATCGCCGAAGGCCGGCCGCCGATCCCGGTGCCGGTCGCCAAGGTCGTCGGCGGCACCACGGTGATCAACTCCGGCACCTGCTTCCGGGCGCCGGAGCCGATCCTCGACGACTGGCGGTCCCGCTTCGGGATCGAGTGGGCGCACGACCTCGACGCGGACTTCGCCGAGGCCGAGCAGATGCTCCACGTGAAACAGCTCGACCCCGACCGGATGGGCCGCAACGGCCAGCTGGCGATGGAGGGCGCGGCAGCGCTCGGGGTCAGCGGCGCGCCGATCTTCCGCAACGCCGGCGACTGCGTGCAGTGCAGTTCCTGCCCGTTCGGCTGCGAGATCGACGCCAAGCGCGGCATGCACGTCAGCTACCTGCCGCGGGCGGTGGCGGCGGGGGCGCGGGTCCGAGCCGGCGTCGACGTGCGGCGGATCCTGACCGAGAACGGGCGCGCGGTCGGCGTCGAGGCGCGGACTGGCGGGCAGCGGTTCACGGTGCGGGCCCGGCGGGCGGTGATCGTCGCCGGCGGGGCGCTGGGGACGCCGGAGCTGCTGCAGCGCTCCGGGCTCGGCGGCCGCCACGTCGGCCGCAACCTCCACATCCACCCCGCCTGCTGGATCGGCGCCCGCTACGACGAGGAGGTGCGCGGCTGGGACGGGGTGATGCAGAGCTTCTACGTCGACCAGTGGGAGCGCGAGAGGATCCTGCTCGAGGCGACCTTCACGCCGCTCGCCTTCGGCGGCGCCTGGCTGCTCGGGGCCGGGGCCGAGCACCAGCGGCGGATGCTCGACTTCGCCCACGTCGGCTCGATCGGCGTCCACCTCTGCGACGAGTCGGCCGGCCGGGTCGGGCTCGGCGCCGAAGGCAGCCTGCGGGCCAGCTACAGGCTGACCGCCGCCGACGCCCGCCGCCTCGCCTTCGGGATCGCCCGCGCGGCGGAAGTCCACTTCGCCGCCGGCGCCACCGAGGTCTACCCGAACATCGCCCGGGTCGGGGTGCTGAAGCCCGGCGATCTGGCGAGCTTCGAGGCGACCGCCTTCAAGCCCTCCGAGCTGCGCCTCGAGGCCTTCCACCCGATGGGCACCGCGCGGATCGCGGCCGACCCCTCGGAGGGCGCCTGCGACCTGCGCGGCGCCGTGCACGGGACCGCGGGCCTCTACGTCGCCGACGGCTCCCTCTTCCCCACCTCCGTCGGCGTGAACCCGATGATGACCATCATCGCTTTCGCGAAGCAGGTCGCGCGCGGGGTGGCTGAAGAGAGTCCGCGACCGCGGCGAACGAGCTCCCTTCAGCCCGCATAGAGCGGTAGCCGCCGACGGCGATGCCGAAGGCGGCGGCGAGGGCCAGGAAGGCGGCGAGGCTCGGGGTCGCCTCGTATTCGATCCCGACCAGGCCGTCCGCGTCGGGCGGGGCGCCGATGCGAAAGAGAACCAGCAGCGTGGCGAGCCCGCCGAGCACGGCGATCATGGCGCCCGGTGAGATCGCCGGCCTCCAGCCCGGGCGAAGCAGGCGAACCAGCACGGCGGCGAGGGTGAGCGCGCAGGCCAGCGCCAGCAGCGGCGCGACCAGCTCGAGCGCCTCCCAGGCGGTGGCGTCCGAGGCTTCCGGCAGCGAGAGCTTCGACTCGGCGTTGGTCACGTCGTACCAGGGAAAGAACAGCAGCACGAAGAGGGCGAGCGCCGCGGCTGCGGCGATCGCCTCGTCGCGGCGCGGCCGAACCCGCCGCCGGCGCCTCCTCTTCCTCCGCTCCGGCACCTCAGCCCGTCGGCGGGGGCGCCGGCGGCGGTGGCGGCGGTGGCGCCTGCTGCTGGGGCGGCGGTGGCGCCTGTTGCTGTGGGGCCGCCGGGGGAACCTGCGGCTGCGGCGGTACCGCGCCGCTGGCGCCCGGAGCGCCGCCAACGGCGAGCCTCTCCTCTTCCTGGATCGCGAGGTAGCCGCCGATCGCGATCGCGATCGAGGCGAACAGACCGATCCAGGCCCCAAATTCAGGGTCGAGGTCGACGCTGACCGAACCGGCCTCGACGCCGGGCGGGGCGATGATGTGGATCAGGACGACGAGCGTCGCGAGGGCGCCCAGCGCCAGCGTCACCGCGCCCAGCGGCGCGACGTCGGCGCGGGGAATGTCGGGACCGAACAGCATCAGCGACATCCCCGCGAACGAGGCGAAGACGAGGACGATGGTGACCCAGTCGTCGAGCGCTTCGAAGGCGTCTCCGGTGAAGCCTTCGAGCCCGAACCAGGCGAGGATGAACATGCTCAAGAGAAGGACAAAACCCGCGACTCCCGCGACCAGCTCGCCGGTTCCCGGCCGTTCGCTCATGGTGCCTCCTTCACTGCGTAGCGAAACCCGATGGGGCCGACCCTACACCCGCCGCCGGGCGGCTCTAAGCGTATTTACGAGCAGCATTGCGATCGTCATCGGGCCGACTCCGCCGGGGACCGGGGTGATCGCCCCGGCCACCTCGCGCGCCGCCTCGTAGTCGACGTCGCCCACCAGCCCCTCCTCGAGCCGGTTGACGCCGACGTCGATCACCACCGCGCCCGGCTTCACCGCCCCGGCGCCGAGCAGGCGCGGCACCCCGACCGCGGCGACCAGGACGTCGGCGCGGGCGCAGGTGGCGTCGAGGTCGCGGGTCCGCGAGTGGCAGATCGTCACCGTCGCGTTGGCGCTGAGCAGCAGGCGCGCGACCGGCACCCCGACCAGTTTCGAGCGGCCGACCACGACCGCCTCGGCCCCCTCCAACTCGACTCCCTCATGGGCCAGCAGCTCCATCACCCCGGCCGGCGTGCAGGGCACCAGGTCCGGCGTGCCGTGGGCGAGCAGACCGGCGTTGGTCGGGGTCAGCCCGTCGACGTCCTTGCCCGGATCGATCGCCGCGACCACCGCGTCGGAGTCGATGTGGGCGGGCACCGGCAGCTGCACGAGGATGCCGTCGACCGCGTCGTCGGCGCCGAGCGCCCGCACCAGCTCCAGCAGCTCCTCCTCGCTGGTCGCCGCCTCGAGCCCGTGGTGGACGGAGCCGATCCCCGCTTCCCCGCAGGCCTTGTGCTTCATGTTCACGTAGACCTCGGAGGCCGGGTCCTCGCCGACGATCACGGTCGCCAGGGTCGGGGTGCGCCCGGACTCCTCGACGTAGGCGGCGACGTCGACCCGGACCCGCTCGCGAACCGCGGCGGCGACCGCTTTGCCGTCGATCGTCCGGGCCGCCACGTCAGCGCTTCCTGATCGGGGCGTAGTCGGCCATCAGCTTGCGCTCGGAGCCGTCGCCGGCGAAGCGGACGACGACCACCCCGCCCGGTTCGGCCGCGGTCACCACGCCGTCGCCGAAGCTGGCGTGGACGACGTCGTCGCCGACCTGCATCTCCAGCGCCGCCCCCGGGTCGACCCGCTGCTCGGCGTCGGTGTTCGGGGCCGACTGGTCCCAGCTCATCGCCCCTAGCGAGGTCGCGGCGCTCGCCTGGCGTTCGGTCAGCTCGACCGGCAGCTCGTCGATGAAGCGCGAGGGCATGTTGCGCTCGGCCCGGCCGAACAGGCGCCGCTCGCGCGCCCAGGTCATGTAGAGCCGTTTGCGGGCGCGGGTGATCGCGACGTAACAGAGCCGCCGCTCCTCTTCTTCGCCGCCCTCTTCGAGCGCCCGCATGTGCGGGAAGGCGCCGTCCTCGCAGCCGATCACGAAGACCGTGTCGTACTCCAGGCCCTTGGCGTTGTGGACGGTCATCAGCGTGACCAGCTCCTGCTGGTCCTCGAGCGAGTCCTGGTCGGAGAGCAGGGAGATCTGCTGCAGGAACTCTTCCAGCGGCGGCGTCTCGCTGTCGCCCTCGAGCTCGCGATTGGCGTCGAACTCCGCCGCCGCCTCCGCGAACGCTTCGAGGTTCTCGATCCGCCCCTCGGCCTCGATCGTGCGCTCGGCTTCCAGCGCTTCCAGGTAGCCGGTCTCGCTGAGCACCGCCTGGACCACCTCGGCCACCGGCCCGCCGGCGTCGACCCGCCCGCGCAGCAGGTCCATCGTCTCGTAGAAGCGGCCGACCGCTTTGATCGCGGCGGCGCTCAGGCCCGGCACCTCCTCGGCCCGTTCCATCACCTCCCAGATCGTCAGCCCGGCGGTGTTCGCGTAGCTGGCCAGCCGGCCCTGGCTGGTGTTGCCGATCCCGCGGCGGGGCGAGTTGACGGCCCGCTGGAAGGAGACGAGGTCAGAGGGGTTGACCAGCAGGCTGAGGTAGGCGACGGCGTCCTTGACCTCGGCGCGGTCGTAGAACTTGGTGCCGCCGATCACCTGGTAGGGCAGCTCGTAGCGGACCAGCGTGTCCTCGAGGATCCGGCTCATCGCGTTGGTCCGGTAGAAGATCGCGACGTCGGCGCGGGCGACCCCGTGCTCCTCCCCCAGCCGCTCGATCTCCGCCGCCACCCAGCGCGCCTCCTCGTGCTCGTCGCCGAGCTCGGCGAGCTCGACTTTGTCGCCGCCCTCGTCCTCGGTCCAGAGCCGCTTCGGCCGCCGCTCGCGGTTGCGCTCGACCACCGCGTTGGCGGCCGAGAGGATCGTCTGGGTCGAGCGGTAGTTCTGCTCGAGCTTGACCACGGCGGCTTCGGGGAAGTCGTGCTCGAAGTCGAGGATGTTCTTGATGTCGGCGCCGCGGAACCCGTAGATCCCCTGATCCTCGTCCCCGACCACCATCAGGTTGCCGTGCTCGGCGGAGAGCAGCTGCAGGAGGCGGTACTGGGCGTGGTTGGTGTCCTGGTACTCGTCGACGAGGACGTGGCGGAAGGTGCGGCGCCAGCGCTCGCGGACCTCCGGGAACAGCTCCAGGGCATTGACCGTGCGGACCAGGAGGTCGTCGAAGTCCATCGCGTTGGCCTCGAGCATCCGCTTCTCGTAGAGCGGGAAGGCCTCGGCGACGACTTCCTCGAACGGACCGGCGGCCGTTTCCGCGTACATCCCGGAGTCGATCAGCTGGTTCTTGGCGCCGGAGATCTTCGAGTGGATCGCCCGCGGCGGAAAGCGTTTGGGGTCGATCCCGAGCTCCGACATGCAGCGTTTGAGCATCCGCAGCGAGTCCGCCTGGTCGTAGATCGTGAAGCCTTTGGAGTAGCCGAGCCGCTCGGCGTCGGCGCGCAGCATCCGCGCGCAGGAGGAGTGGAAGGTGGTCACCCACATCGCCCGCACCGAGCGGCCGACCAGCTGCCCGACCCGCTCGCGCATCTCCGAGGCCGCTTTGTTGGTGAAGGTGATCGCGAGGATCTCGCCGGGCCGCGCCGCGCCGGTCGCGAGCAGGTAGGCGATCCGGTGGGTCAGGACCCGGGTCTTGCCAGAGCCGGCTCCGGCCAGGACCAGCAGCGCCCCCTCGGTGTGTTCGACCGCTTCGCGCTGGGGCGGGTTCAGGCCCGCGAGCAGCCGCTCGATCCGGTCGGCGCCGGGCTCGGTCGGCGCCCCGCCAGCGGCCTCCAGGGCCTCTTCGGGCAACTCGAACTCTCCTTGGAGGCTCACCGAGCGAGCATAGCCAGGGGAACGGCGGGGCTCAGGCCGATTGCCGGCCCGGCTCGCAGCTCTGCGACAGCTGCAGGAGGGGCTCCGGCGAGGGGTCGAGGACCAGGGCTTCCAGTCCTTCGTCGTCGAGGATGTCCAGGCGGCTCGCCATGCACCTGAACACGTCCACTTCGCCCGGCGTGACCGCTCTGCTCAGCAGCAGGCGGCCCCACTGGCGGATCATCCTCTCACGGTCGAAGACGACGAAGGCGGTGATCCCGTCGACCTTCCAGCGACCGTCGCGTTCGACCAGCGCGACGGCAAACGTCTGCCCGTCGTAGGCGGCCCCCTCGAAGGCGACGTGGGCCGTGGCCTCGGCGCCGTCGACCTCGACGTCGGTCACCGTCAGCTCGCTCGCCAGCGGCCAGCTTTCCGTGGCGACCTGTTCGCAGCCTCCAATCGCGGCGTCGCCCTCAAGCTTGGTGCTCTGTTCGAGCATCTTCAGCGTGCTGTATCTGCTGCAGTCGGCGGGATCGTTGGAATTCGAGGCGACGATCGCCGTTTCGATCCGGGCCTCCTCGCCCTCGTCCGCCCCTCCACCGCAGCCCCCCAGGACCACCGTCGCGAGGCCGAGACAGGCGAGCGCCGCGAGCCTGCGCACGGCTCTCAGCCGCCCGCCGGCGAGCGCCCGGTGCGCGGCTGCACCTCGGTCGGAGGCTCGCCGGCGGGGCCGTTGCCCTTGCCGTCGATCTCGGCCAGCCGCCGCTCGATCTCGGCCAGCCTTCCCGAAAGCCCCTTGATCGCGTCGGCGATCGGGTCGGGCAGGTGGATCCAGTCGGCGTCGGGGCCCTCGACCCGCTTGCCTTCGACCCGCACCGGGTGGCCGGGGTTGCCGACCACGGTGGCGCCCGGAGGCACGTCCTCGACGACGACAGTGTTGGCGCCGATCTTGGCGTTGGCGCCGACCGCGATCGGCCCCAGCAGCTTGGCGCCGGAGCCGACCGTGACGTTGTCCCCGAGGGTCGGGTGGCGCTTGCCGCGCTGGAAGCCGGTGCCGCCCAGCGTCACCCCCTGGTAGAGGGTCACGCGGTTGCCGATCACTGCGGTCTCGCCGATCACCACCCCGGCCCCGTGGTCGATGAAGAACTCGCGCCCGATCCGCGCGGCCGGGTGGATCTCGACCCCGGTCACGGCGCGGGTCGCGTAGGCGATCGTCCGCGGCAGCACCGGCACCCCAGCCCCAAGCAGTGCGTGGGCGGCCCGGTGGGCGAGCAGTGCCTGCACGCCGGCCCAGCTGGAGAGGATCTCGAAGGTGGAGACGCCCTGCGCGGCGGGGTCGCGATCGCGCGCCGCGGCGACGTCGGCGCGGACCTCGGCGACCAGTCCCCTCCAGCGGCTCATGGTGCGAAGAAGGGTAGGGACATGTAGCGCTCGCCCGAATCGCAGACGATGGTGACGACGCGCTTGCCGGCGAGCTCCGGCCGCGCCGCGACCTGCAGCGCCGCCCAGATGTTCGCCCCGGCCGAGATCCCGGCCAGGATCCCCTCCTCGCGGCCGACCAGCCGCGCCGTCTCCAGCGCGTCCTCGTCGCCGACCCCGATCACCTCGTCGATCACCGCGCGGTCCAGCACCTCGGGCACGAAGCCGGCCCCGATCCCCTGGATTTTGTGCGGGCCGGGCACGCCGCCGGAGAGCACCGGCGAGGTCGCCGGCTCGACCGCGACGATCAGCGCCTCCGGGGCGCGTTCCTTCAGCATCCGGCCGACCCCGGTGATCGTGCCGCCGGTCCCGACCCCGGTGACGAAGGCGCCGACCTGGCCGTCGCAGTCGCTCCAGATCTCCTCGGCGGTGGTGCGCCGGTGGATCTCCGGGTTGGCCGGGTTGGAGAACTGCATCGGCATGAAGGCCTTGCGCTGCTCGCGGATCTCCTCGGCCAGCGCCACCGCCTCGTTCATCCCGCCCAGCGAGGGCGTCTCCCGCACCTCGGCGCCGTAGGCGCGGAGCAGCTTCGACCGCTCGCGGCTCATCCCCTCCGGCAGGGTGAGGATCAGCTCGTAGCCGCGCGCCGCGCAGACCATCGCCAGGGCGATCCCGGTGTTGCCGCTGGTCGGCTCGACGACCACCGAGCGTCCCGGCTTGACCAGGCCCTGCTCTTCGGCGGCGTCGATCATCGCCACCCCGATCCGGTCCTTGACCGAGCCGCCGGGGTTGAAGTACTCGAGCTTCGCGCAGACCTGGGCGCCGAGACCGTCCGCCAGCCGGTCGAGCAGCACCATCGGCGTGCCGCCCACCACCGCTGATGCCTCCGCGCCGATTCTCATCCGCGGAAGTCTAAGTCGGCAGCCGTCCGGGCAGGCCGGGTCGGAAAGGATTGTTTTTCGATTGCAGGCCGCGGGTATACCCCGCCCTGCCCCCAAGAGAGCCGGACAAGAGGGCCTGAGCGAGGCACTCCGGTCAAGGGCATGGAGGGAGCGATGTACAGATGTGAGCGCTGCGGCACGGGCTTCAACCCGACTGTTGCCTCAACTTTGGAGAGCTGTCCGCGCTGTCAAGCGCAAGGGGTCGCCGCCCCACTGAGCTTCCGTCTTTTCGAGGGAGCAAGGAAAACGGCACCGCCCCAGCAACCCGCGACAACGGAGGAAGCCGCATGACCATCGTCTGGATCCTGATCGTGATCATCCTCGTTCTCTTGGCGATCTACCTGTTCCGCCGGGTCGTCTGAGGCGAAACCGATGACGGCGCGACGGGGCGGCGGGGCCCCGTCTGGCCGGATTCGAGCCTTGCGCCAGGGCCCTCCAGCAGCGCCGCCGACTTAGAGTTCGGGCGGTGACTCAATCCGAGGCCCTGCCTTCGTCTGGAGCGCTGGAGGAAGCACGGCGCCTGGCGGGCCCGTCAGCCGTGGTGCTGGGCGCCGTGCGCCTCGACGGCGGCCAGCACGCGAACACCTGGCGAGTCGATACCGAGAACCCCGCGACCAGCGTCGTCGTCCGCCAGTTTCCGGTGGACGACCCCGCGCCCTTGCGGGAGCGGCATGTATTGCGAGCCCTCGACGGGCTCGGCGGGATCGCCCCGGTGCCGCTCGGCGGCGACCTGGACGGCCAGAGGTCGAAGTACCCGACTTCTCTGATCAGCTGGCTCGACGGTCAGCCGGACATCACCCCTGCCGACCCCAGGGAGTGGGCGCGTGAGCTAGGTCGCGCGCTCGCCGCGGTGCACACGGTGCCGAGCGAGCGACTGGCGGAGCTGCCGAGCGTGTTCGACGCCGGCGAAGACCCCCTGGGGCCGTTGGGTGGTCCGCTGGCGGCGGAGGTTCGGTCTCGCTGGCCCCAGATCGTTGAGTCGCCCGAGGTGCTCACCCACCGCGACTACTGGTCGGGCAACGTCGTCTGGCGGGACGGGAAGCTCACCGGCATCGTCGACTGGTCGGACGGGTCACGCGGTCCACGCGGCTTCGACCTGGGCTGGTGCCGGCTGGATCTCGTCCTCCTGTTCGACGAGAAGATTGCCGACGACTTCCTTGCGGCCTACGAAGCGGAGACCGGCCAGACAGTCGACGAGATGCGCCTTTGGGACTGCTGGGCCGTCGCCCGATCCGATGACGCGGTTGGGTCCTGGGCCCCGAACTACCGGCCGCTGGGTCGCGCCGACCTCGATGAAGATGAGCTGCGGCGGCGCCATGCGCAGTGGACGGCGCGCCTCAGAGACGGACGTGAGCTCGGCGCCCGCCGGTGAGACCTAGATGAAGTACATGCCGCTGCCGGCCTCCTCGGCCTCGCGGCGGGCTACTTCGGCGATCGTCGTCTGGCCGAAGACCTTGCGCAGGGCGCCGACGCCCTCGGCCCAGATGCCGCCGGCCTCCTCGGCCTCCTGGCCGACTTTGCCGTCGAGCGTCTGCACGACGTCGAGCACGGTGATCTCGTCGGCCGGGCGGGAGAGCGTGTAGCCGCCGCGCATCCCCCGGTGGCTGGTCAGCAGGCCGGCGCGGCGCAGGGTCGAGAACAGCTGCTCGAGGAACTGCTCGGGGATGTCGCGGCGCTCGGCCAGCTCTTTGATCGGCACCGGCCGCTCACCGGAGCGGGCGAGCTCGGCGAGGGCAACGACCGCGTAGCGCGACTTGGAGGTAATCGAGATCACCCGGACTTTCTACCGCACTGATCCCCGCTGGGCTAGGATCGGAGCCGATTGGGGCGCGGGTGCTTCACCGGTGCCCAAACCTTCCATGAACGATCGGATCCCGTCCTGAGCGCCCGCCTCAACTGCCTGGTCATCGACCACCACCCGCTGGTCCGGCTCGGAGTTCGCGGGGTTCTCGAGGACCGCTTCGAGGTCCACGAGACCGCCAGCCGCGAGGAGGCCCTGGGCCTGGTCCGGGACATCGGCGACTTCGACGTCGCGATCATCGACATGCGGCCGCGGATGAACGGCGGCGACCCGACGCTCGGCCCCCACGAGACGATCCGGGCGATGCACCGGACCTCGCCGGCGCTCGGCATCGTCGCCCACGGCGACCGTGCCCACCGCCACACAGCCAACGCGGCCCTGCAGGCGGGCGCCAGCTGTTACGTCGCCCGCACGGCCGGCCCGGCGGCCCTGGTGAAGGCGGTCGACGCGGCGGCCTCGCAGGAGCACTTCGTCGACCCCGACGTGCCGCCGAAAGGCAGCCGCGGCAAGCTCACCCGGCGCCAGCGTCAGATCCTGCAGCTGCTCGCCAACGGCGAGTCGACCACGGTCGCCGCGCGCGAATGCGACCTCTCCGAAGAGACGATCAAGACCCACATGAAGAACACGATCGCCCGGCTAGGCGCGCGGAACCGAACGCACGCCGTCGCGATCGCCCTGCGCGAGTCGCTGATCGACTGAGGCGCGGTCGGCCTCGTGCCCCGACCAGGCGGGGCGGCGAACCTTCAGCAGCGAGCGGCGGCGCCACTCGCTGCGGACAGGCTGGGCTGGAGCGCCCTTAGATCCATCCACGGTCGCGAGCGGTAAGCACGGCCTGGGCGCGATCGACCGCGCCGATCTTGCCGTAGACGTTGTGCAGGTGGGTGCGGATGGTCGAGACGGAGAGATGCATCTCGGTGGCGATCTGCTTGTAGACCATGCCCTCCGAGAGGTGGCGCAAGACGTCGAGCTCGCGGGCCGAGAGCGGGCAGGGCTCGCTGACGCGGGATGCCTCCTTGCGCGCCATCGGCAGCTCGTAGAGAAGATCGCGGAGGGCGTCCGGGCTGAGGCCGCAGCGCTCGGCGCCGGCCCGCAGCCGTTCCGGCGAGATCGCCTCGCCCTGCGAGTAGTGGGCGACCATGTCGGCGGTGGCGACCAGGGCCGCGAGCCCTTCGGCGTCGTCGGCGTGATGGCGCTCGATCGCGACCGCGATCCGCGAAGGCAGGTTCCAGCGCCGGGCGAGCACGCCGCCGACCAGCGCGTGGTCGATCCCGAGCTGCTCGCGTTCGTCGCGCAGGCGCTGCTCGGGGGTGCGGGAGATCGCGTCGAAGTAAACCTTGTAGCCCGGGTGCAGGCGGGAGATCACGAGGCGGCCGACGTCGTGCAGAAGAGTGGCCACGGCGAGCTCGTCGCGTTCGGCCCAGCCGACGAGGCGGCCAATCTGATCGCCGGCCCGCTGGGTGGCGAGGGCGTGGACGCGGAAGCGCTCGGGCTTCAGCTCCCAGCCGCCGTTGGACTCGAAGAAGTCGAAGCTGGGCGCGGTGCCGGCGATCGCCAGCACGCCGGAGGGCTTCAGCACCTCGACCGCGTCGGGGATGCTGCCGACCCCGCCGCCCGCCATGCCGCTGCGGTTGGCGAAGCGAAGGACGGAGATCGAGAGGGCGACGTCGGCCTCGACCGCTTCGACGACCTCGCCGATCCGGGCGGTGTCGGCGGTGGCGGCGGAGATCACCCGCTCACGCGACTCGATCAGGACCGGGAAGCGCTCGACGGCCTCGAAGGCCTCGGCAAGCCGGCTGCCGGGGGCCGGCGCCGGACCGTTGCGCGAACCGTTCTCACTGGTCGAGCTGGCCTGGGTGGCGCGAGCACCGTTCTTCTGCTCAGCGCCCTCTTTGTCGCTCTTTGCTGCCTTTTTTACAGTCGTCGTCGCTGCCATGTGCCAAACATCGGCAGCAGAAGACGTTTGGTTTAGCCAAACGTATTGCCGGGGCGACTCGTGCGGCTAGGTCATGCGTCCAAATCCGCACTGCTAAGCCGTTTTACGGCCGCTTCGATTCTTTCCACGGAGGCCGCCCGACCGAGCGCCGAAAGCGACTCGAAGATGCCCGGGGAGACCGAGCTGCCGGTGATCGCGACCCGGATCGGCTGGTAGAGGCGCCCCGCTTTGACGTCGAATTGGTCGAGCAGTGGGGCCAGGGCCGCCTCGATCGGCTCGGGCTCGAACGGGTCGACCGGGGCCAGCGCCGCGGCGGCCGCGGCGAGCAGCTCGTCGGAGCCCTCTTTCATCACCTTCGTCCAGGCCTTCGGGTCGTCGACCGGCGGCGCGAAGAGGAAGCGGATAAGCGGCCAGACCTCGGCCAGGGTCTGCGCTTTCTCCTGCGCGATCGCGCAGGCGGCGCGAAGCGCCTCCCGGTCGGGCACCTCCACCCCCTCGCGCTCGAGCTGACCGGCGACCGCCGTCGTGTACTCGTCGAGCGGCAGCTCGCGCATGAAGCGCCCGTTCAGCCAGCGCAGCTTCTTCTCGTCGAAGATCGCCGCTGATTTGCCGACGTCGGCGACGCGAAAGCGCCGCACCAGCTCCTCGGTCGACATCAGGGTCGTGTCGTCATCGGTCCCCCAGCCGAGCAGCGCCAGGTAGTTGCGGAGCGCGGCGGGCAGGTAGCCGGCTTCGCGCAGCTCCTGGACGGAGGCGGCGCCGTGGCGCTTGGAGAGCTTCTTGCCGTCGGGACCGTGCAGCAGCGGCAGGTGCGCGTAGCGCGGCGGCTGATGGCCGAGAGCCTCCAGCACGAGCAGCTGCTTCGGCGTGTTCGAAAGGTGGTCGTCGCCGCGCACCACCTCGGTGATCCCCATCTCGGCGTCGTCGACGGCGACCGCGAAGTTGTAGAGGACGCTGCCGTCGCCACGGGCGATCACGAAGTCGTCGTAGCTGCGGTTCGGGAAGGCGACCGGGCCGCGCAGCAGGTCCTCGACCACGGTCTCCCCCTCGTCGGGGACGCGCAGCCGGATCGCCGCCCCGGGCTCCTCCGTAGGCGTGCCGCGGTAGCCGCTGCCGGCCCCGTGCTCGGCCTTCCAGGCCTCCACGTCCTTGGCCGTCGCCGAATCGCGGTAGGCGGCGCCGGACTCCAGCAGGCGCGCCAGCGCCGCCTCGTGGGCCGGGGCCCGCTCGGCCTGCGAAAGCGGCCCCTCGTCCCAGTCGAGCTCCAGCCAGCGCAGCGCATCGAGGATCTGCTCGACGTTCTCCGCGGTCGAGCGCTCGCGGTCGGTGTCCTCGATCCGCAGGACCAGCTTGCCGCCATCGTGCCGGGCCGCGAGCCAGTTATAGAGTGCGGTTCTGGCCCCGCCGATGTGCAGCGCACCGGTCGGCGAGGGGGCAAATCGGAGACGGAGGCTTTCGTCGGTCATGTTGGTTGTGAAGTGTTGATCGGGGCGCACGTGTCGACTGCCGGCGGGCTTGCCAACGCGATCGAGCGCGGCGAGGAACGCGGCTGCGAATCTATCCAGATCTTCCACCAGAGCCCGCGCATGTGGCGGCCGACCAACTACGGCGAGGCGGATTTCGAGGAGTTCCGGGAGAAGATGGCGGCCTCGAAGAGCGTCGAAGCGGTGATCATCCACGCCGTCTACCTGATCAACTGCGCGACCAAAGACAAAGAGCTGCGGGTGAAATCTCTGACCTCGCTGACCCACGCGCTGCGGATCGGCGACGCGATCGGCGCCAAGGGCGTCGTCCTTCATCCCGGCTCGCAGAAAACCGACCCGCTGAAACCGTCGCTGAAACGGGCCTCGAAGGTGATCGCGGCGGCGCTCGAGGAGACCGACTCCTGCCCGCTGCTGATCGAGCAGACCGCCGGCCACAAAGGCTTGCTGGCCCGCGATTTCGACCAGACCGCGGAGCTGATCGAGCTGGCCGGGAGCGGTGAGCGCCTTGGCCTCTGCCTCGACTCCTGCCACCTCTTCGTCCAGGGCTACGACATCACCGACGAGGAGCACCTCGGGAAGGTGCTCGACGAAGCCGACGCCAAGGTCGGGATCGACCGCCTCGGCGCCGTCCACGTCAACGACGCCGCGGCCCCGCTCGGCTCCTGCCGCGACCGCCACGCCAACATCGGCAAAGGCGAGATGGGCAAACGGGGGTTGTCCGCGTTCCTTTCAGAGCCGAGGTTCGAGGGCCTGCCGGCGACCCTGGAGACGCCTGGGCCGGAGAAGAAAGGCTCAGACAAGAAGGAAGTGACGCTGGCGAAGCGACTGCGGCGCGAAGGGTTGAAGCGACGGGAGGGGTAGCTGGGGCGCGGCTGACCGCACCCTGACTGGGCACGCGCGGCTGACCCGCACCCCGACTTGGGCAGGTAGGGGTGCGGGTCAGCCGCGGTTGGTCAGGCGGGAGGCCGTTTCGCCGAGGATCTGGCGCACGTAGGCGCGCTCGTACTTGACCTGGTGGTGGGAGAAGCGCAGGCGGGCGTAGCCGGCTGCGGTGTGGGCCTGGTCCCGGCGCGCGTCCTTGGCCTGGGCCGAAGGGGTGCGGTGATAGCGCAGGCCGTCGGTCTCCACGACGAGCTTCAGGTCGGGCCAGAAGAAGTCGACTTCG
>JAWVEZ010000024.1:0-3977 GCA_033856455.1 Solirubrobacterales bacterium | reverse complement strand
GAGATCGCAGCCGAGCCGGGCGGCCCGGCGGACGGTCTCCGCGGGCTTGATCGCACCGGTGCGCAGGTCTTCGAGGACCCCGCCGCGGACCTCGTCGGCGAGGCGATCGCGGGCATCGGTCGCGGCGACCTCCGCGAGCGCCGCGAACGCCGCGGCGCGCAGGACCTCGTCACGGTCGAGCTTCAGCGAAGCCGGCGACCCCGAGCCGTTGGCCGGCAGGGCTATGACCGAGCCGATCCGCTCGTCGCCGGCGTTGACCTCGAGCTCGGCCTCGATCGCGCCGGGTGGCGCGACCCCGTTGCCGCGCAGCGCCGAGGCGACGTATTCGACGACCTCGGCAGGGGCCTCGTCGAGGGGGGCGGCCGCGGCGAGCCCGCGCGCCGGGAGCAGGATCGCCACCGGCCCGCCGGCCTCGCTGGCCGCGAGCTCGGCGACACCCTTGAGCCCCGCCCCGTCCAGCACCGCCGCGAGCATCTTCGCCTGCAAGTCCCGCATCTTGGCCTCCCTCGAGGCTGGTCGGTCTGTGTTGTCATAGAAGGTCACCGGCGGCGAGCCCTGAGGCCCGCCGCCGGCTTCTCTCCTCCGGTTCTCTAGGCCGCTACCTCCGGCGCGTGGGCCTGGAGGACCCCTTCGCCCTCCTCGCCGGTGCGGATCCTGATCGCCTCCTCGACGGCGGAGACGAAGATCTTCCCGTCTCCGACCTCGCCGGTCCGAGCGTGGCTGAGGATCGCCTCGACCACCAGGCCCTTGTCCTTGTCCTCGACGACCAACTCGATCTTGAGCTTCGGTCGTACGTTGACGGTCAGGGCCGAGCCTCGGTAGTGCTCGACGATGCCCTTCTGGCGGCCGGAGCCCTTGACCTCGGTGATCGAGATGGAGGGAAACCCCTTCTCGAGCAGCTCGGTCCGGATCGGCTCGAACGCCTCGTGGCGGATGAACGCCTCGATCTTCTTCATCTACTCACCTCCTCCTAGGCGCCGGACGTGGTGTCGGCTGTCATCTGGGTTGCTGGAGCCGGTCTCGCGCTCGGCGGAACCGCCGCGGGGGGCGGCTGACCGGGCGCATACTCCGGCTGCGGGATGAACTGCTCCGGGTATCCGTACATGCCGTGCTCGGCCAGGTCGAGACCCATCTCTTCCTGGTCGTCGGAGACGCGCAGCCCGATCGTCCACTTGATCAGCCCGAACACCGCGACCGAGACGACGAACACGCACACGAATGCGGCCGCGATGCCGAGCGCCTGGGCGCCCAGCTGGCTGAAACTGCCCGTGTACCAGAGCCCCGCATCGCCGACCGCGTTGAACTCGGCGAACCTCGGTGCGGTGAACAGTCCGCACGAGAGCGTGCCCCAGATACCGGCCAGGCCGTGCGCCGACAGCGCTCCGACCGGGTCGTCGAGCACCTTCTCGATCGCGAGCACGCCCACGACGACGATGATGCCGCCGATCGCGCCGATGATCGGTGCCGCCCAGAACTCGACGTAGCCGGAGGGAGCGGTGATCGCCACGAGACCCGCGATCGCGCCGTTGCCGGCCATGCCGATGTCGATGGTGCGCCGCATCAGGTACATCATCGAGACCGCCGCGAGCACGCCCGCCGCAGCAGCGAGCTGCGTCACCAGCGCGATCTCGGCCATGCGGTTTCCGATGCCGCCGGCGGCGTCACCGAACACGCCGAGCGTCGAACCCGGGTTGAACCCGAACCAGCCGATCCAGAGGATCAGCACACCGAGGCCGACGAGTGGCATCGAGTGGCCGGGGATCGCACGCGGCTTGCCCTCGGCGTCGTACTTGCCCCGCCGCGGGCCGAGCAGAAGCAGCGCCGCGAGCGCGCCCGTCGCACCGATCAGGTGGACGACCGTCGACCCGGCGAAGTCCTGCATGCCGATGTTGACCTGGAGCCAGCCGCCACCGAAGATCCAGTGGCTGATGACCGGGTAGATCACGGCGGCGAATATCACCGCGTAGATCAGGTACGCGCTGAACTTGATCCGCTCCAGGGTCGTGCCCCAGACGATCGCCAGCGATACCGCGCAGAACGCGAACTGGAAGAGCAGGAACACCGCCGGGCTGATTGGGTAGACCTCCAGGAACGGAATCTGCGTCGCTGCCAGCTCCGGCGTCGACCCGATGTCAAGGAAGAACCCGGCATCGCCGGCGATCGCCGCCGAGCCGCCCCAGGCAAGCGCGAACCCGACCGCCCAGTAGGCGATCGACGCGACCGAGAAGTTGACGATGATCTTCGCCACCCCGGCACCTGCGTTCTTCATCCGTGAGAAGCCGACCTCGAGCAGGAGGAACCCCGCCTGCATGAAGAGGACGAGCACGGCCGCAACCAACACCCACGTGGTGTTGAGAGCGATGTCGGTGTCAGCAAGCCCGCCCTTGAGCTTGTCGATCTGGGCAGCGACGTCCGCCGACGCGATGGCCGGGAACATCAATAGCCCAATCGCCGCGACGGCAGCCGCGACGAGATATGCTCGTTTCATGTGATACGTCCTTCCTTGCCCGCCGAGCCCCAACTCGGCGATCGCGGTTGGTATTAGTAGGATCGCAGGCAAGGTAAGTCAGGAAGGGCCCAGGGTCTTTGGCCGCGTGTCGAGACTTGGGCCCTTTCCTTTGTCCAGGCCGTCGGTTCGTGCCTGGCCCCGCCTGGACCATGTGTCGAATGGCGCTACATTCGGCGCCCTCGGAGAGGTGACCGAGTGGCTTAAGGTGCGCGACTGGAAATCGTGTGGGCGGTGAAAGCTGCCTCGTGGGTTCGAATCCCACCCTCTCCGCTAGCTACGCCGAGGCGCTTAGGGCTTCCAGAACGGGAGATAGCCAACGCCGCAGGCATTGACGCCATTTGTGGCCTGATACACCTTGCCGAAGATTCTTGGCGTGAAGAACGACAGCTTCTCGAGGCCGGTCGTCGTCCGGAAGATGTCATCTGCCAGCTTCGCAGGAGGCGAAGCGGTCAAGCCCCAACCGCGCGTAAAGAAGAACCTGTTCTTGATCGGTTGCCCGCTGCCGTTATAGCCGGCGGTGGCGGATACCTGGGCGTTGTCGGGTTGGCCCGCAAAGCAGAGGAAGCTGTGTGCGTCCCTGCTGTTGTATTGGCCCGCCGGCCCGTCCGGAGTCCCCTGAATGAGGTACGGGTAGGCGACCGGCACGAGACTCTCGTAAAAGTGCTGCGTTGACGCGGTTCGAAGGACGTCCTCCACCGGCTTCATGTTTTCGAGGGTCCAGTTGGACTTGATGTGCTGTTCGGCATCCATCAGCTTGCCCCAGTCGCTCACGATGAGGAGCCCAACTGCCGTGAGCTCCTGGCTCGCGAGGTCGAAGCGATCGAAAAGCTCACGCCGTAGGTCGGAGGCCTTCGTCAGGATCTCCTCGCCGAGGATCGGCTGGCCCCGGGCGGTGGAGAGGTACGACATGATCCCGAATACCGCCGAGACGCCGCCTGTCGCGGCGCTCACCGGAGGCCCCGCGAAGCTTCCCAGCAGCATTATCTTGCTGACCAGGCCAAGGGCATACGCGGTCGTCTTGTCGGCCGGGGGCGGCTGGACGGCGTCGTAGACGTCCTTCCCGATCGTCTGTAGGTCGACCGTCGCTCTCGTCTCGACCTTGAGGAAGGGTTGCTGCAGGTCGCGGATGTAGTCCTTGACGATCCCGATGGCCACCATTTCCCCGATGATCTGCTTCTTGGCTGTATCGAAGGCGTCTTGGCTGAACGACGGCTGGCTCGCGGCGGGGTACTGAACGTTGTTGCTGAGCTGTAGGGCGGTGTTGCCCCCAATCACCGAGTACTTCTGCCAGTAGCAGCTTCGCATGTCAGCGCAGCTGCTCACGGCCTGGCAGAACCCGAGCTGTTTGCAGATGTAGTTCTCGGCGCCCGGGTCGAGTTCCGGCCAGGGCCGCGGTGACTGGTATGCGAGCTGGGTGAGCTCGACGGTGACGTTGCCGGCGTTGGTCGGAGCCGACTGGACGGGGATG
>JAWVEZ010000023.1:0-28668 GCA_033856455.1 Solirubrobacterales bacterium | reverse complement strand
TCGAGCCGAGCGCGATCACCACGGCGCCGGTCAGGGTCGCCAGGTCGACGATCCGCTCGGCCCCGAGCTCGACCGCGTAGGCGAGCGCGTCGGCGAGGATCAGCCGGCCCTCGGCGTCGGTGTTGTTGACCTCGACCGTGGTGCCGTTGTACTGGGTGATCACGTCGCCGGGCTTGACCGCGGTCCCGGAGGGCATGTTCTCGGTCGCGGGGACGACGGCGACGAGGTCCACCCCGAGGCCGAGCTCGGCGATCGCCGCCACCGACTCCAGCACCGCGGCGGCGCCCGACATGTCGTACTTCATCTCGTGCATCCCGGCCCCGGGCTTCAGGGAGATCCCGCCGGTGTCGAAGGTCACCCCCTTGCCGACCAGGCCAAGGGTCGGGCCGGACCCACCGCCCGCATAGCGCAGGACGATCATCCGCGGCTCGACCGGGCCGCCCTGGCTGACCGCCAGCAGACCGCCCATCTTCTTCTCGGTCAGCTCGGCCGGGCCGAGCACCTCGACGCTGAGCGCCCCGGAGCCGGCCGCGATCTCCTCGGCCCGCGCCGCGAGGTCTTCGGGCTTCATCGAGTTGGCCGGGGTGCTCTGCAGGTCGCGCGCCCGGTTTGCCGCCTCGGCGTAGATTCGGGCGGTCGCGGCCGCCTCCGTCAGCGCCTCCGATGCCAGCAGGGTCAGCGCCTGCAGTCGGGCCGGCGCCTCCTCGGGCGGCTTCTGGAAGCGGTCGAAGCGGTAGGCGGCGAGGATCGTGCCGGTGACGATCGCCTCGGCGGCGACAGTCTCGTCGCCGCTCTCCGGCAGCACCCAGGCGAGCGAGCCCGCCTTCAGCTGGAGCGCCTGCTTGGCGACCAGCGCCGCGGCGACGCGCAGCCGCTCGGCGTCGGCCTCCTCGCGCTTGCCGAGCCCGGCGATCAGCAGCCGCCGCTCGCCGTCGAAGGCGGGGGAGAGCTTCTTGAACTCGCCCGAGGCCGCCGCCGCGCCGGCCGCCTCGGCGACCTCCGCGGGCAGCGAATCGCCCTGGTAGAGCCCGATCGCAACCAGCTCGGCCTCGGCCTCGCTGTGCGAGATCTCACGCACGTCCACCTTCATCGAGCGCGAGTCTATGCTTGTCGCCACTTGAATACACCGGAGTAGAAAGGCAGGGAATGCCCAGCTCAGTCATCCTCGGAACCGCCCGCACCCCGATCGGAAAGATGGGTGGAGGGCTCGCAAGCGTCGACCCCGCCGACCTCGGCGGCACCGCGATCGAGGCCGCTCTCGACCGCTCCGGGGTCAGCCCCGAGCAGGTCCAGCAGGTCGTCTTCGGCCAGGTCCTGCAGGCCGGCCAGGGGCAGATTCCCTCGCGCCAGGCCCAGATCAAGGGCGGCATCCCCAAGGAGGTGCCCTCGGAGACGATCAACAAGGTCTGCGCCTCGGGCATGCGCACGCTCGGGATCGCCGACATGGCGATCCGCGCCGGCGACACCGAGGTCGCGGTGACCGGCGGCATGGAGTCGATGAGCAAGGCTCCCTACCTGCTGCCGAACGCGCGCTTCGGCTTCCGGATGGGCGACGTGCAGGCGCTCGACGCGATGACCCACGACGGGCTCACCAACCCCTTCACCGGCAAGCAGATGATCAACGAGGCGAGCGAGATCTCGAACGAGATGGAGATCACCCGCGCCGACATGGACCGCTTCGCCGAGCGCTCCCAGCACCTGGCCGGCGAGGCGATCGACTCCGGCCGGATCGCCGACGAGATCGTCGCCGTCACGGTCAAGGGCCGCAAGGGCGACACCACCGTCGAGACCGACGAGGGCCCGCGCCCGGAGACCACCCTGGAGGCGCTCTCGAAGCTGCGGGCGGTCGGCGGCGAGGGAGCGACCCACACCGCCGGCAACGCCCCGGGCGTCAACGACGGGGCCGGCGCGATCGTCGTCGCCTCCGAGGAGTGGGCGCAGGCCGAAGGCAAGACGCCGCTGGCCAAGGTCCTCTCCTACGGGATGGTCGCCGACGACTTCGCCTACCTGGCCCGCACCCCCGGCCACGCGGCCCTGGCGGCGCTGGAGAAGATCGGCAAGGCGCCCGAGGACGTCGACCTCTGGGAGATCAACGAGGCCTTCGCCTCGGTCGCGATCGGCTCGATGCGGATCCTCGGGATCGACGAGGAAAAGGTCAACGTCAACGGTGGCGCGATCGCCTTCGGGCACCCGATCGGCGCCTCCGGCTCGCGCATCGTCGGCGCCCTGGTCCACGAGCTGCGCCGCCGCGGCGGCGGTCTCGGCGTCGCCGCGATCTGCTCCGGCGGCGGCCAGGGCGACGCGATCGTCGTCGAGGTCTGAGCGAGGGGAGGGGGGCGCCGGTCCGCGGCGCCCCTACATGGCGATGAGTCGAGCCGCAGCCTTTTTCGACCTCGACAAGACCCTGATGGCGGGGTCGTCGGGGATGCAGTTCGCGCGGGTCGCCACCCAGCAGGGGATCGTCAGCCGCCGCCAGCTCGCCGGCTGGGCGTTCGAGCACCTGCGCTACCGCCTGCGTGGGACCACCGACGAGCGAACCACGGAGGTCCTGAAGGCCGCCCGCGAGCTGATCGCCGGCGTGCCCGCGGTGACGATCAGCCGCATGGAGCCCGAGGTGATGGCGGAGATCCTGCCGCGCGTCTACCCGCAGATGCTGGCCGAGGTCCACGCCCATCAGGACGCGGGCCGGCCGGCCTTCATCGTCAGCGCCGCCGGCAACGACATCGTCGAGTCGCTGGCCCGGGTGCTCGGGATGGAGGGCGGGATCGGCACCCGCTACGAGGTCGACGCCGCCGGCAACTTCACCGGCCGTCTCGACGGCCCCTTCGTCTACGGGCCGGGAAAGGTTGAGGCGATGGAGAGCTTCGCGGCCGCCCACGAGATCGATCTCGCCGCCTCCTACGCCTACTCCGACTCGCTCTCCGACCTGCCGATGCTGCGCGCGGTCGGCAACCCGGTCGCCGTCAACCCCGACCCGCCCCTGGCCGCGCTCGCCAAAGAGGAGAACTGGCAGACGCTGCATTTCGAACGGCTCGGCCGCAGGCTGATCGCTGTCGGGGCGACCGTGATCGCCAGCGCGGCCGCCTTCGGCGCGGCGCATCACCGCCAACGCAGTCGCTCTTCAGGCCGTTCCCGGAAATAGGCGGAACCCCTCCCTTTCCAATACGCTTGTCGCCCGATGGAGGCAGCAACCGCCAGGAAGATCCGCGTCGTAGTCGCCAAGCCCGGTCTCGATGGCCATGATCGCGGCGCCAAGATCATCGCCCGCGCCCTCCGGGACGCCGGCATGGAGGTGATCTACACCGGCTTGCACCAGACCCCGGAGCAGATCGCCGAGACGGTGATCCAGGAGGACGCCGACGCGGTCGGCCTCTCGATCCTCTCCGGCGCCCACATGACCCTGGTCCCGAAAGTGGTCGAGCTGCTGAAGGCCCAGGGCGTCGATGACGTGCTGGTCACGGTCGGGGGGACGATTCCGGCCGACGACATCCCGCAGCTCAAGGAGCTCGGCGTGGCCGCGGTTTTCACGCCCGGCGCGGGGACGGACGAGATCGTCGATTACATCCGCGGCGCCGCCAGCGAGCGCCACGCGCAGAGCGGATAAGAGACGTCGTCTACACCGATCGGTGCATAGTTCCGCCGATCGGGGTACTATCTTGATTGACTCGTCAGTCAACCGCTGTCCGGCAACCGATAACATGCCCGCCCGCTACGGGCCCGCGAGGCGCAAATCCGCAGCCCGCAAAGACCTGAGAATCGTTCCCCAAGGAGGCTTCACTTGAAGATCTGCGTCCTCGTCAAGGAGGTTCCAGACGCCGCGGTGCAGAAGCGCATCGACCCCGGCACCATGCGTCTGGACCGCAGCGGCGAGAAAAACCTCAACCCGTTCGACACGCACGCGATCGAGGCCGCGATGCAGATTCGTGAGGGCGGTGCGATCCCGGTCGAGGAGATCGTCGCCGTGACCATGGGTCCGGATTCCGCCTCCCGCGCGCTCGAGAAGGCCGTCTCGCTCGGCGCCGACCGGATGCTGCACCTCAGCGACGAGGCGCTCTCCGGCTCCGACGTCTGCGCGACCGGCTACTCGCTGGCCAAGCTGCTGGAGTCCGAGTCGCCGGACCTGGTCCTGCTCGGCCAGCAGTCCGATGACGGCGAGTGCTACACGATCGGCGCCGTCGTCGCCGACCACCTGCGGATGCCCTCGCTGACCCAGGTGATCAAGATCGACGTCAACGACGGCAAGCTGCGCTGCGAGCGCCAGGCCGAGTACGGCTACGACACCGTCGAGGTCGAGCTGCCGGCAGTGATCAGCGTCGGTGACGCGATCAACGAGCCGCGCTACCCCAGCCTGAAAGCGATCATGGGCGCGAAGAAAAAGCCCAAAGACAAGAAAGCGATCGGCGACGTCGGCATCGAGGCCGGCAAAGTCGGCGCCGAGGGCTCGCAGACCGCTGTACTCGCGCTCAACCCGCCGCCCGCCAAGGAAGCCGGGGAGATCATCGAGGACGAGGACACCAACGAGACGGTCGAAAAGATCGTCGCGTGGCTCGACGAGAGGAAGCTGATCTAGATGGCAGGCATTCTGGTTTACGCCCTCCACGACGACGAGGGCAACTTCAACAAGAACTCGCTCGGGGCGATCTCCGAGGCGGCGAAGCTGGCCGGCGAAGTTGGCGGCGAGGCCGCCGCGCTGATCGTCGGCGACATCGCCGACGACGCCGCCGCCTCGCTCGGCAACTGGGGCGCGGCCAAGGTCTACCGCGCCAAGAGCGTGCCGGAGGGTCTGGCCCAGCCGATCGTCGACGCGATGGCCAAGGTGATCCAGGACAACGGCATCTCCTACGCCCTGTTCGGCGGCGGTCTGCTCGGCTTCGAGATCGGGGCCGGCCTGACCGCCCGCCTCGGCGCCGGCGTGACCATGGAGGTCACCGCGGTCAAAGTCCAGGACGGCAAGCTGGTCGCCGAGCGACCGATCCTCCAGGACTCCCAGGTCGCCGACGTCGGTTACGTCAGCGAGCCGGGGATCATCATCAGCCGCCTCAACGCCTTCGACGCGAAGGAGAGCGGTGGCACGGCCGAGGTGGTCGACGTCGACGTCGAGCTCTCCGCCTGGTCGACCAAGGCGACGATGGTGCAGCGCGGTGAGCAGCGCGGCGCCGACGTCAACATCGAGGACGCCGACATCCTCGTCGGCGGCGGCCGCGGGCTCGGCGCCAAAGAGGGCTTCGAGCAGTGCGAGGAACTCGCCGAGGCGATGGGCGGCGCCGTCGCCGCGACCCGCGCGGTCGTCGACGCCGGCTGGTACCCCTACGCGGCCCAGATCGGCCAGACCGGCAAGACGGTCGCGCCGAAGCTCTACCTGGCCGCCGGCGTCTCCGGCGCGATCCAGCACAAGGTCGGGATGCAGAACTCGGAGAACATCCTCGCGATCAACAAGGACCCGAACGCGCCGATCTTCGAGTTCTCGGACCTCGGCGTGGTGGGTGATCTGCACAAGATCGTCCCCAAGCTGACCGAGGCGATCAAAGCCAAGAAGGGCGGCTGAGAAGATGCCCGCCGTCGCACCGAGCGAGTTCCCACCGCCGTTCGATCCGTCCGAGGCGATCGGTCCGCCGACCGACGCTCCGGACGAGCGGATCGAGGTCGGGGTCGCGATCGTCGGCGGCGGGCCCGCGGGCCTTGCCTGCGCGAACAAGGTCCTGCAGCTGCTCGAGCACGAGCCGGAGCTGACCGAGAAGCTCGGTGAAGTCCCGGTCGCCGTGATCGAGAAGGGCAAAGTCGCGGGAGCGCACCTGCTCTCCGGGGCGAACATGAAGCCCTCGGCGATGGAAGAGCTGTTCCCGGACCTGCCGAAGGAGGAGTGGCCGGTCTACCAGGAGGTGACCAAGGACGCGGTCTACCTGCTGACCTCGAAGGCGGCGCTGCCGTTGAAGCCGATGCCGCCGAACTTCAAGAACCACGGCAACTACGTCACCTCGGTCGCCAAACTGGGACGCTTCCTAGGCGAGAAAGCCGAAGAAGCCGGCGCCTACATCCTCAGCGAGACGGCGGCGACGAAACTCCTGGTCGAGGACCGCGTGGTCAAGGGCGTGCGCTCCGGCGACCGCGGCCGCGGCAAGGACGGCCAGGAGCTCGGCAACTTCGAGCCCGGCTCCGACGTGATCGCCAAGGCGACCGTGCTCGCCGAGGGCACCGTCGGCCACCTCACCTACGCCGCCTACGACTACTTCGACATGCACGGTGCCGACCCGATGCGCTGGGAGCTCGGGGTCAAAGAGGTCTGGGAGGTGAAGGAGCCGCTCGACCGCGTCATCCACACGATGGGCTGGCCGCTGCGCAAAGGCGCGAAGTGGAACGAGTTCGGCGGCAGCTTCATCTACCCGATGGGCGAGGACAAGCTCTGCATCGGCCTGGTCGCCGGCCTCGACTACACCGACGCGACCTTCTCGGTCCACGACGCCCTGCAGCTGCTGAAGACCCACCCCTTCATCAAGAAGCTGCTCGACGGCGGCAAGCGGGTCGCCTGGGGCGCGAAGACGATCCCCTCCGGCGGCTACTTCGCGATGCCCAAGCGCCTCGCGGTCCCCGGGATGGTCGTCGCCGGCGACGCCGCCAGCATGGTCAACGTGCCGACCCTGAAGGGCGTCCACTACGCGATGCACGCGGGCATGTACGCGGCGGAGACGATCGTCGATGCCCTGAAGAAGGACATCGACGCGGTCAACTTCGAGGCCTACGACGAGAAGGTCCACAACTCGCTGATCGAGAAGGACCTCTACGAATCGCGCAACATGCGCCAGCCGTTCTCCAAAGGCTTCTTCCTCGGTGGCGCCTTCGCCTCGGCGATGACGGTGACCAAAGGCAACTTCCCGGGCGGCCACTGGAAGCAGGAGCACGACTCCGAGGTCCCGATGCAGATCGACCGGGCCGCCGACAAGTACCCGAAGGCCGACAACGAGCTCACCTTCAACAAGCTCGACTCGGTCTTCCTCTCCGGCAACGCGACCCGCGACGACGCCCCCAACCACGTCCGGATCCAGACCCGCGTCCCCCGCGAGGTCGCCCAGACCTGGGTCTCGATGTGCCCGGCCCAGGTCTACGAAATCCCCGACGACCAGCTCGAGAGCGACGCCAGCGAGGTCGACGTCCACGTCACCGCCTCCAACTGCGTCCAGTGCGGCGCGATCACCGCCAAGGGCGGCCGCCTGACGCTGCCCGAGGGCGGCGACGGGCCGCTTTACCAGGAGACCTGAGCGGGTCGGGCGCTCAGGCGCCCGACTTGTCGAAGACCTGGCGGCTGCCCCTGATCAGAAGGTGCTCTGGCGGGATTCGACGCGGCTCGCTTCGAAGCCGTGGCCGCTGACCGAGTCGGTGCAGACGACGCCGCGCGGCTCGTTCGAAGCTGGAATCGAGCAGCTCACCTGGCCCGCTTCGAGGCTGGTCCCGTAGGGGGCGAGATCCCCGGCGTCGCCGGGGAACGCAACGCCCGCTTCGCTCCAGGCGACGCTGCCGCTCTCGAGCACGAACGTTTCGTTGGTCGGAAGCACGCTGCAGGTGGCGCCATCGGAGAGGATCGCGCAGGCGACATTGCCGCTCGGAGTGTGGAAGAGGCGCAAAACGGCCGATCCGCCGCTCTGGCTCGAGGCTTCGACGGTCGGTGCCGTCGTCGGTGAGGCAGTGGGGTGGGCCTGACCTTGACGGGAGCGTCGTTCGAGGCGGACGACGCGACGCTGCAGTTCCGCCATCCGCTCCTGGCGATGCGCGGCTATCGCACCTTCGCGCCGCGCCTGGTCGATCTGCGCCTGAACAGAGTTGTCATCGGAGGCCGATCCACCGCCGCATCCGATCACGGACAGCGAGGCGGCTCCGAGGAGGAGCGCCAGGCAAGTGACTCTGAGTACCCAAGTGGTGCCCATTAGAAGACGGCATCGTACCTATGGACCGGCGGATGGGACCTGCTCCGCCGCGGCCACCGCCGCACCGGGCGAATAATGTCGCGGCGTGCTCTGGCTCGGCATAGTCGCCGCGGTGGGGGCCTCGTGCCTCTACAACACCTCGATCGCGCTGCAGGCGCTGCAGGTGCGCGACGTGCATCACGAGCACTCGCTGAAGCCGTCGCTGCTCGGCAAGATGCTGCAGAACAAACGTTGGCTGGGGGCGACGGCGTTGGGGCTGATCGGCTGGCCGCTGGAGATCGTGGCGCTGCTGTTCGCGCCGCTGACCGTGGTCCAGCCGTGCCTCGCCAGCGGCCTGATCGTGCTGCTGTGGCTCGGGGTGCGGAAGCTGGGGGAGACCCCCGGCAAGCGCGAGTACCTGTCGGTCGCCGCGATTACCGCTGGCGTCATCGGCGTCGCCTGGGCGGCCCCCGAGCGGACCACCGAGCACGCCGCCACCTGGGCGATCGCGCTCTCGCTGGGGATCGTCGCGATCCCGATCGTCCTGCCCTACCTGCTGCGGGGCAGGGCGGTGGCCGCCGGGATGATCGCGGTGGTCAGCGCCGGCTGCGGCTACGCCTGGACGGCGATCGCCAGCAAGTTGCTGACCGACGAACTGTCCGAGGGCGCGCTGCTGATCGCGGTCGCCTGGCTCGCCACCGCGATCCTCTCCGAGGCGCTGGCCCTGCTCAGCGAGATGAGCGCCCTGCAGAAACGGCCGGCCACCCACGTGGCCCCGGTGATGTTCGCCTTCCAGGTGCTGGTGCCGGTGGTCCTGGCGCCGCTGATCTTCATGGAGAAGTGGTCGGGCACCCCGCTCGACGGCGGCGCGCTCGTCTTCTTCATGCTCGTCGCTCTGACCGGGGTAATCCTGCTCGCCGGATCGAAAACCGTTGGTGCAGTCCTCGAGTCGGCGCACCGAGAGCCGAGCTGATCGAGCAGATCAAGGACGCAGCGAGCGTGGCGTGCTTTGCACGCGAGCGAGCGAGGACGCCGAGCTGCGAAGTATCAGCGCCGCTCTCGGTGGTAGCCTCCGCGCCGCTCGGCTACCGCATAACCAGTCAACTTTCCCCGCCCGAGCGCATCCTTTAGCCACATCCATCCAAGGAGCTGCAGTGGGGCCCGCAGAGACCGCCAGCCCCGACGCGACCAGGTTCGCGATCGGGTTCGACCACCGTGACCGTGCCAGGTTGTTCGACCTCTGGACCGAGGTGCTCGACTCCGAGCAGTGGTCGGAGGGGGCGAAGCTGAAGGCCTTCGAGGAGCGCTGGGAGCAGTGGAACGGCCTGCCCAGCCTCGGCCTCTCGAGCTGGGCCGGGGGCGCCCTGGCGGCGCTCGAGTTCGCCGGTGTCAAAGGCGAGACGGTGCTCTGCCCCTCCAACACCTTCATGGCGACGCCGCTGGCGGCGATCGGCGCCGGCGCCTCGGTCGAGTTCGTCGACTGCAACCGCGAGGACCTCTGCATGTCCTTCGAGGACTTCGAGCGCCAGGCCGAGCGGCACAAGCCGCGGGCCGCGATCCTGGTCCACATCGGCGGCCACATCGCCTTCGACGCCGAGAAGATTGCGGCCTACTGCCGCGACCACGGGATCTTCCTGCTCGAGGACTGCGCCCACGCCCACGGCGCCGGCTGGAACGGCGGCCGCCCGGGCGCCTACGGCGACGCCGGCGTCTACTCGCTCTACGCGACCAAGACCGTCTCCAGCGGCGAGGGTGGCGTCCTGGTCTCCGGCAACCCGGAGCTGATCGAGTTCGCCGCCAAGTTCCGCAACTACGGCAAGTTCGAGCACGAGGTCGACGGCCTCAACTTCCGGATGAGCGAGTTCACCGCCGCCCTGGCGCTGGTCCAGGCCGAGCGGATGGAGGAGATCGTCGCCTGGAAGAACGAGTACGCGCGCGAGCACCTCGACCCCGTCCACCCGGCTCGGCTGGAGCTGCCCGAGGGGATGACCTCCGGCTTCTACAAGTACATCGTCTTCGAAGAGCTCGAGAAGAGCACCGGCAAGGTCTACGACCAGCCCTGCCACAAGATCATGGGCCGCTCCGACGAGCTGCCGAACACCGAATGGGTGGCCGCGAACCACTGGTGCGTGCCGCTCTACTACCGCCCCGAGAGCCGCGAGGCCGCCTTGGGCAACGAGGAGGGTTCATGAGGGTCCTGGTGACCGGAGGAGGGGGCTTCATCGGCTCCCACGTCGTCGATCGCCTGATCGACCGCGGGATCACGCCGCGGATCTTCGACCTCAGCGCCTCGCCTTACCACTCCCCGCTCGAGGTCGAGACCTTCACCGGCTCGATCACCGACGCCGCCAATCTCGACCTCGCGATGCGCGACTGCGACGCGGTCATCCACCTCGCCGCGGTCGCCGACGTCGGCCACGTGCTCGCCGACCCGGTGCTGGCCGAGGAGGTCAACACCCGCGGGACCCTGAACGTGCTCGAGGCCGCCTGCCGGGCGAAAGTCGGCCGCGTCGTCTACGGCTCGACCACCTGGGTCTACAGCGACTGCCCCGAGCAGGAGGTCGACGAGGAAACGCCGATCCCGGCGCCCCGTCATCTCTACACCGCGACCAAGCTCGCCGGCGAGACCTACTGCTCCGGCTACGCCGAGCTCTATGACCTCGAGAGCACGGTCCTGCGCTTCGGCATCCCCTACGGCCCGCGCGCCCGCGCCGCCGGCGTCGTCGCCAAGTTCACCGACCTCGCCTTCGAAGGCAAGGCGCTGACGATCGCCGGCGACGGCAGCACGACCCGCAGCTTCATCTACGTCGAGGACCTCGCTGACGGGATCGTCGCCTCGCTCGCGCCCGAGGCCGCCGGCCGCACCTACAACCTCTCCGGCGACGAGGTCGTGACGATCCTCGAAATCGCCGAGCGGGTTCAGGAAAACGTCGAGACCTGCGAGATCGAACACACGCCGCCGCGCCCCGGCGACTTCCCCGGCAAGTCGATCTCCAACGAGCGGGCGCTGAAGGAGCTCGGCTGGAAAGCCGAGACGAGCTTCAAAGAGGGAGTCCGCAAGTACGTCGAATGGGTGCGCGGTACGACCAGGCCGCCGGATCCGGTCCCCGGCAAGACCCCTTCGATGAACGGCAACGAACACGCCGCCGGGGCGCTCCTGGCCGGCGCCTCCCGCTTCGAAGAGCGCGACCCGAAGGTGCTGGTCCTGACCGCCGACATCGGCGAGGGCCACGACCTGCCGGCGCGGATCATCAAGGCCGACATCGAAGAGGAAATCCCCGCCGCCAAGGTCGAGATCGACAACGGCCTCGAGGCGATGGGCAAGCTGCTCTCGGCCGTCGTCCGCGGCGGCTCCCGCTTCACCTTCCGCTGGGCGAACTGGCTGTTCGACGTCCAGTACTGGCTGATCACCAAGTTCGCGCCGACCCGCTGGCTGGCCCATCACCTGATGTACCTGCTCGGCGCCCGCGGCCTGGTCCGGCTGATCGCCAAGCACGAACCCGACGTGGTGATCTCGACCTACCCCGGGGTGACCGCGGTGCTCGGCATGCTGCGCCAGAATCGCCGCCTCGAGATCCCGGTGCAATCGGCGATCACCGATCTGGCGGGGCTGCGTTACTGGGTCCACCCCGGGGTCGACATGCACTACGTCACCCACCCGGAGTCGATCGAGGAAGTCGAACAGCTCGCCGGCCCCGGCAGCGTGCGCTGGATGCGGCCGCCGATCTCCAGCGACTTCCTGATGCCGCGCACCCGCCGCGACGCCCGCGAGGCACTCGACCTGCCGGCCCACGCGCGCCTGGTCCTGGTCTCCGGCGGCGGCTGGGGGATCGGCGACCTCGAGGGCGCGATCGAGTCCTCGCTCGCCGACGGCGACACGACGGTCGCCTGCATCACCGGCCGCAACGAGGGCGTCCGCGAGCGACTCGCACAGCGCTTCGCCGGCAACGAGCAGGTGCGGATCCTCGGCTTCTCCGACCAGATGAGCGACTGGATGGCGGCATCCGACGCGATGGTCCACGCGACCGCGGGACTTACCGTGCTCGAGGCGCACATCCGCGGCTGCCCGGTCGTCTCCTACGGCTTCAACGCCGGCCACCTGCGCGCCAACAACGCCGCCTTCGAGCGCTTCGGCCTGGCCGAAGTGGCGCGCTCCGAGCACGAGCTGGAGTCGATGCTGCGCCACGTCACCGGCGAACGCCGCTCACCCGACTCCTCGTTCGCCTCGCTGCCTTCGATCGCCTCGCAGGCGCTCAACGTCCGCCCGCGGGTGCGACCCCAGCCGGTCTGGCGCCTGCGCACCGAGCGGGTGGTCGCGGCGGCGTGCCTGCTCGTGGTCGCGTTCGTGCTCTTGCTGGCGCTGGTCCAGAAAGAGAGTCCCTGGAGCGTCGCCAAGCCGGTCACCAGCCGGGTTCACTTCGGCAAGGAGAACGAAGCTAAGGCGAAACCCGCCGCGCAGGTCACCGCGCCGGCTGACGAAGCCGCCACGGGCTCCGCCGCCGAAGAAGACACGGCCGCCGCTCCTTGATCGCCGCCGCCGCGGGCGTCGCGCTGGGCGCCGCCGCGGCGGCCTACGCCGGGCCGGGGCTGGCGCCGGTCGTGCCGCGGCTCGGCGAGGCGCTCGGCCTGCTGATGCGCGAGCCGGGGGAGGAGGGCGTCGCGATCACCTTCGACGACGGTCCGCACCCGGCGGGCACTCCGGCGGTTTTGGAGGTCCTGCGCGAGCATGGCGCCCTCGCCACCTTCTTCCTCGCCGGCGAGCAGGTCGAGCGGCGCCCGGCCCTGGTCGCCGAGATCGTCGCCGCCGGGCACCGGGTCGAGCTGCACTGCCACCGGCACCGCGACCAGCTGCTGCGCCGACCCGCGGAGCTGATCGCGGACGCCGAGCGGGCGCGGGCCGCGATCGAGGACGCGGGGGGACAGGAGGTCCTCGACTACCGCCCGCCCTTCGGGCGGTTCTCGGCACTCGGCCTGCGCGCGATCCGCGACCGCGGCTGGCGCCCGGTGCTGTGGTCCCTGTGGGGCCGCGACTGGACGAAAAGGGCGACGCCCAGCTCGATCGCGCGTCGCGCGACCGCCGGAGCCGGGCCCGGCGACATCCTGCTCCTACACGACGCCGACTACTACAGCGCGCGCGACTCCTGGGTCCGCACCGCGGCGGCGCTGCCGACGATCCTCGAGGACCTCGGCGAGCGGGGGCTGACATCGAGGCTGCTTCGACGCTGAGTCGGCGGGGCGAGCGTCCACACGTCGCAGCCGGCGAAGGCTTCGTCGAGTTGCTGCGCCATGGTGCTCTTGGGCCGATCCTGGTCGAAGATCTGCTTGGACATAGCTCTCCGTCCTGTGTAGGGGGGTTGAGAAAGATTCGCTCCCCAGTCGGACGAAATATCTGCACTTTGCGAAAAAGCCGGGATTTTGGGGAAATCGGCCGTTCAACCGGTTTCCGCAAACCGCGCGATCTCCTCGCTGAGACGCTGCGGCTGGTCCCAGGAAACGAAGGTGCTGGAGTCGGGAATTCGCACCAGGCTGGCGTTTCCGGCGTCGCCGGCGAGCCGTTCCGCGTAGGAGATCGGGAAGAACTTGTCGCCCGGCGCCCAGGTGAGCAGGATCGGCAGCTGCGAGCCGCGAAGCTTCTCCGCCGCCTCCAGCGTGTAGCGGCGGTGCATTCCCACCGTGACCTTTTTCAGGTCGCGTTTGACCGCGGGGTCGGTCCGCCCCGGCTCCATCCAGGAGTGGATCAGATCTCTGGGAAGTGGCTTCTTGGTGAAGGGGGCGAAGGCTCGCGCGGCGACCGCGTCGGAGCGGAAGGGCAGCGCGATCAGAGCCATGCCGCCGGGCAGGTTGGCCAGCGCCGGCAGGTGTTTGAAGATCCCCGGCGGGAAGTTCTCGTGGGTGTCGCAGTTGGTCAGCACGAGGCGGGCGATCCGCTCGGGATGGCGGGTGACCAGGATCTGCGCCATCGCGCCACCGGAGTCGTTGCCGACGATGGTCACGTCCTCGAGCCCCAGCTTCGCGAGCAGGTCGGCGATCGTCGCCGCGACCCCGGGGGGAGTCAGATCGGCGTCCGGGTTCATCGCGATCTGCTGCGAGCCGATCGGCCAGTCGGGGGCGATGCAGCGGAAGCGGTCGGCGAGCCGGTCGACGACGCCGTCCCATAGGCGGCCGTCGACCAGGTAGCCGTGCACGAAGACGATCGGCGGCCCCTCGCCGGCCTCGCGGTAGCGGATCGGCCCGGACTCGAGTTGAATCTCCTTTTTCTCCATGGGCCGAGTAGTAACATACAAGCAGTATGCATGTGACCCCCGACCCCTCCGAAAAGCCGCAAAGAGCAAAGAAAGTTCGGCGCAAGCAGGGCGAAAGAACCGAGGCGACCCGGGCTGCCCTGATGGCCGCCGCCCGCAAGCTCTTCACCGAGCGCGGCTACGACGACGTCGCCACCGAGGAGAGCGTCCGCGCCGCCGGGGTCACCCGCGGCGCCCTCTACCACCACTTCGGCGGCAAGGCCGAGCTGCTGGAGGCGGCCTACATGCAGCTCGAGGCGGAATCGACCGAGCGGGTCGCGCGGATCGTCCTCGGCTCGGAATTCGAGAGCCCGGTGGCGGCGATGAAAGCCGGGATCGAGGCCTTCCTCGACGAGTGCGCCGACCCGGAGCTGCGCCAGATCGCCCTCCACGACGCCCCCGCCGTGCTCGGCTGGGACCGCTGGCGCGAGATCGGCGCCGCCAACGGGCTCGGCCTGATCGAGGCCAGCCTCGGCGCGGCGATCGAGGCGGGGGAGATCCGGCCGCTGCCGGTCAAGCCGCTCGCCCACCTGCTGCTCGGCGCCCTCGACGAGGCGGCGATGCTGGTCGCCCGCGAGGAGGACCCCGCCGCCCGGGCCGAAGTGACCGCGACCCTAGGCGCGCTGCTCGACGGCTTCGCCGTCCCGCGTCACCCTTAGGGCGGCGGTTCCGGCGGTCAGGATCGTCGGCCCGGCCGCGAGCTGGCGCGACTGCTTCTGGGCGTACATCCGCACGTCGGCCAGCTTCATCGCCGCGGGCGCGGTGGCGGCCTCGGTCGGGACCGCGACGGTGCCCCAGGAGGCGCCGAGGTCGTAGCCGTCGCCGGCCGCGGTGAGCGCTTCGGCGGCGCGCTTGCAGGCGGAGGGCAGCCGCTCCGGCGGGCAGTCGAGCAGGGCCGCGAACTCGTCGCCCCCGACCCGGTAGGCCTCGCCGTCGGCCCCGACCGCCCCCTCGAGCTGGCGTCCCAGCAGGGTCAGCATCGCGTCGCCGGCCGGGTGTCCGAAGGTGTCGTTGAAGGCCTTGAACCCGTTCAGGTCGAGCAGCAGCAGGCTGAACGGCTCCTCCTCGCCGCGCCGGGCGCGGGCATCGAGGTCGACCTGCAGGGCACCCTGGTTGCCGAGCCCGGTCAGCGGGTCGGTCCGCACCTGCTCCAGCAGCTGCTTGTTCTCGCGCACGCTGATCGCCAGGCGGGCGACGACGGCGAGCATCGTCGCGCTCCACAGCACCGTGGTCAGCGTGCTGGCCTGGCTGAAGTGCTGGAGGCTGAAGAGGACGATCATCACCAGCGCGAAGAAGCCGGGGACGATCAGCTCGCGCCAGCCGTCGAAGCGGGCGGCCGGCGGGATCGAGCGGGCCGGCGGCTGCCAGGCCTCGAGGCCGATGCAGACCGCGCCCAGCATGTAGAGCGGTTTGACCCAGTCGTCGGCCGATTCCAGTCCGGTCCCGATCGACTGCATCGTCGTCGTGATGTCGGCGATCACCAGGAAGCCGAGGCCGGCCAGGACCAGAGCCCAGCTGCGCCCCGGCCGCCAGCGGGTCAGGGCGATGATCCCGACCACCAGGGCGAGCATCAGGATGTCGCCCGTCGGGTAGGCGAGGCTGACGATGACTTCCAGCGGCGTGCCGGTAGCGCGGTCGGCGACGAACTCGTAGACGATCGCGGCGCCGACCGCCGCGGTCCCGAGCCCGGCGATCAGCCCGTCCATCCAGAGCCGCCAGTCGAGGGTCCGCGCCCGGGCGCGGATCAGCAGGAAGATCCCGGTCGCCGCGAGCGGGTAGAAGGCGAGGTAGCCGATGTCGGCGACCGAGGGGAAGGGCGGGTTGGCGACGTCGGCGTAGGCGACCGCCCAGTAGGTGTCGGTGACCGCCGAGACGAAGATCGCGGCGGTGATCGAGATCCAGGCGCCGCGCTCCTGCCTGCTGGCCCGCGCTTTCAGCAGGCAGGCGATGCCGGCCGCGAGGACGACCGCGGCGTAGACCGGGCCGTTGACGAAGTCGGCGAAGACGGCGCCGCCGATCCCGGCCCAGTCGGAAGCGGCGATCAGCAGCGTGCCGCCGACCAGAACGACTCCGATCGCGGTCCGCAGGGGCCCGGCGGGGACGGTTTCCTGCGTGTGAGTGGCGAGCTTCACATGGGCCTATCGGCACCACTTGCGCAGTTCTCTAGACTTAAAAGAGATGAAGGCAGGAATCCACCCCACTTACACGCTTGCCAACGTGCATTGCTCGTGCGGCAACCAGTTCTACACGCGGTCCACGAAAGAGGACCTGCATGTAGAGCTCTGCTCCGAGTGCCACCCCTTTTACACGGGCAAGCAGAAGCTGGTCGACACCGGCGGTCGCGTCGAGCGCTTCCAGCGCCGCGCCGCAAAGCACAGGGCCGGGAAGTAGTCCGGTGAGCCCGCCGTCGGGCTTGACGCGGGCGTCCCACGCCCCGCCTGAGGGCAGCAACGGTGCCGGCAGCAACGGCCCCGCCGGAAACGGCGGCGGCGATCGCGACGTGCGCATGCCCGACGGCGCCCTGGTCGCCAAGCGCGACGCGCCGGTCGGCGGTCAGGCGGTGCTCGAGGGAGTGATGATGCGCGGCGTCGCCGTCTGGGCGGTCGCGGTCCGCACGCCAGAGGGCCAGATCGAGATCGAGTCGGAGACGATCAAGCCGTGGGCGAAGCGCCACCGGCTCTGGCGGGTGCCGGTGATCCGCGGCGTCGTCGCCCTCGGCGAGTCGATGAAGATCGGCTTCAAAGCCCTGGCGATCTCCGCCAACGCCCAGCTCGAGGAGGACGAGGAGGGCGAGAAAGAAGAAATCGGCGGCTGGGTCTGGGGCTTCACGATCTTCCTCTCGCTGCTGCTCGCGGTCGGCCTCTTCTTCGTCGTCCCGGTCGGGCTGACCAGCCTGATCAAGGACCAGCTCGGCTCGCCGCTGCTCTTCTGGCTGGTCGAGGGCATCGTCCGCACGCTGATCTTCATCGGCTACATCCTCGCGATCAGCAAAATGCCCGACCTGCGCCGCGTCTTCGAGTACCACGGGGCCGAGCACAAGACGATCTCCTGCTACGAGGCCGAAGACGAGCTGACGCCGGAGCGGGCGAAGCTCTACTCGCGCCTGCACCCGCGCTGCGGGACCAGCTTCCTGCTGATCGTGATGGTGCTGGCGATCTTCGTCTTCGCGCCGATCGGGCTGCCCGAGTGGTACTGGCTGCTGGCCTCGCGGATCCTCGGGATCCCGCTGATCGCCGGCCTCTCCTACGAGGTGATCAAGTGGGCCGGCAAAAACCGCCGCAAAGCCTGGGTCCGGGCGGTGATGTGGCCGGGTCTGATGCTCCAGAACCTGACCACCCGCGAGCCCGACGAAAAACAGCTCGAGGTGGCGATCGCCTCGCTCAACGCCGTCCTCGCTCGGGAGAACCCCGAGGAGGCCGCGAAACAGCAGCACATCGAGATCGTCGCTTAGCCGTCAGGGCCACGCGCCTCTAGGCTTGCAGCGATGATCGAGCAGCTTGTCGAGCAGATCCAGGCGCGCTTCGCGGAGCTCGAGGCGCAGATGTCCGACCCCGAGGTGATCGGGGATCGCGAGCGCTACGCGGAGGTCGGGCGCGAGTACCGCGACCTGCAGCCGGCCCGCCGGCTGGCGGGCGAGTACGCGACGCTCAAGGACGACCTCGAGGGCGCCCGGGAAATGCTCGAGGAAGGCGAGGACGAGGAACTGCGCAAGGTCGCCGAGGAGGCGCCCGAGCGCCTTGCCCAGCTCGAAGAGGAGATCCGCCTAGCGATGGTCGAGCGCGACCCCAACGACGACAAGAACGTGCTCGTCGAGATTCGCGCCGGGACCGGCGGCGACGAGGCGGCGCTGTTCGCCGGCGACCTCTACAAAATGCTGACCCGCTACGCGGAGACGCGCGGCTTCGCGACCGAGGTGCTCTCGCAGTCGCACTCCGACGCCGGCGGCTTCAAGGAGGTGACCCTCGGGGTCAAAGGCGACGGCGCCTACTCGGTGTTCAAGTTCGAGGGCGGGACGCACCGCGTGCAGCGGGTTCCGGAGACCGAGTCGCAGGGGCGGATCCACACCTCGACGGCGACGGTCGCGGTGCTGCCGGAGGCCGAGGAAGTCGACGTCGAGGTCGACCAGAGCGACCTGCAGATCGACGTCTACCGCTCCTCCGGGCCGGGCGGCCAGTCGGTCAACACGACCGACTCGGCGGTGCGGATCACCCACAAGCCGACCGGGATCGTGGTCTCGATGCAGGACGAGAAGTCCCAGCTCCAGAACAAGGACAAGGCGATGCGGGTGCTGCGGGCGCGGCTGCTGGAGCGCGAGATCGCCGAACAGCAGGCGAAGATCGCCTCCGAGCGCAAGGCCCAGGTCGGCAGCGGCGAGCGCTCCGAGAAGGTGCGGACCTACAACTTCCCGCAGGGCCGGGTCACCGACCACCGGATCAAGCTGACCTCGCACAACCTCGAAGGGGTGCTGGGCGGGGACCTGGGCGAGTTCACCGACGCGCTCAGCGCCGAGGAGAAGCGGCAGAGGCTCGAGGCCGCGGCGGTGGGCTGAGATGGCGGCTGTCCGCGACGCGCTCGATGCGGCGGTCGATGGGCTGACGGCTGCGGGCGTGGAGGACGCGCGGTTCGACGCCGAACTGCTGCTGGGTGGGGCGATGGGGTGCGGGCGAGCGGCGCTGGCGGCCGAGCCGAGCGCCGAGCTGCCGGCGCCGGCAGCTCGGAGGTTTGGCGAGGAGGTGCGGCGGCGCCTGCGGCGCGAGCCGGTCGCGTACATCCTCGGACGGAAAGGCTTCAGGCACATCGAGCTGGCGGTCGACCGCCGGGTGCTGGTGCCGCGGCCGGAGACCGAGCTGCTGGTCGAATTGGCGGTCGAGCGCGGAGCGCGCCGGGTGCTCGACGTCGGCACCGGCTCCGGGGCGATTGCGCTGGCGGTGGCCGACGAGCTGCCGGAGTGCGAGGTGGTGGGGACGGACACCTCGCCCGGGGCTCTGGAAGTGGCGCGCGCGAACGCGGTGCGGCTGGGGCTGGCGGAGCGCGTGACGTTCGTCGAAGGGACGCTGCCGTGGGACGGGCCGGGTGGGGAGGGCGAGGTCGCAGGCGCCGGGGGCGAGGCTCCGGCGTTCGACCTGGTCCTGGCCAACCTCCCCTACGTGCCAGACGGCGATTGGAGCGGGCTCCAGCCCGAGGTCCGCGACTGGGAGCCCCGCGAGGCCCTGCTCGCCGGCCCCGACGGCCTCGACGCCTACCGCGCCCTGATCCCCCCGGTTGCCGATTACTTCGCCCTGGCGAGAAGATCCCGCAACTCGGTGGGTGGGTTGGGCGTCGAGGTTGGCGTCGGGCAGGCGGAAGCGGTCGCCGAGCTGATGCGGGGGGCGGGATTCGGGGCGATCGAGGTGCGCCGCGACCTCGCCGGGATCGAGCGCGTCGTGGTTGGCCTTTCGTACACGCCAGGGCGTGTAGAAGAGGAGGAGCGGTGAGCGAGCGGCTTTCGATCGAGCGCGACGGGGCGGCGGCGGTGCGGGCGGCGCTGGAGGGGACGGTCGCCGGCGGCGGCGTCGTGGTCTTCCCGGCCGACGGGCTCTACGGGCTCGCCTGCGACCCGCTCGACCCGGCGGCGATCGAGCGGATCCACAAGCTGAAGGGTCGCGACGACGGCAAGCCCTCGGCGGTCATGTACTTCTCGCCGCTGGCGATGCGGGAGCTGGTCTCCGGGCTCGGCCCCCGCACCAAAGCCGCGGTCAGCGCGCTGCTGCCGGGGCCGCTGACCCTGGTCGTCGCCAACCCCGACCGGCGCTACCCGCTGGCCTGCCGCGAGGACGCCGGCCGGCTCGGCGTGCGGCTGCTCGGCGGGCCGCTGGGCGGGGCGATGGTCCCGATCTTCCAGACCTCGGCCAACCGCAGCGGCGAGCCGGCGCCGTCGCGCTTCGAGCAGGTGCCGGACTCGATCCTCGCCGGCGCCGACCTGGCGATCGACGGCGGCGAGCTGACCGGTCTGCCCTCGACCGTGGTCGACATCACCGCGATCGACGACGGCGGCGAGTGGCGGGTCCTGCGGGAGGGGGCGATCTCGATCGGCGACCTCACGGCCCGACTTGCCGAATTCGGTGTCGATTGAAAAACCAGTGTGTAATCGTTAAATGTGAGTAACTCGCTGAGCGTTCATGGAAACTTACGGTAAGGTTTCGCGGCCTGATGGGGGAGTCGGCGCCAAGAGAGCTTGAAGTGGAGTCAGCCGCGGAGGTGTCCGAGCAGGTGCTCGACGCTGCGCCGGCCGAGGAGCGGACCGAGTCAGAGCCGGAGGCCGAGGCGGCCTCCGAAGAGGCTCCCGTCGGCGAGGAGGACGCTGACGACGAGCTGCGGCTGGCGCTGCAGCGGCTCGACTCACGACTCGAGGAGTCACACCGCCTGCTTGGCCGTCAGTCGGACCTGGTGGACAAGCTGCATACCGAGAACCAGAACCTCCGCGCGGGGGAGATCCGCAGCGCCCAGATGCCGCTGGTCCGCGATCTGCTGCGCCTCCACGACGACGTCGGGCGGATGCGCACCGCGGGCGCCGACTCCGACGATCTGCGGCTGGTCCAGGAGAGCTTGGTCGAGACGCTGGCCCGCAACGGCATCGAGCCGTTCGCGCCCGAGCGCGGCGAGCCGTTCGACCCGAGCGCGCACAGCGCCAGTGGGATCGAGCAAACCGACGACGAGGGGCTCGACAAGACCGTCGCGGAGGTGGTGAGGCAGGGCTTCCGCTGGGACTCCGGGGACCTGATCCGGGTCGTCGAGGTCCGCGCCTACCGCTACCTCGAGCCGGGCTAGCTCGGCTCGACGATAAGACCGTTCTCTTCAAAATCAATACGTCTGGGAGGCCGTAAGTGATGGAGAAAGCCGATGGTGAGAAGTCGACCACCGTGTGGGGGATCGACCTCGGCACTACCTATTCCTGCATTTCGAAAGTGGACGACTTCGGTCGGCCCGTGGTGATCAACAACCGTGACGGTGATCCGGTCACGCCTTCGGTGGTGATGTTCGTCGGCCCGGATGACATCCAGGTCGGCAAGGAGGCCAAGCGCCAGATGCAACTCGAACCCGCCCGGGTCTGCGAGCTGGTGAAGCGGCAGATGGGCGACGGCGAGTGGCGCTTCGAGGCCGATGGCACGGTGTGGAATGCGGCGGAAGTCTCGGCGCAGACCCTGAAGGCGATCTGCGAGGACGCCGAGCTGCAGACCCGGGAGAAGGTGGAGAAGGTGGTGATCACCGTCCCTGCCTACTTCGGGATCGTCGAGCGGGAGGCGACGATCGCGGCCGGCAAGATGGCCGGCCTCGAGGTGATCGACGTGATCAACGAGCCGACCGCCGCGGCGATGTCCTACGGGTTCGCCCAGGGCGCCGACGTCGACGAAACGGTCTTGGTCTACGACCTCGGCGGCGGCACCTTCGACGTCACCGTGATCCGCCTCGAGCCGGTTGACGCCGGCAGCCACATCCGCGTCGTCGCGACCGGCGGCAACCACCGCCTGGGTGGCACCCAGTGGGACCAGCAGGTGGTCAACCTCCTGGCCCGCAAGTTCGTCGAGGCCCACCCGGAGGCGCCGGACCCGCTGGACGACGAAATCGCCACGGCCGAGCTGCGGCTCGGGGCGGAGGAGCTGAAGCGTGCCCTGACCCTGCGCGACTCGGTCTCCCAGCTGGTCGTCTCGGGCAGCGTCCGCGACAACGTCGAGCTGACCCGCGAGGAGTTCGAGCAGGCCACCCGGGACCTGCTCGACCAGACGGTCCAGTTCACGCGCGAAACCGTCGCCAAGGCCGAAGAGCTCGGGGTCACGCAGATCGACCGCGTCCTCCTGGTCGGCGGCTCGTCCTTCATGCCCGCGGTCGCCGAGGCGCTCTCGGCCAACTTCGAAGGCTGGGCGCCGGAGCTCGAGGACGCCAACCAGGCGGTCGCCAAGGGCGCCGCCCTGCTCGGTTTCCAGGCCGAGCTGCGGGCCAAGCTCGACGAAGAGGCGGCGGCCCAGGGCGGGGACGTCAGCACGCCCGCGGTCGAGCAGAAGGTCGCCGAGGAGATGGGCGTCGCGGTCGACACCGTGCAGCGCGTCCGCGACACCGAAGTGACCAACGTCTGCTCGCGCGGGTTCGGGGTGAAGCTGCTCCGCGACGACGCCGATCCGGCGACGGCGGGCCCGAGCGACTTCTGGATCGATCACGTGATCGGCCCGAACACGCCCTTGCCGGCCGAACCGGAGCCGCGCACCTACGGGACGACGGTCCCCAACCAGATGCGGGTCAACCTGGAGCTCTGGCAGCAGGCGGGGTCCGACCTCTCCGAGCAACCCGACCACAACGAACACATCGGCGAAGGGTTGCTGCAGGGGCTGCCGGGCACCGACCCGGTCGGCACCCCGCTCAACGTCACCCTCTCGATGTCGGCGAGCGGCGTCCTCCGGGCGCGGGCGACCCACCACAGCGGCGCCGAGCTGGAGTTCGAGGTCGAGGCCGAGGGCGCGGTGATGAGCCAGGAGCAGATCGCCGCCGGTGCCGAGCGCGTGGCCGCGATGAAGCGCGCCTAGGGACGCCGATGAGGCAGTTCGACCAGAAGCGGTACCTCGCCGAGGTGCTCGGGCCGGCGCTCGGCTCGCCCGAGCTGCCCTCGCTCTACGAGCGCTATCTGCTCGACGTCGGCGACGCCGACGACGAGGCGATCGCGGCGCGCCTGGACGAGGTCAAACGCTACTGGGACAAGCAGTCCGAGCACCCGCGCTACGGGCCGATGGTCCGGGCCTTCCGCGAACAGCACGCGGAAGCCAAGCTGACCCTCGGCGACGCCCGCCAGCGCGAGCGCATCGCCGAGGAGACGCGGAACCGAGAGCAGGCCGAGCAGGAGGCCCGGCGCCGCGATACCGAGCACTGGGAGCGCCTGCTGGGCGAGGTGATCGCGGCCGGTGGCCTCGACCCGGCGCGCCGGGCCCAGCTGGAGAAGCTGGCGACGCGGGCCGGAATCCCCGCCGACGTCGCCGCGGCGAAGCTCGACGCCGCCCCGCAAGCGGCGGAGACGCCGATGCTCGAAGCCGGCGTCCGCGACGAAATCGCCGGACGCCTTGCCGCGCTCGCCCAGAGCCTCGGCGAGCCGCGGGTGGGGCTCAGCCTTTTCCACGCGCTCGAGCTCGAGATCGATGCCGAGGCCACGGAGGTGGCGGCGCGCCGCGACTCCAAGGTCGCGGCGATCAACTCGACCGGGGTCACCAACCTGAAAGAGGCCTGGATGGCGGTCCTCTCGCTGATCAAGGTGCACCTCCTCGACACCGACCCCGCGGTCTACGTGAACGGGCTCGCCACCGACGTCCGCGAGGCGCTCGAGCCGGAGGCGTTCGGCGCCTTTACCGACGGCGTCGTCGACGAGGTCGAGGCCGAGCAGCTGAAGCGACGGGCGCTCGAGCTCGGCCTGACGCCGGAGCTGGCCCAGCAGGTGATCGCGGAGCTGGCCCGGGAGAACGGCGCGGTGGTTCGTTCCGGCGGCGTCGTCGACATCGTCGCCTGCCCCTCCTGCAACTTCCCCCATCCGCGCGACGCGGGCGACGAGCGCTGTCGCAAGTGCGGCACGGCGCTGTTCGCCTCGTGCCCCGCCTGCGGTCAACGCAACGATGCGACTTCGGGGGGTTGCTCGTCCTGCGGTGCCGACCTCTACCGCCACGCCGAGGCGACCCGGGCGCTGCGCCGCCTGGACGCGCTGCTCGACGACGGATGGCTCGCCCAGGCCCGGCACGAAGTCGAGGCGGCGGGCGCGGTGCTGGGCAGGGAAGGGGCCGAGGTCGCGGCGGCGGCGCGCCGGGTCAACGCCGCCTCGGAGGCGGCGAAGCGGCGCTGGGACGAAGTCGAAGCGGCGCGGTCCGAACGCCGCCTGTTCGCGATGCGCCGGCTGCTGGCCGAGCTCTCGGGGTCGGCCAAGGATCTGGCGGGGCCGGGCGGCGAGCTTCCGGACCAGGCCCTGGACGCGGTCGGCGAGCGGATCGACCAGGCGGAGGCGAAGTTCGCGGCGAGCCGGGGGCTGAAAGCCGAGGAGTACGAGCAGGCCCTGGTCGAGGTGCTGCGGCTGGTCGCCGACCACTCCGACGCCGAGCACGAGCTCGACCGGCTGCCGCCCGACCCGCCCGGCGCGGTCGAAGCCGTCTCGGGGGGCGCCGGGATGCTGGTTCGCTGGGGCCCCTCGCCGACCCGGGGCGCGGGCTACGCGGTCTCCCGGATCAGCGTGCCCGGCGGGGTCGAGTCGCGGGTCGGCGACGCCGACGAACCGCAGCTCGAAGACCTCTCGGCGCCGGCCGGCGCGGTCGTCCGCTACGCGGTCGCCGCGACCCGGGGCCGCGCCAGCTCCTCGTCGGTGCGTTCGGACCCCGTCGTGGTCGCACCGGAGGTCGGACGGCTGCGGGCCGCCGGGGGAGACGGCGAGGTGCGGCTCTCCTGGGCCGTGCTCGCCGGTGCCGGCCGGGTCGTCGTCGAGCGCCGCGACGAGAGCGGCGCCGCCCCGGTGAGGATCGCGCCCGACGCCGCCGGGGTCAGCGACCGGTCGGTGACCAACGGGCAGCGCTACGCCTACACGGTCGCGGTCGAGTACGCGGGCACCGACGGCGGCCTGGTGCGGACGCCCGGGCAGACCGTCTTCGCCGAGCCGGTCGCGCGGCCGCAGCCGCTGCGGGAGCTGCGCATCCAGGCGGCCTCCCCGGGGGTGCGGATCGGGTTCGAACCGCCGCCCGCCGGGACCGTCGTGATCCTCAGGTGCGGATCCGATCCCGAGGTCGGGGTCGGTTCCGAGCTCGATCCCGGCCGACTCGCCGAGCTCGGCGAGTCGCTCCCCCTCGAGGGCGCCGTCGCGGCCGACCGCCACCCCGCGACCGGCGCCTGCTTCTACCTGCCGGTCACCGTCGCCGGCTCGCTGGCGATCGCCGGCGTCGCCACCCGCCACGTCGTCCTGCCGGAGATCGCCAACGCCGGCGCCGTTCCCAGCGGCCGGAACGTCGTCGTCACCTGGACCTGGCCGGAGTCGATCAAGCTGGCGCGGGTCGCCTGGCGCCACGACCGCCAGCCGAGCGGGCCCGACGACCCGAGCGCGGCGACGGTCGACCTCGGGATCGGCGAGTACAAGGACCGCGGCGGCTGCTCGCTCGAAGCCGGCGAGGCGCGCTCGATCTTCGTCGCCATCTTCCCCGGCGTCCGCAGCGATGGCGAGCTGGTCTTCGCCGCAACCGCCGGCAAGGGCGCACGGGCGACCCTGCGCAGCGAGCAGAAGACCGAGGTCCGTTACTCGGTGCGGAGGGTCGGCCGGCTGAAGGCGAAGCGGCTCGAGGTCGAGGTATCCGAGCCGGCCGAGGGCTCGCTGCCGGAACTGCTCCTGGTCGGCCGAAAAGGCGACATCCTGCCGCGCAGCGCCAGCGACGGCACCGTGCTTGCCCGGCTCGGCGGCGACGGTCCCCGCAGCTCGACCCTGGAGCTGCGCGAGCTGGGGCGGCCGCTCGCGGTGCGGATGTTCCTCGGCTCGGCGAGCGCCGCCGGCTCGCACGTCCTCTTCGACCCGATGGTCGACGAGCTGATGGTCAGCTGAGCGATGGCCGCGTCCCGCAACGTCCTCTGCCCTTACTGCTTCGAGCCCTGGTCGACCAGGGTCGCCGCCTTCCGCTGCACCAGCGGCGATGCCCAGCGCTGCCCGCGCGAGCCCGACGAGCGGCAGGCGCGGTTGCGCGGCGGCGGCGCCCAGCCGGCCCCCCGGGTGATGGAGCACCAAGGCCGCTTCGGACGCGCCTTCGCCGCGAAGCGGGGCAGCCCGGTCCGCTGCTCCTGCGGCGCGCCGACCCGGCCGGTCTGCCCGAACTGCCACTCCGACCTGCCCCAGCGCTTCACCGAGGCGCCAAGCCGTTCGATGGGGCTGATCGGGACCAAGGCCGCGGGCAAGAGCAACTTCATCGCGGTCGCCCTGCACGAGCTGGAGCACCGGGTCGGACCGCGCTTCGACGGCTCCCTGATGCTGCTCGACGACGCCAGCCGCCGCCGGGTCGACCAAGAGCTGATGCCCCGTCTCTACGGCGAGGGGAAGGCGCTCGCGCCGACGATGTCGGCGCGCGGGGACAAGAGCGTCGGCGAACCGCTGGTGGCGCGCCTCAGCCTCGGCTCCGGGGGCGCGGCCTCGCAGAGCAACCTCGTGTTCTTCGACAGCGCCGGCGAGGACCTGCAGTCACTCGACGTGCTGGAGCGGGAGGCCCGCTACATCACCCAGTCCCACGGTCTCATCCTGCTCGTCGACCCGCTGCAGATCCCCTCCGTGCGCGACGAGCTGGAGGGGTCCGTCGAGCTGCCCGAAGAGCCCGCCGACACCTACCAGATGCTCGGGCGCGTCTCTTCCCTGCTGCGGGAAGCGCGGGCGATCCCGGCCGGGAAGCCGATCGACGTGCCGCTGGCGCTCGCCGTCTCCAAGTTCGACGCGGTCCGGCCGCTGCTCCCCGAGGGCCACCCGGTCTTCTCCCTTCCCGCCCACGACGGTCGCTTCGATTCGCAGGTGGCGCGCAGCGTCAGCGCCGCGGTGCGCAGCGACCTGGTCGGTTGGATCGGCGAGCGGCTGGACGCCTACGTCAGGCAGGAGTTCGCTCACAGCTCCTACTTCGGGGTTTCCGCCCTCGGGGCCAGCCCGGTCGAATCGCGACTGCCCAACGGGGTCGCGCCGCACCGGGTCGAGGACCCGGTGCTGTGGATGCTCGAGACCTGGGGGGCGCTGCCGGGATGAGCTATCGCCAGGCCTTCCACACCTCCTGCCGCAGCGGGCTCTCCGGCCACGCCGGGTTCCAGTTCAACGCCGCCAGCCCCGGTCTCGACGAGGAGCAGCTGGTGCGGCTGGCGGCCGCGCACGCCGGCTATCGGACCGCTCCCGACGCGCCGTTCGAGCCGAGCGCGACCGAGATCGAGCAGCTGCCGGTCAGCCTCCGCTACCTCCCGGTCGAGGGGGTCGGCCCGGTCCTCTCGCGAACCGCCTACGTGGGGCGCGAGTTCCGCGGCGCCGACGGGGAGCCGGACAGCGGTCGCTTCGGCAACTACTTCAGTCACATTCTCGTCGCCGAGGGGGCGGGCTTCGAGGGGCTGCTGCCGATCGAGCTCTGGGGGGCGCCGCACTGGACGGTCCGCGAGTCCTCGAGCACCGAGCTGCCGCTGCTCCCCCGGGTCGAACCGGGCCCGGTCGAGCTCGAGTCGGTCCTGGCGGAGCTGGTCGCCCAGCGCCCGGGAGCGCTGGCCGCGGTTCTCGACGCCTGCCTGGGGGCCGTGCTCGGCGGGCCCCGGGCGGTGGTGGTGGAGCCCGAGCCGGCGCTGGCCGCCGCCTGGGTCGCCTGGGTCAGCTTCGCGCTGCCCCCCGACCGGGTCGCGGAGCTCACCTTCTCCACCTTCGACGGGCGGCCCCGGGTTGCCGAGGCGGTCCGCCTCTGCGTCACCACGCCCGCCTGCGACGTCGACTTTCCGGCCTACGAGCTGGGCACCCAGGTGGCGCTGGTCGAGACCACCGCGGCCGCCGGACCCGGCCCCTCGCTCTACGCGCGGGTCGCCGCCGCGCTCGCCGCGACCGGCGCGGAGGCCGTCGCGGCGGCGACCCGGGAGCTCCCGGCCGGCCTCGCCGCCGCGGATCTGGGTGCGGAGCTGGCGGTGCGGGCGGGACGGGTCGAGCTCGCCGCCCCCGGCGAGGTCGCCGCGGTCGTGGCGGCGCTGCGTCGCCGCTGCGAAGCGGTGCCGCTCGCCGCCGCGGTGCCGCTCGCCGCGGCGATCCCGGCCGACGACTCGGAGCAGTCGCTGCGCGAGTGGGGGGCCTTGCACGCGCTGGCGCGGGGAGGCGAGGGCCCGGAGGCGGCCGACCTGGCGGACGAGTCTCTGCGTCGCCTCCTCGGCTTCCTGGAGCGGGCCGGCGCGGTTGCCGAGCAGGTTGTCTCGGCAACGCCGACCCAGCCCTCGGTGGGGGTGCTCGCGACCTGGTTGGAGCAGGTTTCCGAGGCGGTCGGCAGCGGCCGCCTCGGGGGGGCTCTCGGCGCCGGCGTCCGCCTCGGCCTGATCGGCTGCAACACCGCTCTGGACCGTGAGCTGGCGGGCGCGATCGCCGCCGACTTCGACGATCCCGAGGTGCGCCGCGCCTACGGCGCGGCAGCCGCCGCCGGCAACGACTTCCTGGTCCAGAGCGTCGCCCTGAAGCTGGCCGCCGCGGTTGGCGAGGGCGGCTCGCTCTCGGCCCTGCGCCACGTCGGCGCCGACCCGGTGGCGCGGGAGGCGGTCCGCGGCCGAGCCGAGCAGGAGGGGAGCTTCGAGGCGGTCGCCGCCTGGCAGCTTCTGCAGGTGGACCGCGAGCCGGCGCGGCGCGCGAGCGCGGTCGTCGAGCTGGCCAGGCTGGCGACCACCGAGCGGCAGGCCGGCCTGATCCGCGGGCTCTACGGCGATCGTGGTCCGCAGGGGCTGGGGGAGCACGCCGAGTTGCTGGAGGGCTGGCGCCGGGC
>JAWVEZ010000022.1:0-36164 GCA_033856455.1 Solirubrobacterales bacterium | reverse complement strand
CCTGGAGGAGTTTTGCAGGACCCATGCCGGAAGCGAAAACCGGAGCCCCCCGAAGGAGGCTCCGGCGAGGGCGGTCAGGCGCAGTTGACCTCGGTGGGCTTGCAGCTCACGCAGGTGTGCTGGATGCTGCAGATCACGACGCTCTCCTGGCAGCCGGCGCCGGCCGCGATGGCCTCGAGGCTCTGGGAGTCCAGGGTCTTCAGCGTCTCGCGGGTGAGGTTCATCTTCTTGGCAGTCTTCTTTTTCATGGGTGTCTCCTTTGAACAGATGCTGATAGTAGCACCCGTCTATAAATGCGGAGGGGTGTAGCATAACGGGACCATGCGGACCAGCTCTTCCTACACCATCCCCGCGGGCGTGGACATCGGCCACGCCCATCTCAAAGTCTCCGACCTCGAACGGTCCCTGGAGTTCTACTGCGGCGTGCTCGGCTTCGAGCTGATGCAGCGCTACGGCCCCGACGCCGCCTTCATCTCGGCCGGCGGCTACCACCACCACATCGGCCTCAACTCCTGGGAATCGAAAGGCGGCCCGCCGCCGGCCCGCGGCACCACCGGTCTCTTCCACACGGCGATCCGCTACCCGACCCGCGCCACTCTCGCCGACGCGCTGGCGCGGCTGATCGAGGCCGGGATCCGCCTCACCGGCGCCTCCGACCACGGGGTCAGCGAGGCGCTCTACCTCGACGACCCCGACGGGAACGGGGTCGAGCTCTACTGGGACCGGCCCAAAGAGGAGTGGCCGCAGCCGCAGCCGGGGGAGAAGGTCCGCATGTACACGCACCCGCTCGACCTCGAAGGGCTGCTGGCGGAGCTGGACTAGCTGAAGCTAGGGGGACCGCCGCCGCGCCCCAGGGAAAGGCGCGGCGGCGGGACTGGATGGGACTTCTGGATCAAGAGCCGAGGATGGCTCCGAGAAGGTTCGCTTTGAAGGGCTCCGTGCCGGGGACCAGCGCAACCGAGCCGAACTGGCTGTGGGAGCGGGCGTAGGCGAGCTCCTTGGCGAGGTCGCCGACCCCGTTGGTGGCGGGCAGCGGCGCCAGCTGCAGGGTGCTGAGCACGCCGATCGCCGCGCCGGTGTCGTTGAGGAAGCCGCTGCCGGAGTCGCCGGGGATGCCGGGGGTCAGGGTGACGACGTTGTGGCTCCAGCCGTTGCCTTCGCTCTGGATCACGATGCCCTGCTTGGGGCTGAGTTTGGTGATCCCGCCGCGCAGTTCCGAGTTGCCGTAGGAGTAGACGGTGGAGCCGGTGCCGCCCGCCGAGCCGACCCCGGTCGGGCCGCCGAAGCCCGGGACGGAGGGGTTGACGTTGGCGACGTCGGAAGCGGCGAGCCGGACCAGGGCGAGGTCGTTGTAGGCGCAGGCGTCGGGGTCGGTCTCGCCGGCCGCCTGCATCGCCAGCCAGGAGTTGTAGACGAGGGTGCCTGGCTGTTTGGCGCCGGTCACCTCGACCGCGGTGCCGAGCGGCAGCGAGCCGCTGGTGCAGCCGTCGGTTTCGGTCTGCCCGCCGGTCCCCGAGCAGTGCGCGGCCTGGCCGATGAATACGGCCTCGCCTTCTTTGAAGACGAAGTTGGCGGTGCACTGGCCGCCCTGGGTGAAGGTCTGCACGCCGGGGTGGATCGCCGCCGTTTTGGCCGGTGCCCAGGCGCCGGCGACCGCTGGCAGGATCAGCACCGCCGCCATCGCCATCACGGTCGCGATCAGTCCCAGCGCCAACCCGTACGTCCCTCGCCGCATCGATATCCCTCCTAGGTAGGTCTGCTCCGCCTCCCGACGGCTCTGCAGGAACCGAGCATACCCAAAATTCAGTAAGCGAAACCATAGCGGGGCGATCCGTCGGGTTCGCGATAATCCCCGCATGGAGGTCGCAATTGCCGGTGGGCACGGAAAGATCGCGATGTTGCTGGGCCGGCTCTTGGTGGAACGCGGCGACATCGTCTGGGGCCTGATCCGCAACCCCGAGCACAAGGACGACCTGCACGCGGCCGGGATCGAGCCGGTGCTCTGCGACCTCGAGGGCGACGGCGATGTCGCCGCCGCGGTGCGCGGGGCCGAAGCGGTGGTCTTCGCGGCCGGCGCCGGGCCGGGCTCGGGCGCGGAGCGCAAGAAGACGGTGGACCTGGGCGGCGCCCTGAAGCTGATCGAGGCGGCGAAGCAGGAGGGGGTCCGGCGCTACCTGATGGTCAGCTCGATCGGCGCCGGCAAACCGCCCGCCGCGGGCGGCGGCGTGTTCGGCGAGTACCTGCGGGCGAAGGCCGCGGCCGACCGCGCCCTGGAATCCAGTGGGCTCGAGTACACGATCGTGCGGCCGGGACCGCTGACCGACGACCCGCCGCGCGGCCCGGTCAAGGTCGGGCAGGACCTCGAGCGGGTCGAGATCAGCCGCGCCGACGTCGCCGCGGTGCTCGCCGCCTGCCTCGAGCTGCGGCACACGATCGACCGCAGCTTCGAAGTCGTCGGCGGCGAAACCGCGATCGACGCCGCGCTCGCCTCGATCTAAGACGCGCTCGACGTTTTAACCACGCCAGAGCGTGGTCAATCCATCGAGCGCGTCAGACCGCGGCCGGGTCGCCGCTCTCGACCGGGTGGCCGCCCTGGCGCCAGACGCCGACGCCCTGGCCGACGTGGACCACGTCGAAGCCCTCGCGCTGCAGGATCGAGGCGGCGAGGCCGCTGCGTTTGCCGCCGCGGCAGATCGTCGCGATCCGGCGCTCGCGCGGCAGCTCCTCGAAGCGCTCTCCGAGGTCCCCGTAGGGGATGTGGAGGGAGCCCGGGATGTGCTCGCCGGCGTACTCGGCGGCGTTGCGGACGTCGAGCACGAGCGGTGGCTCCGCGCCCTCGACCCGCGCCGCCAGCTCCTCGGGGTCGATCAGCTCGATCCGCTCGACCGGCCGCTCCTCCACCCGCCAGGCGGTCATCCCGCCCTCGAGGAAGCCGCGCACCCGCATCCCGACCGCGGCCAATAGCTCCGCCGCGGCGCGCTCGTCGCCGCTGGAGGCGGCGACGACGATCACGTCGGCGCCGCGCGGGGCCACCCGCGAGACCTTGGTCGCGAAGCCGGTGTCGTAGGAGGAGGCGCTGAGCGCGCCGCCGATGTGGGCTTCGTCGAACTGCTCGTTGGTGCGGCCGTCGATCACCACGGCGCCGTTGGCGACGCACTCCTCGACCTCGTGCGGGGACATCGGCTGCGGGGTGCCGAAGTCGTCGACCAGCGGCCCCTGGTTGAGGGCGACGATCTCCGCCACGTTCGGCGGCTTGTCGCCAAGGCTGCCGAGCGCCTCGGCGACGAACTCCTCCTCGCTGCCGATCCCCAGCGCCCGGTTGTGGCGCCGCTCGAAGCCGATCGTCGAGCAGTTCTTGAGGTCGAGCCCGGAGCCGCCGCAGAGCGAGCCGCCGAGGTGGCCGGGCCAGACCTCGACCTCGTCGTCGAGGGTCATCAGGCGCTGGTGCAGGGTCTGGAACATCTGCGCGGCCCCTTCGCGCGGCTCCACCGCGAGGTCGGGACGGGCGACGTCGCCGACGAACAGCGAGTCGCCGCTGAGCAGGGCCCAGGGGGTGCCGTCGCGGCTGCTGTCGCTGAGCAGGAAGGCGGTGTGCTCGGGGCGGTGGCCGGGCGTGTGGATCGCCTCGACCCGCAGGCTGCCGAGCTCCAGGGCCCAGCCGTCGCCGAACGGCTCGTGCTCGTACTCGGCCTCGGCCAGCGCGTGGATGTGGATCGTCGCCCCGGTCGCGCGCGCCAGGCGGCCGTGGCCGGAGACGTGGTCGGCGTGGTTGTGGGTCTCCAGCAGGTGGCCGATCCGCACCCCGTGCAGGCGCGCCAGGCGCCGGTAGGGGTCGACGTCCCATTGCGGGTCGACGACGACGGCGACGCCGGATTCGCGGTCGGCGACGAAGTAGGAGGCGCAGCCGAGGTCCTCGTGGATGATCTGGCGGAAGAGCATGGTCGGAAGCTAGAGGGTACGCCGGGTCTATCGTCAGCGGCTTGGAAACCCTCTCCCGCTCGCGGACCTTCTGGGCGCTCGGCGCGATCCTAGCCCTCTACCTGGCCGCCTCGGCGGCGCCGACGCCGCTCTACGTCGTCTACCAGGACGAGTGGGGCTTCTCGGCGACCACGCTGACCCTGGTCTTCGCCCTCTACGTCTTCGGCCTGCTCGCCACCCTGCTCGTCTGCGGCCGCCTCTCCGACCATGTCGGGCGGCGCCCGGTGATCGCCGCCGCGATCGGGCTGGAGGTCGTCGCGATGCTGCTCTTCGTCGTCGCCGACGGTGTGCCGGCGCTCGGCGCCGCGCGGGTGGTCCAGGGGATCGCGACCGGGCTGGCGATGACCGCGATGGGGGCGGCCCTGGTCGACCTCAACCCGCCCGAGAACCCGTCCCTCGCCGGGCTGGTCAGCGGCTTCGCCCCGATCGCCGGGCTCGCGGTCGGCGCCCTCGCCGCCGGGGTCCTGGTCGAGTACGGGCCCTGGTCGACGAGCCTCGTCTACCTGCTGATCCTGGCCGGGCTGCTGGGAGCGGCGCTGGTCGCCTGGCGGATGCCGGAGACCGGCGCCCGCCGGCCCGGCGCGCGGGCCTCGCTGCGGCCGCGGCTCGGCGTGCCGCCGCGCCTGCGCTCCGAGATCCTCGCCCTGGTCCCGATCCTGATCGCCAGCTGGGGGCTGGGCGGCCTCTACCTCTCCCTGGGCCCGTCGGTGGCGACGGAGATCTTCGACCTGCCCAACCACGTGATCGGCGGGCTGGTCGTCACCCTGCTCTGCGGCACCGGCGCGGTGACGATCGTCCGCCTGCGCCGCTGGGAGCTGTCGCGGGCGCTGATGCTCTCGGCCGGACTGCTCGCAGCCGGCCTCGCCGTCACCCTGGTCGGCCTGATCGCCGAGTCCGTCGTCCTCGCGGCGCTCGGCACGCTGGTTGCCGGCATCGGCTTCGGTGCCTCCGCCCGCGGCACCTTCGGCACGATCGCCAGCATCGCCCTGCCCGCGGAGCGCGGCGGCCTCTTCGCGGTCTTCTACGTCATCTCCTACCTGGCCTTCAGCCTGCCCGCCCTGGCCGCCGGTCTGGCCAGCTCCGCGGTCGGCCTGCGCCCGACCGCGATCGTCTACGCGGCCGCCGCCCTGGTCCTCAGCCTGCTTGCCGCCCTGGCCCAGCACCGCCTCGCGCTCCGCCAGGGCAGGGTCGCCCCCGCGCGGCTCTAGCTCGGTCGAGCTCTCGCTCAGCCGGCGGGCTTGACCAGGACCCGCTTGACGATCTTGCGCGAGGAGCCGTTGCCGGCCGTGACGACGACCGTGACCTTGGCCTTGACCTTCCTGCCCGCTCGCTGGGCGGCTTTGATCGACCGGCGCAGCGCCGCCGGGAAGGGCACCCTGACCTTGGTACCCCGTTTGCCCGCCGGGACGGTCTTCGTCACCGCCTTCACCTGGATGGCTTTCGAGGCCCCCGCGCCGGGCCGGAAGCCGCCGGGAACGTTGACGACGACGCCGGCCCTCACCCCGACCGGCTGCTGGGGCGAGGTGACGGTGGTCGTCACGCCGTTCGGCGTCGCCGCGGTGCCTTTGCCGCCCGTGTCGACTTTCACCTCGACCCGTTTCGGCGGTGCGACCGCGATCCCCGACGGCAGCGAGAAGCCTCCGGCGAGGGTGCGCAGCTTGCCGTCGGCGAGGTTCATCGCGACGATCGCGCCTTTGCCGGCGAGACCGTCGTTGGAGCCGACGAAGAGGGTCTTGCCGTCCGAGGACTGGGCCAGCGCGGTCGGGATCTGCAGCACGCCGCCGGAAGTTTTCGGGGTGAAGAGGACCTCGGGGGCGGCGCTGCCGAGCCAGCTGAACAGGCCGCCGAAGCCGCCTGGCGCGGTGGTGCTGCTGTTTCCCCCGGGCGCCGCCGTGTCGGCGACGTAGAAGCGGGTGCCGGCGGCGGTGGGAACCAGCGCGATCCCCTCCGGGGCAAGGAAGGGGCCTTTCTTGAACACGCTGAAGCTCCAGTCGCTCCCGCCGCTGCGTACGACCTTCAGCACGCCGCGAAATTTTTGGTCGGTGACGTAGGCCGGGCCGCCGGGTTCGAGGGCGATGCCGTGGGGCGCGCCGCCGTTGTTGTGGTAGAGCCGTTTGACGACGCCGGTTTTGGGATCGACCCGCACGACGGTCCCCTGGACCGAGTCGGTGACGAGGAAGTCGCCGATCCCCGGTTCGTAGACGATCCCCCAGGGGCCTCCGAGCAGCGGCTCGTTGACCGCGGTGATTCGCGTGACCGCGCCGTTTTTGAGGTCGAGCTTGAGGATCGCGTGGGCGCCGATGTCGGTCAGGAAGAGGTTGCCTTCGGGGCCGAAGGCGAGGCCGCGGACGCCGGTGAAGGGCGGGCCGACATGGACGACGCTCGGCTGCCCGCTCTCGGGATTGACTTTGTAGAGGGCGCCCAGGCCGTTGTTGACCCCCGAGTCGATCACGTAGACGTCGCCGGGAATCGCTTTCGCTTTGGCGCCTTCGGGCGTGTTCGGGTCGGGCGCGTTCGGGTCACCCGGGGGCGGGGCGGAGGGGCGGGTCGCGGTCCAGGTCTGGCTTGGCGGGGGGGACGAGTCGGTGTCCCAGTTCCCACTCATCGTCTTGCTGTCCGCCGAGATGGTGCCGGTGAAGAAGGCCGTGTAGCTCGGAAGCTCGTTATAGGGGCCGGTGGTGAGGGTGATCGCGTTGCCGTTCGCCGTGCCTTTCACGGGAAACGTGTAGCTGCCGCCTTTCCCGGTCCCCGAGAACGCTCCGGACGCTTTGTCCATCGTCGTGATCGTCCAGGTCTGCGTCGCCGCGCCACCCGGCCCGCAGCAGTTCCAGGTCCCGGTCAGGTCGTGCGGCGTGCTCGCCGCCGCCTGGCCGCCGCCGAGCAGCAGGGCGCAGACGAGCGCGGGAATCGCCCCCAATCCCAGGATTCGTCTACGAGCCCCCGCCCCCACGAAGAACACCAAACCACCCTACGGAGCTGCCGTCAATACGGCAGTCGCCGTACCCGCCGCCGCCGGGTCATGCCTAACCCACAGCGCCAAGCTAAACTCCCGCCCAGTGCGGCTGTAGCTCAGCTGGCTAGAGCGTCTGCTTGCCATGCAGAAGGTCGTCGGTTCGAATCCGATCAGCCGCTTCTCGAAAGCCCCGCCTCGGCGGGGCTTTCCTCTGTCCGGGCCGGGGGCGTGCCCTAGGATCGCGCCATGCCGTTCACGCTCAGGAACCTCAAGGAGGACCTGGAGGACTTCGGGCCCAAGTTCGACGGTGCGCCGGACCTGGAGTTCCGCATGGCGACCCAGGCGCTCGGGCTCGAGAATTCCGGCCTGACCTACCAGCGCGTCCCGCCCGGCTATCGCTTTCCGTACGGCCACACGCACGAGACGCAGGAGGAGGTGTACGTGGTCGTGGGCGGGAGCGGGCGGATGAAGCTCGACGAGGAGATCGTCGAGCTCGAGAAATGGGACGCGGTGCGCGTCCCGCCCGGCACGTGGCGAGGCTACGAGGCCGGTCCGGAGGGCCTCGAGCTCCTCGTCATCGGCGCGCCCAATCTCGGTCCGAATCCGCGCGACGACGTCGAAGGCCAGCGCGACTGGTGGGCTGAGTAGCGCCAGTTCGGGCGGGGGTGGATCTCACCCCCGCCCGCCCACAGCCCGCGGCGCAGGAGCGCGTTGCCGCGCTCGAGCTGCTCGATGGTGGCGCTGGTGACCGAGCGCGTCCGGGTCGCGTAGGCCGACTCCCGGGGAACGTGATGAAGAGCGCCGTCTAGCCTCGGCGGAAGGGGTCGATGTATAGGTCGTCGATCTGCCAGCGACCGGTCGTGTCTAGCGGGACAACGCGGATGGCGATTGCGCTTGGGATCAGCGTCCCGACTACGGTCGAGAGGGTGAGGACGGTGGAGATCGACTGGGTTGGGGCCCAGGCGGGGCCGGCGCGGAGCGTGCCGGCCGTTCGAGTGCGGATCAGGCCAAGCAGCTTGTAGACGGCTTCCACACGCAACTGCGATGAGGGATTGCCGCTGTTGCGGGCGACCAGCCGGAATGAGGGAGTATCGAGCGCCATGCAGATCGGGGGGCTGACAGCGGAGCTCGCGGCGGGGAGGGACAGCGACTTGGAGTCCCCGGGATCATTGAGGTAGTGGCTCTCGTTGCCGTCGACGACCACGGCGCCCCTGTTCAGCTCCCAGCCGGACCCACCGGCCTCGAAGCCGCCGTCGGGGGCGAGCACATAGTTGCGCTGGTCTCCCCAGGGGCTGAACACCTTCTCCGCGCCGGAGTACGAACATGCCTTCGCGGAGCCAGCGAAGACGACCAGGGAGAGAAGTGCGGTGATCAGCAGAGCGGCGAGCCTGATGCGACTCGACGAGCTGGAAGCCGGGCGGGACGTGGACACCATTTTGGTAACCCCTTTGTCGCAGGCGAAAAAGCCTGGTTGTCAGACCAAGCTGGCAGTCGAGCCGTCTCGCGCCGAAGCGTGAGATCTCCAACTTTGCGTCCCCGCCTCGCGACAGGTTTGCCCTTATTCAGCTGACTTATGTGTGCGGCTCGCCAATGATCGACCCGGGATCCCGCCGACTCAAGCAAGTTCATACGAATGGCTAGCGGAGCGGCGTTTCCCGTGCCTGAGGGGGTCGCTTTCGAACTGGTCTTGCGAAGCTCATTGTCTCTGCGTCCCCTGTCGATGAGCAGACGCGGATGGCGAAAGGCCACCCGAGTCGTATGGCACGCGAAACGCAGATAGAGGACGTCGAGCACTTCTTCGCCCGCGGCCGTGAGCGGGTGCGTCTACCCGCGCGGGGGGTCGAACGACTGGTCGAGACGACCCTCGCCGTCGGATTCGTCGTTGTCGCCGTGGCCATGGCCCTGCTGCTGCCGTCTCCTCGTGCCCTCAGCGTCCCCTCCCTGGCGATCCTGATCGTTGCGTACGTGGTCTGCAGCAGGGCGAAATTCGACATCGCCGACGGTCACACCGTCCCGACCGAGCTGGTCCTGGTGCCGATGCTGTTCCTCCTGCCGATCCCGGTGGTGCCGCTGGCCGTTGCCTTCGGCGACCTTCTGGGACGGGGGTACGACTGTGTCAGCGGCCACACCACGATCCATCGCGCCTTCCATGCCTTGGGGGACTGCTGGCACGCTGTCGGCCCGGCGCTGGTCCTGGTCGTGGCGGGTGCCCAGGTCTTCTCCTGGGACATGTGGCCCGTCTACCTGGTCGCCCTGCTGTCCCAGCTCACCTTTGACTTCGTCCCGGCCGCGATCCGGGAGCACTTCATCGACCACGTACCGGTGCGCACCCTCGGCCGGCTCGTCGCGCCGGTTTATGCGCTGGACGTGGCCCTGGCTCCGATCGGCCTGCTGGTCGCTTTCGCGGCCACCCAGGTCGGCGTCGCGCTGGCACTTCTGGTCCTTCCCCTGGCAGCGGTGCTCGCCGTGCTTTCCCGCGAGCGCCAGGCACGTGTCGACCAGGCGATCGAGTTGAGCAGCGCCTACCGCGGGACGGCAATGCTCCTGGGCGACGTGGTGGAGGCCGATGACGCTTATACGGGCAGCCACAGCCGTGGTGTGGTCGAGCTCTCGCTGGCGGTCTCCGACCAGCTCCGGCTCGGCCACCAACAGCGCCGCAACGTCGAGTTCGCGGCCCTGCTTCACGACATCGGCAAGATCGCCGTGTCGAAGGAGATCATCAACAAGACCGGGCCGCTCGATCCAGAGGAGTGGCAGGTGATGTACCGGCATACGATCGAGGGAGAGGAGATGCTGAACCGGGTCGGGGGCGTGCTATCCGAGGTCGGACGCATCGTTCGTTCGTCGCACGAGCACTACGACGGCAGCGGCTACCCGGACGGCCTGGCCGGTGATGAGATTCCGATCGAGGCACGAATCGTCGCCTGCTGCGATGCCTTCAGCGCCATGACCACCAACCGCTCCTACCGGAAGGCGATGTCAGTCGAGGCGGCCCTGGCCGAGGTGCGAGTCTGCGCGGGCACCCAGTTCGACCCTGCGGTCGCCGAAGGCCTGGCCGTTGTCTGCGACGCTTGGGGATCGCCGCAACGCCGCTCCTGATCGCCACCTGTCGAGCCGATGCTCTTCGGCTTTGGACGCCGGCCAAGGGCTGCGTGAACGATGACCTGTGTGGCCGAGGCGGTCAGCGCCACAGCTCGCGGCGCAGGAGCGCGTTGCCGCGCTCGAGCTGCTCGATGGTGGCGCTGGTGACCGAGCGCGTCCGGGTGTCGCGGTTGACCCGCGCCTGGACCTCCCGGTGGGACTTGCCGCTGCGGCGGGCGACGTCGGCGACCAGGTTCCTGCGCTCGGCACGCAGCCGCTCCCGGGTCGCGTAGGCCGACTCCCGCTCCGGCTCGAGGTCCTCCGAGGCGGCTTCGGGCCTAACGGGCGCCTTCTTCGCCGCCGGCTTGGGGTCATCGGTCGGGAAGAGCTGCAGCGTGGTTTCGCTCATGATCGCCTCGTCCAGTTCGGCGCTCCCCGAGCTGAGGACGGCAAAGCCGTCACCCGGCTCGCCCCGCTCCGGGACGGCGTCCTCCATCTCCTCCTCCTCGGCGTCCGGCAGGAGTTCGAGCGCGTGACGGCGCTCCAGCTCGATCTCGCGGGCGAGCGCCTTGAGCCGCGGGTCGGCCGGCATCAGCAGGTAGCTCATCTGGCGCCGCGGCGTCGGGGTGGTGCGGATGAAGCGGCCGACCACCTGGCGGAAGAAGAGCTCGGTCCGGGCCGCCGTCGCGTAGACGCCGACCCGCAGGCGGGGAATGTCGACGCCCTCGGAGACCATCAGGACCGAGACCAGCCAGCGCCGGTCGGAGGAGGCGAAATCGGCGATCCGCCGGCTGGCACCGGGCTCGTCGCTCATCACCAGCTCGGGCCGCTCCCCCGCGACCGACTCGAGCCGCGCCGCGATCGCCCGCGCGTGATCCTGGTCGGAGGCGATGACCAGGCCGCCCGCGTCGGGGTGCCCGTCGGCCCGCACCTCGCTCAGCCTCGCATCGCCGTCGCGCAGCACCTCGCCCATCCACTCGCCTTCCGGGATCAGCGCCGTCCGCAGGCGCCGGGCCGACTCCACCGCCGGCAGGGCGAGGTCGAAGTCGGCGCTGCGCAGCCGACCGTCGGAGAGCCACTCCATCTCGCCGTCGTACGGCAGGAAGGTGATCGGGCGGCATACCCGGTCGCGCAGCGCCTGCGGATAGCCGTAGACGTAGTCGGCCTGGCTGAGGCCGTCCTCGTCGTAGGCAACCCAGGGAATGGCCGAGTTGTCGGAGCGGAAGGGCGTGCCCGAGAGCAGCAGCCGGAAGCGGGCGCCGTCGAAGGCCTTGCGGGTTTGCAGGCCCCAGGCAGCCAGGTCGCCCATGTGGTGCGGCTCGTCGGCGATCAGCAGGGTCGGCCGGCGGGCGGCGGCCAGCTTGTGCGTATCCGCCCCGGCCGCGATCGTCTGGTAGGTGACGGCGACGCCGTGGAAGTCGGCCGACTCCGGCCCGTCCGAGTTCGGCCGGTTCGGCTCGAGGTCGATGCCGTAGCGGCCCGCGTCGGCGGCCCACTGACGGCAGATGTGGGTGGTCGGGCCGGCGACGACGACCCGCGAGACGAACCCGGCGCTCAGCATCCGGTGGGCGATGTGCAGGCCGAAGGTGGTCTTGCCGGCCGCCGGCGTCGCCGAAGCCAGGAAGCTGGTGGCCGAGTGCGCCCGCACGGCCGCGGTCGCCTCCTCCTGCCAGGAGCGGAGGGGCCGGGCGTCGGGCCACTCCGGAAGCGATCCGGAACGAGCGCCGCCCCGGATCAGGTGCTGGGATTCGTCGTACAAGGGCCGGCCACAATATGGTCGCCCGCGGCGGAGGGGGCTAAGCCTCGACGAACGCCTTCAGCTTGCCCGGCATCGAGTCGACGAGCTTGCCGCGGAGGACGCCGACGACGGGGCCGCGCAGGGCCATGCCGAGGATCCGGCCGGGGTCGACCTCGAGCTCGTAGGTCGCCTCGGTGCGCTCGTCGCCGAGCTCGCGCAGCTTCCAACTGCCTTCGACCGACTTGAGGTCGCCGTCCTCCTGGTGCCAGCTGATCCGGGTCGGTGACTCGTAGCTGTAGACGAGGATCGAGGTGAGGCGCTTGATCGGCGTTTCGGTCTCGAGGCGGACCCGCAGCTGGTTGCCGGCGGCGTCGCGCTCGAGGCATTCGGCGACCTCGATCTCCGGCTGCCAACGCGGCGCCCCCTCGGCGTCGGCGGCGATCGCGTAGACGGCCTCGATCGGGGCCTCGATCTCGGTGCTGGCGTCTCCGCCGATCTTTCCCATCGGCCCAGGCTACCCTCAGACTCCGCGCTAGCCTGTGCGGAATGGCTCGATTGCATGACCCGGGTTCGGTCGCGCCGGGAAACGAGGAGGCGGTGCGGGCCTGGGACACCGTGCTCTACGAACGCTGGAAGCAGAACCGCGAGGTCTTCGTCGGCGCCCTGGGTGACGTCACCGGGGAGCTGTTCGACCGCTTCCCGCCGCCGCGGGGCGGGCGGTGCATCGACATCGGCTGCGGGTTCGGCGAGACGACGCAGGAGCTGGCCGGGCTCGTCGGTCCCGAGGGCTTCGCGCTCGGCACCGACTCCTCCGCTCGCTTCATCGAGGACGCCCGCGGCGAGGCGGCCGCGGCGGGGGTCGCGAACGTCGAGTTCGAAACCGCCGACGCGCAGACGGCGCACTGGGACCCGGCCTACGACTACGCCTTCTCCCGCATGGGGACCCAGTTCTTCGCCGCACCCGTGCCGGCGATGCGGGCGATCCGGGGAGCGCTGAAGCCGGGCGGCGGGCTGCGCAAGATCTGCTGGCGGCGCAAGCAGGACAGCCCCTTCTGGGCGGAGACCGAGCAGGTGGTCGAACGCTTCCTCTCGCGCCCGGCCGAGTACGAGGCCGACACCTGCGGCCCCGGGCCGTTCTCGCTCGGCAACCCCGAAACCCTGACCGGCATCCTCGAAGCCTCCGGCTTCGCCGACGTCGAGCTGCAGGCGCGCGACTTCGACTACTTCATGGGCAGGGACATGGCCGAAGCGGTCGACTCCCTGCTCGCGATCGGCCCCGGTGCCGAGCTGATCCGCCTCAACGGCGAGCACGGCGAGAGCCTCCGCGACGAGATCGCCGACGCGCTCGCCGACCACTACGCCCCCTGGCAGCGCGGCGACGGATCGATCGTCGGCCGCGGCTCCGTCTGGCTGGTCGCGGCGACGAACCCGGCCTAGCGCGTCCGGTTCCGCCGGCGATCGCCTCTCCCGAACTGCGGCTCGATCATCACCTCGGCGCTCGCCGCCGCTCCCGCGGTCGCCGCCGTCGCCATGCACTGCATGCACATGCGGAGGAGGGTAGGTCACAATGCACGGCGTGGGGGAGGAGCGCGCTTATGACCTGGTGCTGTTCGGGGCCACCGGTTTCACCGGTGGCCTGACGGCCGACTACCTGGCGGCCAACGGGCCGGCGGGGATGCGCTGGGCGCTGGTCGGCCGCAACCGGTCGAAGCTGGAGGCGGTGGCGGCGCGGCTGGCCGCCTCGGGTTCTGCCGCGTCCGCCCCGGAGATCCTCGTCGCCGACGCCGCCGATTCGGCGGCGCTGAAAGAGGTTGCCGAGTCGGCCCGGGTCGTCATCACCACGGTCGGCCCCTACGCGCTCTACGGCGCGCCGCTGGTCGCCGCCTGCGCCGCCGCCGGCACGGACTACGTCGACCTGACCGGCGAGCCGGAGTTCGTCGACCGGATGTGGATCGAGAACCACGCCGCCGCCGAGCGCAGCGGCGCCCGCATCGTCCACTGCTGCGGCTTCGACTCGATCCCGCACGACCTCGGCGCCTACTTCACGGTCAAGCAGCTGCCCGAGGGCGTGCCGCTCACCGTCAACGGCCACGTCCGCTCCAACGCCGAGTTCTCCGGCGGCACCTACCACTCGGCGATCAACGCCTTCGCCCGCTTCCGCCAGACGCAGGCCACGGCCAAGCAGCGCCGCCGCGAAGAGCCGCGCGCCGAGGGCCGCAAGGTCCACGACGTCGGCTTCGGGGTCCGCCGCGACGAGGAGCTCGGCGGCTGGGTCGTGCCGCTGCCGACGATCGACGGGCCGATCGTGCGCCGCTCCGCCGCCGCGCTTCCGCGCTACGGCCCCGACTTCACCTACGGCCACCATCTCGTCGCCAAGCGCCTCACCACGCTCGGCGCGCTGACCGCCGGGATCGGCGTCGTCGGGCTGATGGCGCCGCCGCCGCCGACCCGCAAGCTCCTGCTGAAGCTGAAATCCCCCGGCGAGGGACCGAGCGAGGAGCGCCGCGCCCGCAGCTGGTTCAAGGTCACCTTCGTCGGCGAGGGCGGGGGCGAGCGGGTCGTGACCGAGGTCTCCGGCGGCGACCCCGGTTACACCGAGACCGCGAAAATGCTGGCCGAGTCGGGCCTCTGCCTGGCCTTCGACGAGGGGCTGCCGGAGACCGCCGGCCAGATCACCACGGCGACGGCGATGGGCGACGCGCTGCTGGAGCGGCTGCAGCGGGCCGGGATCGAGTTCCGGGTTCTTCAGTCTTCCGCGGCGCCGTAGATCGACCGCATCCAGATCTCGACCAGGGTGTCGATCAGGACGCCGTCGCTCAGCGACGGGGCCTCGGCGGCGAGGTTCCCGCGCTGGACCCGCTCGTTCATCTGCACCAGGGCGATCGCCATGTCGCGGGCGGGTGGCCCCGGCGGCGCGGCGCCGCGGGCGCGCTCCGCTTCGATGATCTTGCTGACCTGCGCGACCCAGCCCTCCATCACCCGCGACCAGACCTCGCGCGCCTCGGCGTTGGTCGCCTGCAGCTCGGCGGCGGCGAGGATCGCGGCGCGGCGCGAAGCGAAGGCGGTGTAGGCGTCTTCGATCCCCTGGCGGATGCCCGTCCGCGGGTCGGTGGAGAGCATCGCCGCGGCGCGGCTTTCGATCGCCTCGCCGGCCTCGGCCGCCATCCGTTCGACCAGGGTCAGGAGGACCGCGTCGCGAGAGGAGAAGTAGAAGTAGAAGGTGGGGCGGGAGATGCCGGCACCGGCCGCCAGGTCGGCGACCGAGATCTCGCTCAGTGGCCGCTCCTCGAGCAGCTGCTGGGCCGTCGCGAGGATCGCCCGCTCGCGCTCGTCGCCGCTGGCGCGGCTGTTGCGGCGCCCGCGCGGGGTGGCCTCCGGGGCGGCTGGGGACTCGATCGCCATCGGACCAGGATACACCGCGTCGAGTCTTTCGACAATTAGTTGACAACTCTCGACACGATGTTGATAAGGTGGCGCCATGAGCGAGCACTTCGACGTGCTGATCGTCGGCGCCGGCCTCTCGGGCATCGGCGCCGCCCACCACCTGCAACGTCGCTGTCCCGGCAAGTCCTACGCGATCCTCGAGGCCCGCGAGGCGACCGGCGGCACCTGGGACCTCTTCCGCTACCCGGGGATCCGCTCGGACTCCGACATGCACACGCTCGGCTACAACTTCCGCCCCTGGACCGATCGCAAGTCGATCGCCGACGGCGACCTGATCCTCGACTACATCCGCGACACCGCTCGCGAGGCCGGGATCGACCGCCGGATCCGCCTCCAGCACAAGGTCGTCGGCGCCGAGTGGTCGAGCGAAGAGGCGCGCTGGACCGTCACGGTCGAGCGCGGCGACACGGGGGAGACGCTGCGGATGACCTGTGGCTTCCTCTACATGTGCAGCGGCTACTACCGCTACGACCAGGGCTACACGCCGGAGTTCCCGGGGATCGAGCGGTTCGGCGGCACCGTCGTCCATCCCCAGCACTGGCCCGGGGACCTCGACTATGTCGGCAAGCGGGTGGTCGTGATCGGCAGCGGCGCCACCGCGGTGACCCTGGTTCCGGCGATGGCCAAAGACGCGGCCAAGGTGACGATGCTGCAGCGCTCGCCCACCTACGTCGCCTCGATGCCGGCCGCCGACCCGGTCGCCCGGTTCCTGCACCGCTTCCTGCCCGACCGCGCCGTCTACTCGATCGTGCGTTGGAAGAACGTGCTCGCCCAGCTGGCGATCTACAAGCTCTCGCGCACCCGCCCCGGGATCCTGAAAAAGTTCCTCCGTCGCGGGGTCGAGCGGATGCTGCCGCCCGGCTACGACGTCGACACCCACTTCACCCCCCGCTACAACCCCTGGGACCAGCGCCTCTGCCTCGTCCCCGACGCCGACCTCTTCAAGGCGATCGGTGACGGCAGCGCCGAGGTCGTCACCGACCGGATCGCCGGCTTCGACGAGACCGGGATCGAGCTCGAGTCCGGCGCCCGGCTCGACGCCGACGTCGTCGTCACCGCCACCGGGCTCAACGTCCTCTTCCTCGGCGACGCCGAGCTGCGCGTCGACGGGGCCGAGCCGGACCTGGCGAGGACCTGGGTCTACAAAGGGATGATGCTCAACGACATCCCCAACTTCGCCTTCGCGCTCGGCTACACCAACGCCTCCTGGACCCTGAAGGCGGACCTGGTCGCCGAATACGTCTGCCGCCTGCTCAACCAGATCGACGCCGGCGGCTACGACTTCTGCGTGCCCGAGGTGACCGACCCCTCGATCACCGAGGAGCCGCTGCTCGACTTCAACTCCGGCTACGTCCTCCGCGCCCTCGACGGCCTGCCCAAACAGGGCTCGAAGGAACCGTGGAAGCTGCGCCAGAGCTACCCCTACGACCTGCGCGCGATGCGCCGCGGCCAGCTGCTCGACGGCACGATGCAGTTCCGCCGCCGCCCGGCCGCCGCTCAGCCGGCTCCGCCGGCGCTAGCCTCGGCCGCCTCGACGCCCTCCTAGGTTCGGGATCGGCCTGCGCGAACACCTGCGCGAGCTGCGAGGCCGTTAGCGCTACGAGTTTGTCAACCAGGAGGTGACTAAGTCGACACGGCGGCCCGCGCCGCCGGCCGCGTCAGCAGCCCCGCGCCGAGCAGCGCCAGAGCGCCCATCGCCGGCAGCGGCAGCGCCGTCGAATTCGCCGCCAGGCCGCCGCCGGCCAGGCCGGAGACGCCCTCGGCGCCGACCTGCAGCGACTGGCTGGAGCCGAGCGCGCTGCCCTGGTGCTCGGCGTCGGCGGCTTCCGAGATCATCGCCGCCATCGAGGGCAGGCAGACGGCCAGCGCCGGCGCGCAGGCGAACAGCGTCACCCAGAGGGCGCCTTCGGGGTGGGGAACGACGACCGCCGCCAGGCAGACCGCCAGGGCGACCCCGAAGCGCACGGTCAGCCGCCGCGGGTCGAGCTTTCCCGAGAGCCAGCCGACCCGGCCGAGTTGGCGATCACGATCGGCACCGCCAACCAGGCGATGAACCACACCGTGATCATCAGGCCGTAGCCGACGAACCCGATGAAGACGACCAGGTAGAGGGGAGGACCCTGGTCAGAACCCCGCCGCGCACGGCGGCTACTCTACGTCGCATGGACGACCAACAAGTACTCAGCCGCATCGACGAGCTGGTCCAGGAGGAGGAGCGCCTCCTCCACGCCCACGAGAACGACGGGCTCAGCTCCGAAGACCACGCCCGCATGGAGGAGATCAAAGTCCAGCTCGACAAGGCCTGGGACTACCTGCGCCAGCGCCGCTCCCTGCGCCAGTACGGCGAGAACCCCGACGACGCCAGCATGCGCGACGGCGGCACCGTCGAGGACTACGGGAACGTCAGCCAGTACGAGGAGTAGTTCGGGGGCCCGCCGACCCCACCTTTGCGCCGCTAGTCTTGAGCGGCTTCCGGCGCCTTGGCGGAGTGGCTACGCAGCGGCCTGCAAAGCCGTTTACACCGGTTCGATTCCGGTAGGCGCCTTTTTCGTTTGAGCAGGCATTTTGGCTCTGTAGACGGGATGCGGGGGCCAATCTCGCCGCGTGTCTTGTCCGGTTGATTCCGGTTGTAACCGGCTTTTTCGTGGCTTCACTGGCCCACAGCGTCCGATCCGGGGGCGACCATTGAGTAGCCCACTCGCTGAGCAGCAGACCGCCAAGACCAGCGGTAGGGCTGCCATCCAGCAGCCCTACCCCCACAGCACCACCCCTCACGCAGTATCACCCCCTGGTGAGGTCCCCGAAGCGAACCCAGGAAACTGGGCTCGTTCGGCGAATTCGGTACGCATGCTTCCCTTGGTCCTGGCGTTCCGGGGGCTGGCGCGTGCAGTCGGCGCGGTGCTGCGCGACCCCGAGACCAAGGCGTTGCCCTTCGTCGCCGCCGCCCTGGTCCTGACGGGGACGCTGTTCTACTGGCGCTTTGAGGACTGGACGGTGATCGAGGCGCTCTACTTCTCCGTCGTCACCCTGACCACGGTGGGCTACGGAGACCTTCACCCGACCAGCGCCGGGACGCAGATCTTCACGATCTTCTACATCCTCACCGGCATCGGCGTGTTCGTCGCCCTGCTTGCCTCCGTCGCCCAGAAGTACATCGAGCAGAAGGGCGAACGTACTTTGGCTCGGGGGCGTCTCAGTGCTCGCCGGCATCGCGACAACAGCTAGTCGGAATCCGCCGTCCCTGGCTGTTTGCCATTTCTCTTCTGGATCGGGAGATCCCGAAACACCGTCGTCTCTCAGAGGTGTTCTTGATACAGGAGCGACCCTCCGGTGATCCTTGAACCAGGCCGGCGCCCCCGACAAGGGCGGTCGTGCCCGCCGACCGCCGCCCTAGCCCGGAAAGAAGTGTGGGCGTTGGCATTCATGGCTTGCTAGAGCGGTTCGCTGAAAAATGTGCTCGCTTGACTTCTGACATACATTGTCTGTACATTGGGCCTCGTGGCGACTCCCAAAACGCAAAGGCTCAATCTACGCATCGAGAAAGAGGACGAGACCCTCTTCAAGCGGGCTGCGATGGTTCATCGAGAGTCCCTCACGCAATTTCTCGTCGAGAGTGGTCGGGAGCGCGCCGAGCGCCTACTTGCCGATCGGACCAGCTTCCGAGTCGATTCGGAGGCCTGGCAGGAAATTGTCGCTGCGATGGATCGGCCGGCAAAGGCCCAGCCACAGCTGGCGAAGCTTTTTTCTCGGCCTCGCCCTGAATAGGCCGCGTGCCTCGCTTCCTAGGCCCTCAACCGCTCGAAAACGAGCATCGGATAAACGGGTTCGAGAGTGGGGTCGGTTCTCTCGACATCTGGCTGGTGAAGCATGCCCGCGCGGCAGTGGGGGCGGGCTCCGCCCGGACCTATGTCGTTATCGACTCCGAGCAGGACAGGGTTGTCGGCTACCACGCGCTCTCTGTTGCATCGATCGAGCACAGCGAGGCAACCGACCGCGCGCGGAAAGGGATGCCCAGGAACCCAATACCGGCCATGTTGCTCGCCAGGCTGGCGGTCGACAGGAAGGTTCAGGGGAAAGGCATTGGCGCTTTTCTCCTCAAGGATGCGATGAGTCGGGCGGTCTCGGTCGCTGAGCAGGCCGGCATACGCCTACTGCTCGTTCACGCCGTCAACGACGAGGCCCGGAGCTTCTACGAGCACTTCGACTTCGAAGTCTCTCCCAGTGATCCGATGAACCTGCAGCTCCTGATCAAGGACATCCGTCTTGCGCTCGACGCTTCGGAGTAGAGCAGGCAATGAGCGCCCAACAGGGATGGGAAATCGCGGCGGGGGGTGTCGGCTTTCCGGTTGCCGTCGTGGCAGACGGGGTCACCGACCCTCCCCGGCTCACTCAATGGGGCGGTGAGGCGGACGCCCCCTGCTCGGTAACGCTGAGCCATGAGAAGGATGACGTCCAGGTGACGACCTACCCCGAGATCATGTGGGGAGCTGAGCTGGCCGAGATATGGAAAGACCTCTCGGCCTTCGTTGAGAGCTCTTTCGGGTTCGCATGGGAGGCGCGCGAATCCGCGCCGCTGGATTCTGAGGGCATCGAGGTCCTGGAGACGACCTGGACCCGGACTGAGAACGGGTACCTGGAGTTCAGGGCCTACGAGGCTCGCCCGGAGAAGGAAATTGACGAAAGGCGAGCGAGGCGGGAGCGGGCGGCGTCCGAGGCCAAGCACCGAGTAGTTGCGCTACCGCTTGCAGGGTCGCTCGTGCAGGCCACGGTAGTTGGCGACACCGACATGTGGTCAGCTGGATTCGAGGCCTCCCGGGAGGATGGACCCTTGGTGGTCTTGCTCTCCGGCCGTGCAATCGCGGTTGACTCGTTGAAGCTCGAACTGGTTGACGATCTGATGGCGCACCTTGGTTCGGCTCAGGCTGAACAGCACTAGCCGTCCGGGTGGGGGCATCTCAATGCCTCAGCGGTGGCACTGACAGTGGCACGCATCCCGGAATTCTCATCGGCAAGCCGAATCCGCCGCCCTCAAGCCCGCCTGCAAACCCGTTTACACCGGTTCGATTCCGGTAGGCGCCTTCCCTCGCTCCCGCGATTTCGGTAGTGCAGGTGGCGTGATCCGATGAATTTGATCCCCGGGGCCCTTGGTCCTGGGTGGATCCCTTTCCCTTCCACGACAGGGCGACGATTCGGCCAGCATTGGTCCGCAGAATTCTCGTCAGGGACGTGGGGCTTGAGGAGAACGAGGCGCGGAAGCTACTCTGAGCGGGAGGATTCGAATGGAAGCTCTACGCGTCATCTATCACCACGAAGACGGAGCCTGGTGGGCCGAGTCACCGGACGTCGAGCGCTGGTACGCGGCAGGAGAAAGCTATCCCGAGGTCCGGCGGCTCGCCGTCGAAGGCATCCCGCTCGCGCTCGGACGTGAGGTCGAGTCGAGCACTTCGTTCCCGCTGGCGAGCGCGTGGCTGCGTAGCTCCGAGTTCTAACTGGTCGGCGAGAAACGTCGCCAGCTGCTCGAAGGCCGCGGTCCAGCCGGCTTCGGCGCCCTCGCGGCCCTGGGGTGGGAGAGGGCCGTCGCTGAGGGTCATCCCGGTCTTCTCGCCGTGGTCGTGGAGCTCGAGGCGGACCACCGTGCCACGCCTCGGCGGCCGGCAGGCCGCAGGAATCGAACGACTCGACCTCGTGCGCGTGGTCGCTGAACCCGCCGATCCCGAAGACGATGAAGACCGTGCCGCTGGACCGGCGGACGGCCGGCGCCAGCGCGCCACTCCCCCTTCCCGTACGGCCAGGATGCGCTCGAGATCGACGCCCATCGCGGCCGATCTTAGGCGCGAACCATTGCCAAACGATGAACTGCTTAATTGGTCTCGGATGAGCGCTGAGATGGGAACCGCCCCCGGCTCCGATGGACGCCTGCGCTGCTGGTGGTGCCTCGGCGCTCCGGAGTACGTCGAGTACCACGACCGCGCCTGGGGCCGGCCGGTGCACGAGGACCGCGCCCTGTTCGAGCTGCTCGTGCTGGAGTCGTTCCAGTCCGGTCTCTCCTGGTTGACGATCCTGCGCAAGCGCGAGGGCTTCCGGCGCGCCTTCGACGACTGGGACGTCGCGAAGATCGCCGCTTACGGCGAGCCCGAGATCGAGCGCCTGCTGGGCGACGCGGGGATCGTCCGTCACCGGGGCAAGATCGAGGCGACGATCGCCAACGCCACCGCGATCCTCGCGCTGCACGAGGCAGGGGCGACGCTCGATGCCCTGCTCTGGCGCTTCGCGCCGGAGCGCGACGGCGCCGACCCACCGGCCAGCGGCCATGACATGCAGGCGACGACGCTGGAGTCGAAAGCGCTGGCGAAGGAGCTGAAGCGCCGCGGCTTCCGCTTCGTCGGCCCGACCACCGCCTACTCGCTGATGCAGGCGGCGGGGCTGGTCAACGACCACCTCAGCGGCTGCGAGTTCCGCTAGCCGATCCACCGAATCCGCTTGTTCATGCGGATTTCCGCCGCCCGAATTAGCGTCCGACGGCGGTGCGAACATATGTTCGTATAGAGACAGAGATCGGCCAGGAGGGCGCGAAATGTGGAAATACGAGCTGTTCAAGGATCAAGGCGAAGAGTGGCGCTGGCGGCTTTGCGGGCCTGACCGGCAGACCGTGATGACTTCCGGTGAGTCGTTCCGTTCGCGGGGGAGCGCACGGCGGGCGCTGGTGCGGGCTCGTAACTACGCCGGTCAAGCGACGCTGCCGCTGGCCGACGGGCTCGACGACATGTTCGGCGAGGTGCTCGAGCGGATCGCCAAGCGCGACGACGAGGAACGTGATCGCCGCGCCTCGATCGCGGCGCTGAACTGAGTGGACCGAGTGCAACCCGAGAACCGGTAGGAGATCTCAAACCTGCCGATTCGGTACGCCCCTGGTAGCGTCAAGAGACTACGGAGGTAGTCAAACGACGCGACTCGCCTCGGGAGGGCTGGTCGCAGGGGGAGGTTCCGATGGGGGGAGTGCGGAAGGGCGCGCTGTTGGCGCTCGGCGTAGCCATCTTGACCACGCTGGTCGTGGCGGGAATGGCCGGGGCGGCGAAGGTCGACAACAAGCCGGTCAAAGTCAGGGTCGGTGACATCGAACTGATCGGCAACGGGATTTTCACTCCCTCGGCCTTGCCGAGGAACGAGCTGGCGCCGATCGCGCTGACGATCTCCGGCGCCGTGCGCTCGATCAGCGGCGGCCATCCGCCGCCCCTGAAAGAACTGCTGGTCGAAACCGACAAGAACGGCACGGTCGAAGTCAAGGGCTATCCGGAATGCACCTCCGGCCAACTGCAGTCGCGGGACACCAAGGCGGCGAAGGCGGTCTGCAAGAGCGCGATCATCGGCGAAGGCACGACGAAGGTCGAGATCGAGTTCCCCGACTCGGTACCCGTCAAAGTGGATTCCGAGCTGCTGATGTTCAACGGCGGCGTCAAGGGCGGTACCACGACCCTGTTCGTGCACGCCTACATCACGTTGCCGGTGCCCGCCGCGATCGTCACCACGGTGAAAATCAAAAAGATCAACAAAGGCCGCTACGGGCTGCTCTCGGTCGCCACCGTTCCGCGGATCGCCGGCGGCAGCGGCTCGGTCACCGACTTCAGCCTCAAGATCGACAAAAAATTCACCTACAAAGGCAAGAAAGTCAGCGTCCTGAACCTGAAATGCCCGGACGGCAAGGTCCAGGTGCACGCGACGGCGGTCTTCGCCGACCCGCAGAAGACCAAGGCGTCGCTGGAATTCGCCCGTCCCTGTACGCCCAAGGGATAGCGCCGAGGCCGGCGGGGGAGCGGTCAGCCCGCTCCCCGTCGGCCCCGGTGCTCAGCCGCCCTCGGCGGTGAGGTTGCGCAGACGCTGGTTGATCCGGGCGAGTTCGGCCTCGGTCGTTTCCTGGCCTTCGACCAGCTCTTCGATTTCCTCGGCCTGTTTGCCGTTCGTCCCGGTGAGCTTTTCGACTTCGCCCTCGAGCCCTTCGACCCGGTTGGTCAAGCCGTTCAGCCGCTTCTTGGTGCCCGCTTCGGCGGCGTCGATCGCTTTTTTGATCTCGCGCCGGTCCTTGGCGGCCTGTTCGTCGCTTTCTTCCTGAAATTCGTCGGCGGCTTCGATCGCGCCGTTCAGGCCTTTCAGTTCTTCCCTGATTTCGGCCGTCGCCTCGTCGACGATCTTGTTCTCGTCGACGCTGCTGTTCTTCGCCGAGAGCGCCAGCACGAGGCCGACGACGGCGACCGCGAGCACGAGCGCGAAGAGGATCCAGAACCAGGGGCGAGCTTCTCTGATCTCCATGGCGGCGAATCTATCCCGCCCGTAAGTCGCCCTGTGCGCGTACATCGGAGTTCGTTTCCCCTATTTGGGGGGTTGACAGCGCAGCGGGGTGGGGACTTAGTGTTGCTCGGCGATGGCAACCCTCATCCATTTCGTCGGCCGCGACCAACTGATGGTCCGTGAGGACGAGGAGGAGGTGCAGGCAGCCTTCGAGCGCGGCGGCGGCCGGCCGATCGGGCTCACCCACCATCGCTCCGGCAACCGGGTCTTCGTCAACCCGGGCCTGATCACCCACTGGGCCGGGCGCGGATCGCGCAGCTCGATCGAACGGCGCCAGTCCGAAGAAATGCGCCTGCCCAGCCTCCGCTAGACGGACGCGCGTTTCCAGTTCGGCCGCAGGTAGGCCTCTTCGAAACCGGCCCGGAGGATGTTGCGGTAGCTGGCCGAAGGGCGGTCGGGAACCCGCTCGCCGGTCTCGACGAAGAGCAGGTGACAGCCCGCCGCGGCGGCGTCGGCGATGCGGCGGCGTAGCAGCGCCAGCTGGCAGCCCTTGCCGCGGGCCGGCTCCAGCGTCGCCGCCATCCCGAACTCGGCGACCCCGCCGTCGATCCGCATCGCCGCGCAGGCCTGCGGGGTACCGTCGAGCTTGGCGACGTAGCAGCGCCAGCCCTCCCGGCCCGGCAGGTCGAAGAGCCCCGCGGCCCAGGCCGGGGCGCCGAACCCGGTCGCGACGATCGTTCCGAACGGCGCCTGGCCGGGCGCGTCGACCTCGACCACCTCGACGCCGCTGGGCTCGCGGAAGCGCGGCGGATGGGTGTCGCGGACGAACTTCATCCAGGCGTAGCCGGGCTCGAACCCGTTCGCGCTCAGCCAGGCCTCCGCCGCCGCCGTGCCCGGCGCGCCGGGCGTCACCGGGACCTGGGGCGGCACCCCGCGGGCGCCCATCCACTCGACCGCCGCCTCCAGCGCGCCGCTCTCGACCGCCCCGGGCGCGGTCGCCCCCAGGGCCAGGTTCAGCATCCCCGCGGCCGGCAGCTCCGCGACCACCTGCGCCTGGACGGGACCGAAGTCGCGCAGGGCGACGCCGTGCTCCGCGGCCAGGCCGGCATCGAAGCCGTCCCAGCAGTCGCGCCAGAACAGCCGCTCGACCCGGTCGAGGTCGGCGGAGTCGTATTCGGTGCCTCCCCTGGTGCTGCGCTTGGCCACTGGCCTCACTCTAAGCTGGAGCTGTGAGTGTCGCCACCGCCAGCGCGACGACCGCCGACCCGGCGACCGAGGTCCCGCGGGACCAGGTGATCGTCCTCTTCGGGGCGACCGGCGACCTGGCCCGGCGCAAGCTGCTGCCGGGCATCTTCCACCTCACCCGGGTCGGGCTGGTGCCGGAGCGCTTCCGAATCGTCGGCGTCGCCCGCAACGCGATCGAGGTCGACGAGTTCCGCGAGCTGGCCCGCGAGGCGGTCGAAGGGTCCAGCCGGCGCTCACCCAACCCAGAGGTCTGGCGTCGCTTCGCCGACTCGCTGCGCTTCGCCGGGGTCGGCGACGGCTTCGAGGCGCTCGGCGAGGCGGTCGACGCCGCCCGCGAGGAGCTCGGCGGCGACCCCGGCGTCCTCTTCTACCTCTCGCTGCCGCCGCGCGCCGCCAAGGGCACGGTCGAGGAGATCGGCGCGCTCGGGCTCGGCGAGGGCGCCCGGGTGATCACCGAGAAGCCCTTCGGCACCGGCCTCGAATCGGCCCGCGAGCTGAACGCGCTGCTGCACTCGGTCTTCGCGGAGGACTGCATCTACCGAATCGACCACTACCTGGGCCGCGAGGCGGTGCAGAACCTGCTGGCGCTGCGCTTCGCCAACGGGATGTTCGAGCCGGTCTGGAACCGCAACCACCTCGACCACGTCCAGATCGACGTGCCGGAGACGCTCTCGATCGAGATGCGCGGCAGCTTCTACGAGGAAACGGGCGCCTTTCGCGACATGGTCGTCACCCACCTCTTCCAGGTGCTCGGCTTCGTCGCGATGGAGCCGCCGGTCTCGCTCGAGCCGAAGCCGCTCGGCCGCGAGCGCGAGAAGGTCTTCGACTCGATGTCCCCGCTCTCGCCCGACGACGCGGTCCGCGGCCAGTACCGCGGCTACCGCGAGGAGGAGGGGGTCGATCCCGGCTCGGAGACCGAGACCTTCGTCGCGGTCCGCGCCCAGGTCGACAACTGGCGCTGGGAGGGAGTGCCCTTCTACCTGCGGGCCGGCAAGCGGATGGCCGAGAACAAACACCTCTTGACCGTTGCCTTCAAGCAGCCGCCGCGCCGCATGTTCCCGCTCGACTGCGACCAGATCGCCGAGTCCTTCGGCCACGACCACCTGACCTTCGAGCTGGGCGAGCCGGGCAGCATCTCCGCCTCCTTCCTGGCCAAGGTGCCGGGCCCGCGGATGCGGCTCGGCGAGGCCCACATGCAGTTCAGCTACGCGGACAACTTCGACAACGCCGGCGCCTCGCTCGATCCCTACGAGCGGCTGATCCACGACGTGATGCTCGGCGACCGCACCCTCTTCACCAGCTCCGAGGCGATCGAGCGCCTCTGGGAGGTCTCGACCCCCTTGCTCGAGGACCCGCCGCCGATCCGCGAGTACGAGCCGGGCTCATGGGGCCCGCCCGAGGCCGACGCCCTGATCGCGCCGCGCCGCTGGCACCTGCCCTCCGATCACGTCTGAGAACGGAAAAGGGCCCCGGTTAAGGGACCCTTTGTTTCCGAAGGACGTACCACCAGAGAGTTTGAAGTCGCTGGCTCGTCGGTCCTCGAGCTTTGAAGTTCTAGCTGCGCCCACTTGCGCAGTGCCCCCATAAACACCGAGGGGACAGAAAAGTTGCACCAAGACCATCGGCTTGCGAGCGGCATCCTTTAGCCTGCCGCTCTCGCTTTTCCGCTGCTAGATTCAGCGCCCCCGGGCGTATAGCTCAGTTGGGAGAGCGCCGCCTCGACAAGGCGGAGGTCACTGGTTCGAGCCCAGTTACGCCCATGAAAAAACCCCGCCGCCGGCGGGGTTTTCTCGTTCAGGGGGTCAGGCGCAGGACCAGGCGCCGGCGCCGACCGAGTGCCAGACCCGCGAGGCGACGATGTCCTGGGCGCGGGCCGGGGCGAGGTTCGCCTGCCCGGCCCAGCGCCAGCCGCCGTACTGCTGCCAGGTGGACGGCAGCAGGCCGTAGGCGCCGCCGTAGGTGAGGCCGCGGCCGGGGGTGTAGTCGCCGCCGCTCTCGCAGTCGACGATGTAGGCGGGCAGGGCCCAGTACTTGCAGCCGCCCAGGGTCGTGCAGCCGTAGTGGGGGGTGACCCGCTGGCGGAACAGCATCCGCTGGCGGTGCTCGAAGTAGCGACCGCGGTCGGATTGCCAGATCCGCTGGATCGCCCTGCCCTCTCCGCAGGCGACGGCGAGCCGCTGGGCGCGGAGGGCCGGGGCGGCGGGCTTGCCGCGCTCCCAGGCCTTGGGGTCCCACACTTTCGCGCTGAAGAGGCGGAACTGCTCGGTGGTGGTGCTCGAGCCTCGACACTGGTCGATGCTCGTATTCGCGGTTAGGGCCGATGCCGAGCTCACGAAAAGCGCGAGCGCGGCCAAGGCCCCGACTATGGGGTACGTGGCGCGGCTGATGCCGATCCTTTCCTTGTTTACGAAACGGGCTCGTGGAGCCCAGAAGCCACCCGCGACGACTGGGTCGCTAGCTACTTGCCGGGAAGCAGAGACGGCTGATTAACCGCGCTGCAGGCCAGTCGATTCCGGGTTACTTCGTTCCAACAGGGAAGCAGATCGGGGTTGCGGGCCGCCCGCCGCCACCCCCGGCGGCGGGCGATTTCTTGCAGCTCAGGCGGTCGGGACCTCGATCTCCTGGGGCTGGGTCAGGCGCAGGTGGTTGCCGGAGGGGTCGCGGAAACCGCAGTCGATCCCGTAGGGCCGCTGCTCGGGGGCTTCGACGAACTCGACCCCGCGCTCGCTCAGCATCTCGTAGTCGCCGCGGCAGTCCTCGGTGGTGAGGAAGACGGTGGCGCCGGCGCCCCGCGCGGTCAGATCCCTGAGCAGCCGGATCGTCTCCGGCTCGAACATCGGGTGCCCATCCTCGGGCAGCTTCATCAGGGTGATGCCGACCTCCGGCTGGCCGGGCGGATTGACGACGAGCCAGCGGAAATCTTCCATCTCGGCCAGGGTCACGTCCGCCAGCACCTCCATTCCCAGCTTCTCGGTGTAGAAGGCGAGCGCCTCGTCCTGGTCGTGGACCCAGAGCTGCGCGTAGCTGATCCTCATCTTGTCCTCCTCTTCGTTTGGCGTCGTGCCGCGACTCTAGGAGGCGGTCGGCGCGCTGTCTTCTCGAAACGTGCGGTGTTGGGGGCGACCGAAGGAGCGCACCATGCAGGCCGGCACGCGGGCCAGGTTGGAGGCGGGCGGGAAGCCGCCGCGATAGGCGGCTGGCGACTTGCCATAGGTCCGCGTGAAGCTGGTGGTGAAGGAGCCGACGCTGGCGAGACCGACCTCGAAGCAGATCTCGGCGACCGAGTGATCGGTGGTCCGCAGCAGAGCCGCGGCCCGCTCGAGGCGGCGGGTGAGCAGGTAGGCGTGCGGGGAAACGCCGAAGGTGCGCTTGAACTCGCGGCTGAAGTGGGCGCGCGAGAGCCCGGCCGCGGCGGCGATGTCGGCGACGTCGATCGGCTCGCGGTAGCGCGCGTCGGCGAAGTCCCGGGCGCGGAGCAGATGTCTGGCCGGCGGTACGAAGGCCACCGCCAGAGTCTAGGCTCGCGCCCGAATGCTCGGGACCTATGCAGCGGTGTTGGCGGTCTGCGGCGCCTCCTTGGCCTACGGGCAGGCGGCGATCGCGCTCTGCGGCGTTCGCCGCTGGTCGTGGCTGGCGCCACCGGTGGGATTGGCACTGCTGCTGGCGGTCTGCTGGGGGACGGTGCGGCTGCCGGGGGACGGGGTGGTGCCGGCGATCCTCGTGCCGCTGCTGCTGATCGCCGCGGTCGGCTTCCTGCGCGGCCGGGTCGAGGGCGGGGGAGAGGCGCTGCGGGCCGGCTGGCCGGTGGCGCTGGGCGCTCTCGTCGCCGCCTCGCTGCCGTTCATCGCCGAGGGCCACTTCGGGATCCTCGGGACCAGCTTCAACCCGGACATGTCCCAGCACCTGCTGGCCGCCGATCGGTTGGCGGACGGGCACGGCTCGCAGCTGCTGACCCAGGGCTATCCGCTGGGACCGCACTCGCTCGTCGTCGCTCTGGACAAGGGGCTCGGGATCGGCTTGGTTCAGGGCTTCAGCGGCCTCACCGTCGCCGTCGCCGTCTTGGCCCCGCTGACCGCGCTCGCCGCCTTCGCCCAGCTGCGGGCGCTGCCGCGGACCGCCGCCGCGCTGGTCGTCGGCCTCGCCTACGTCGTCGCCTCGTACTTCGCCCAGGGCGCTTTCAAGGAGACGATGGAGGCGCTCCTTCTGCTCGGCTTCGTGCTGGCCCTGCGCGAGGCCGGCCGCGGCTGGGCCGGGCTGCCGCTGCGCTTCGTCCCGGCGGCGCTGATCGCGGTCGGCGCCGTCTACGCCTACAGCTTCCCCGGCCTGATCTGGCTCGGCGGGGCCTTCGTCTTCTGGCTGCTCGCCGAAGCGGCGCTCGGCCGCCGCCAGCCCCCCTGGCGCCCGCTGCTGCTGGCGGCGCTCCCCTTCGTGGTGCTGATCGCGCCGGAGATCGGGCGGATGATCGACTTCCAGCAGTTCGAGACCTTCGACCCCAACGGTCCCGGGCTCGGGAACCTCTTCGGCCAGGTCTCGCCCTTCGAGGCGCTCGGCATCTGGCCCTCCGGCGACTTCCGGCTGGCCCCGGGCGACGGCGCCGTGCCGGCGATCGGCTACTACCTCGGCGCCGCCTTCGCCCTCGTCCTCCTCGTCCACGGCATCTGGCGCTGCGCCAAGGACCGCGAGGTCGCGATCCTCTCCGGCCTCGCCGCGGCAGCCTTGGCCTACGCCGCCGGCCGCCTCGGCGGCACCGCCTACGCCAGCGCCAAGGCGATCGAGGTCGCCGCCCCGATCTGCGCCCTCGTCATCCTCCTGCCGCTCCTAGCCAAGCGCTCCTCGAGCCAGGCGGCGGGGGGTGGCGCGGTAGGGGGTCCCACGGCCGAGGAAGCTTTAGCTACCGCAGGCCGTGGGGGCACTGCCGTGACAGGACCCGCCGCCGCCTGGCTCGCCTACGCGTTCATCGCCGTCGCCGGCGTCTGCTCGCTGCTCGCTCTCGCCAACGCCCCGGTCGGCCCGACGTCCTACACCTCGGCCCTCAACGACTTCCGCAAGCAGGTCGGCGCCGGCCCGAGCCTCGTGCTCGCCGACCCGGAGCTGCTCGAGGACGAACACGGCATGCCCTTCCTCTCCTGGGAACTGCGCGGGGGGCGGGTCTGCATCCGCTCGCGCGACGAACCGGGTGGCCTGCCGCCGGGAACCCGCTTCGTGATTACCGAGAAGGGTGGGACCTACCAATTGCGCGAGGTCCCCGATCCGCCGCCCGGCAAGAGCCCCTGCCCGTTGATCGCCGTGCGCCAGGCCCGCCAAGGCCCCGCTCGCTGAGCGCCACTACCATCCCTCGCGATGGAGGCCGCTACGGACAAGTTCGTCGTCACCCTGCCCGACGGCACCCCGCTGGAGCTGCCGGCGGGAGCGACCGGCGCCGACGCGGCGGCGGCGATCGGCCCCGGGCTCGCGAAGGCGGCGCTGGCGATCAAGGTCGACGGCGAGCTGCGCGACCTCTCCGCACCGCTGCCCGAGGCCGGCGGCGAAATCGCGATCCTCACCGAACGCGACCCCGAGGCGCTGGAGCTGATCCGCCACGACGCCGCCCACGTGATGGCGGAGGCGGTGGTGGACCTCTACCCGGGCACCAAGGTGACGATCGGGCCGCCGATCGAGTCGGGCTTCTACTACGACTTCGAGTTCCCGCCGGATACAAAGATCACCGAAGCCGACCTGCCGAAGATCGAGCAGGCGATGCGGAAGCACATCAAGGCCGACGAGCAGTTCGGCCGCCGCGACGTCCCGGTCGCCGAGGCGATCGCGATCTTCCGCGAGCAGGACCAGGGCTTCAAGGTCGAGCTGATCGAGGACCTGGTCGAGAACGAAGGGGTGGAGACGGTCTCGCTCTACCGCAACGGTCCCTTCGAGGACCTCTGCCGCGGCCCCCACGGCCCCTCGACCGGGCGGATCAAGGCGATCAAGCTGAACTCGGTGGCCGGCGCCTACTGGCGCGGCGACGAGAACCGCGAGAGCCTGACCCGGATCTACGGCACCGCCTTCTTCTCGAAGCAGGACCTGGAGGCGCACCTGGAGCGGATCGAGGAGGCGAAAGCCCGCGACCACCGCCGGCTCGGGCCCCAGCTCGGCCTCTTCATGCTGCGCGACGAGGCGCCCGGGATGCCGTTCTGGCTGCCGAACGGGACGACGCTGCTGCGCCTGGTCGAAACCGAGGTCCGCGACCAGCTGCGCAAGCGCGGCTACCAGGAGATCGCCACCCCGCAGGTCCTCGACGAGGGCCTCTGGCACCGCTCCGGGCACTGGGACAACTACAAGGACGACATGTACTTCATGGAGGACGGCGACCGCCGCTACGCGCTGCGGCCGATGAACTGCCCGGGCGCCTGCCTCGTCTACTCCGCCGACCGCCATTCCTACCGGGAGCTGCCGCTGCGCCTGGCCGAGTTCGGCCGCGTCTCCCGCAACGAGCGCGAGGGCGTGCTCCACGGTCTGCTGCGGGTCCGCGCCTTCACCCAGGACGACGCCCACGTCTACTGCACCGAGGACCAGATAACGGGTGAGGTGGCGGGCATCTGCGAGGCGATCGACGAGCTCTACGCCCGCTTCGGCTTCGAGGACGTCAAAGTCGAGCTCTCGACCCGGCCGGAGAAGTCGATGGGCAGCGAGGAGCAGTGGGAGAAGGCCGAGGCGGCGCTGGCGGCGGCGCTGGAGAGCCAGGGGCGCGAGTACGAGCTGAACCCCGGCGACGGCGCCTTCTACGGGCCGAAGATCGACTTCCACATCACCGACGCGCTCGGTCGCTCCTGGCAGTGCGGCACCTGCCAGCTCGACTTCCAGATGCCGGAGCGCTTCGAGCTCTACTACACCGACAGCGAGGACCAGCAGCGCCGCCCGGTGATGATCCACCGCGCCCTGCTCGGCTCGATGGAGCGCTTCGCCGGGATCCTGATCGAGCACTACGGCGGCCGTTTCCCGGTCTGGCTGGCGCCGGTGCAGGCGATCGTGCTGCCGATCTCCGACCGTCACAACGAGTTCGCGCGGCGGGCCGAGGGGGAGCTGCGCGAGGCCGGCGTGCGGGTCGCGATCGACGACCGCTCGGAGTCGATCGGGAGGAAGATCCGCGACTCGGCGATCGGCCGCTACCCCTACATGCTGGTCGTCGGCGACCGCGAGCAGGAGGCCGGCGCGGTCTCGGTTCGCTCCCACGCCGACGGCGAGCTGGGGGAGATGGGCCTGGCCGAGTTCGCCGCCCGGGTCAAGGCCGAGACGGATGCCGGCTGAGCCCCGGCCTTGCCAAGCCGGGAATGCCCTCTATACTCCGCCCAACTTGACTGCAGGCACGCCAATCCACCGCCGCCGCTGAGCGCCCCGTGCCTTCTGTGCCAGCCGCTAGACCTCTCGTCCTTTTGAAGTTCCACCAGCTCTCGCGATAGTGCCGGTTCCGCGTAGGTTCGATCGGCGCCCACCAGAGCGCGACACGACGAGGATCAACGAGCGGATCCGCGTCCCCCAGGTGCGCCTGATCGGCGCCGACGGCGAGCAGCTCGGGATCGTCGACACCCCGGAGGCGCTGAAACGCGCCCAGGACGCCGACCTCGACCTGGTCGAGGTGGCGCCGAACTCGAAGCCGCCGGTCACCCGCCTGCTCGACTACTCGAAGTACAAGTACGAGCAGGAGCAGAAGCAGAAGCAGGCGCGCAAGCACCAGCAGCAGGTCAACATCCGCGAAATCAAGCTGCGGCCGAAGATCGCGACCCACGACTACGAGACCAAGAAGGGCCACGTCGAACGCTTCCTCAAGCACCACGACAAGGTCAAGGTCACGATCATGTTCCGCGGTCGCGAGCAGGCCCACCCCGAGCGCGGCCGCGACCTCCTGCAGAAGCTCTTCGAGGACCTCGGCGGGATCGCCGTGATCGAGTCGGCCCCGCTCCAGGAAGGCCGCAACATGTCGATGCTGCTGGCGCCGAGCAAAGAGGTCGACAAGCTCGACGCTGCGAGCTCGCCCGACGCTGACACCGACGCGGCCGAGGCACCGCCTGAGGCAGCGGCCGAGACGCCCGCCGAGCCAGAGGCACCCGCTGAGTCAGAGGCACCCGCTGAGCCAGAGGCGCCCGCTGAGGCTGAGGGGCCGAGCGAGCCCGAAGCGGCCGACGAGGCCACCGCAGACGCCCCAGCCGCGGCCGACGAGCGTCCCGCCGACGCCTGATCGACTTTTGGGCGCTGTAGCGCCCACCTTGTAGCGAGCGCGATTAGGGGGTGAGGACGTCGGCGATTCGATCCGCCGCGTGGCCGTCCCAGAGCGGGGGCGGCGAGTTGGGAGCGGGGCTGCGTGCCCCCAGGGCGGCGGGAATGCCGGCGATTGCCGCCGGGTCGAGGCCGAGCAGGGTGTTGGTGCCGGCGCTGATCGTCACCGGGCGCTCGGTGTTGTCGCGCAGCGTGAAGCAGGGGATGCCGAGGTAGGTCGTCTCCTCCTGGATCCCGCCGGAGTCGGTGAGGACGGCGCCGGCGTCGGCGAGCAGGGAGAGGAAGTCGAGGTAGCCGAGCGGCTCGACCAAGGCCAGGCCGGGAGCCTCGCCCGCGCCGGCCCCCTCCATCATCTTGCGGGTCCGCGGGTGGACCGGGAAGACGACCGGCATCCGCTCGGAGAGGGCGGCCAGCCGGGCCACGGTCTCGCCGAGCAGGGGACCGTCGACCAGCGCTGGGCGGTGCAGGGTGACGAGCAGGTACTCGCCGGGCGTGACCCCGTGGGCGCCGGCCGCGCCGGCCGCCCGGAAGCGGTCTTCGAGCGCGACCAGGGTGTCGATCATCGTGTTGCCGACGAAGTGGGCGCGCTGCTCGGGGATCCCTTCGGCGCGCAGGTTGCCGATCGCCTCCTCGCTGTGCACGAAGAGGTACTCGGCGAAGCGGTCGGCGACGATCCGGTTGGCCTCCTCGGGCATCGTCATGTCGAAGCTGCGCAGCCCCGACTCGACGTGGGCGAGCGGGATCCCCATCTTGACCGCGGTCAGGGTCGCCGCCAGGGTCGAGTTGACGTCGCCGGGGACGATCACCAGGTCCGGCTTCTCCTCGAGTAGCACCGGCTCCAGGCGCTCCATCGTGCGCGCCGTCTGCACCGCGTGGCTGGCCGAGCCGACCTCCAGCATGTGGTCGGGGGCGGGCACGCCGAGCTCCTCGAGGAAGACCTCCGACATCAGCCGGTCGTAGTGCTGGCCGGTGTGGACGATCGCGTGGCGGCCCTCGGGCAGGCGCGCGCGCAGGGCGCCGATCACCGGCGCCGTCTTCACGAAGTTGGGCCGCGTCCCGACCACATAGACGATCCGCATCGCGGCGCAGGCTACCCGGGCGGGTGGGCGCCAGAATCCCCACTGGGCGGTGCAGGGGAAATGCGGGGCCGCGTCCGGGCCTCGCGGTCTGCTTCAATAGCGAGCCGCATGCCGAAGATGAAAACCCATTCCGGCGCCAAGAAGCGCTTCAAGAAGACCGCCACGGGCAAGCTGCGTGGCCGTCGCGCCTACTCCAGCCACATCCTGGAGAAAAAGTCGCCGAAGCGGAAGCGCAAGATGGCGCGGCCGGTGGAGATCTCGCCGCACGACGCGCCGAAGGTGCGGAAGCTGCTGGGGGGCAAGTAGATGGCCCGCGTCAAGCGCTCCGTCCACGCGCGCAAGAAGCGCCGCAAGGTCCTCAAGGAAGCGAAGGGCTACTTCGGCCGCAAGCACTCCTCTTACCGCTTCGCCAAAGAGCAGGTGCAGCGGTCGGGGATGTACGCCTACCGCGACCGTCGCAACAAGAAGCGGACCTTCCGCCGGCTCTGGATCACCCGGATCAACGCCGCCGCGCGGCTCGAGGGGATGAGCTACTCGGAACTGATGCACGGCCTGAAGCTGGCCGAAGTCGACGTCAACCGGAAGATGCTGGCGGACATCGCGGTGCACGACCGCGAGGCCTTCCGCCGATTTGTGGAGCTAGCCCGGGAGGGTGCGGCCGCCTAGCGGCACACCGAACACTCCACTTTCCCGGGCGGGCCGCAAGATTGCGGCCCGTTTTGCGTTCCAGGAGAAAAAACCGCAGGCAAGAAAGAAACCCAGCCACCCCGACGAGATGATCTCCAGCCCCCAAAACGAGAAGCTGAAGCTGGTCCGCAAGCTGCGCGAGCGCAAGCACCGCGAGCGCGAGGGGCTGTTCGCGAGCGAGGGCGAGGATCTGCTCGAGGCCGGGCTGGCGGCCGGGGCGGAGCCGCGCTTCGTGCTGACCGCCGCCGGTGCCGGCCTCGACGGCGAGGAGGTGGACCCCGGGCTGCTCGACGAGGTCTCCGTGCTCGGCTCGGGCACGCGGGTGATCGCGGTCTGGCCGACCGCTTGGGCGGAGCGGGCGGCGACCCCCTGCCTCTACCTGCACGGCGTCGGCGACCCCGGCAACGTGGGCACGATCATCCGCAGCACCGACGCCCTTGTCGGCAGCGCGGTCGTGCTCGGCCCCGACTGCGCCGATCCCTACTCGCCGAAGGCGGTGCGGGCGACGATGGGCTCGATCTTCAGCCAGCCGCCGGCCCGGGGTGGGGTGGAGACGACCGCGGAGCCGCGGGCGGCGCTGGTCGCCCACGGCGGCGACGGGCTCGAGGCCCTGGTCGGCACCCCGACCGTCTGCCTCGGCTCCGAGCGCGACGGCCTGCCGGCCGGGGTTCTCGACAACTGCGAGGTGCGGGTGACGATTCCCCTGCAGGGGACGGCCGAGTCGCTGAACGTCGCCGCCGCCGCTGCGATCGCCTGCCAGCGGCTATCGTCGGCCGCCATGGACGCGGAGCGGCCCGGTGCTTGAGCGGATCGAGGAGATCAGGGCCGCGGGCGCGGCCGCGATCGGCGCCGCCGAGTCGAGCGCCGCGCTCGAGGAGCTGCGGGTCGGCTACCTCGGCCGCAAAGCCGAGCTGACGACGATCCTGCGCGGGATCGCCGAGCTGCCCCAGGAGGAACGGGGCGCCGTCGGCGGTGCCGCCAACAAAGCCCGCAAGCAGCTGGAGACGCTGCTGGAGGAGGCCTCGGCGCGGCTCGACGCCGCCGAGCTCGACCAGAAGCTGGTCGCCGACCGGGTCGACGTCACCCTTCCCGGCGCGCCGCCGCGGCCGGTCGGCCACACCCACCTGATCGCCCGCACCACGCGGCTGATCGAGGACGTGATGGTCGGGCTCGGCTACGAGGTCGCCGAAGGCCCGGAGATCGAGCACGACTACTACAACTTCACGGCTCTGAACCACCCCGAGGGCCACCCGGCGCGGATGCTCCAGGACACCTTCTACCTGCAGTCCCACCCGGAGGTCCTGCTCCGCACCCACACCTCGCCGATGCAGATCCGGGCGATGGAGACGCAGCCGCCGCCGATCTTCGTGATCGTCCCCGGCAAGGTCTACCGGCGCGACTCCGACGCCACCCACAGCCCGATGTTCCA
>JAWVEZ010000021.1:0-14856 GCA_033856455.1 Solirubrobacterales bacterium | reverse complement strand
CTGCACTACCCAGAGCGCGCCGACGTCGATGTGCCGAGGCTGGATCTCGCCACGGTCGGCGCGCTCGACTTCGAGGCGCCCGACCTCGAGACCTTCGCCTGCCTGCGGCTGGCTCTGGAGGCGGGCGAGGCGGGGGGGACCGCGCCCTGCGTCCTCAACGCCGCCGACGAGGTCGCGGTCGCCGCCTTCCTGGCCGGCGAGATCCCCTTCACCGGGATCGCCGCGGTGATCGAGCGGGTCCTGGCCGAGATGCCGGGCCAGCCGGTCACCCACTTCGACGACCTCTTCGCCGCCGACGCCGAGGCCCGCCGCCGCAGCGAGGAGCAGGTTCGGGGGTTGATGCCGGCGTGAACTGGCTGCTGATCTTCCTCGGCTTCGCGGTGCTGATCATCCTGCACGAGGCCGGGCACTTCTGCGCCGCCAAGGCGACGGGCATGCGGGTGGAGAAGTTCTACCTCTTCTTCGGGCCGCGGATCTGGTCGGTGAAACGCGGCGAGACCGAGTACGGCGTCGCCGCGATCCCGCTCGGCGGCTACGTGAAAATCACCGGCATGAACCCGGAGGAGGAGATTCCTCCGGAGGTCGCCGACCGCGCCTACTACCGCCAGCCGGTCTGGAAACGGATCGTCGTGATCGCCGCCGGGCCCGCGGTCAACATCGTGCTCGCCTTCGCGATCCTGTTCACGGTCTACTGGGCCAACGGCAACCCGGAGATCGCCCAGAAGGTGGGCGTGGTGATGCCTGATACCCCGGCCGCGCAGGTCCTGCAGCCGGGGGATCGCGTGCTCGCGGTCGACGGTCAGCCCTACGCCGGTCTCAGCACCGAAGAGCGGCTGGAAAAGTTCGGCAACGCGGTCGCCAGCCACGAGTGCGCGGGCAAGCAGGTCGACGGCTGCACCGCGGCGACCCCGGTGAAGCTGGAGATCGAACGCGCCGGCAAAGAGCAGACGCTTCTGATCAAGCCGGAGTACAACGGCGAAGCCAAACGCGCCCTGATCGGGTTCCGCTACGGAACGAACACGGTCGACGTCAGCCCCGGCGAAGCGGCCGACCAGGCGGTGACCGCGGTCTGGAAAGTCACCTCCGGCACCTTCGAAACCTTCAGCCGCCTGTTCGAAAAGGAGCAGCGCGAGAAACTCTCCGGGATCGTCGGGGTCAGCGACGTCGCCAACCAGACGCTCGACGAAAGCAGCGAAAAATCGTGGCTGCTGCTGGCCCTGGTCAGCCTCTCGCTCGGCCTGATCAACCTGCTGCCGATCCTGCCGCTCGACGGCGGCCACATCTTCTGGAGCCTGGTCGAGAAACTGCGCGGCGGCCGCCCGGTCTCCCTGCGGGTGATGGAAAAGGCGAGCTTCATCGGCTTCGCGCTGGTGATGCTGCTGTTCGTGCTCGGCCTCTCGAACGACCTCGGCCGGCTCGGCGAGAGCGTGCAAGCCCGGTAACAGGCCCGGCCACCCACCCAGATAGCCTGTTGATATGGCCTCAAAGCGTCAGATATTCGTAGGCAAGGTGCCGATCGGCGGCGGTGCGCCGGTCGCCGTGCAGACGATGACCAAGACCGAGACCGCCAACCTGGCGGCGACCATGGAGCAGATCCACAAGGTCGCCGAGGCCGGCGCCGACATCGTCCGCTGCGCGGTCCCGCGCGAGCAGGACGTCGAAGCGCTGAAGACGATCGTCAAGCAGTCGCCGATCCCGATCATCGCCGACATCCACTTCAACCACACCCTGGCGCTGAAAGCGATCGACGCCGGCGCCGACTGCATCCGGCTCAACCCGGGCAACATCGGCGGCCGCGAGAAAGTCGCCGAGGTCGCGGTGAAGGCGAACGAAAAGGGCGTGCCGATGCGGATCGGGGTCAACTCCGGGTCGCTGCCCAAGCACCTGCACGAGCTCGAGCGCGAGGCGCCGGTCGAGGCGCTGGTCGCCGCCGCGGTCGAGTTCGTCGAGCTGATGGAGGGCCTCGACTTCACCAACTTCAAGGTCTCGATCAAGTCGACCAACGTGCCGTACACGATCGCCGCCAACCGGCTGCTCTCGGAGAAGATCCCCTACCCGCTGCACCTGGGGATCACCGAGGCGGGGACGAAATGGTCGGGCTCGCTGAAATCGGCGGTCGGACTCGGAACCCTGCTCGCCGACGGGGTTGGGGACACGATCCGGATCAGCCTCTCGACCTTCCACGCCGAGGAGGAGGTCAAGGTCGCCTGGGAGATCCTCAAGGCGCTGCAGCTGCGCGAGAAAGGCCCGGTGCTGATCGCCTGCCCCACCTGCGGCCGCCTGCAGTTCGACATGGACTCGGTGGTGGCCGAAATCGAGCAGCGGCTCGAAGGCTACGAGGAGCCGGTCGAGGTCGCCGTGCTCGGCTGCGCGGTCAACGGGATCGGCGAGGCCAGCGCCGCCGACTTCGGGATCGCCGGCGCCAAGAACGAGGGCCTGATCTTCGCCGGCGGCAAACCGCTGCGCAAGGTCCCGCAGGCCAAGCTCGTCGACACCCTCTTCGAGGAGATCGACAAATCGCTGGACCGCGGCGGCAAGGTCGAGTTCGACGAGGCCGAGTCGCGGGAGGGGGCCGAGTGGGTGGCCAACATCGAGCGCGAAAACGAGGGCGACCTGACCCCCGAGAAGATCGCCCAGATGGAGCACGAAGCCGCCGAAAAGGGCGAGTCCGACAAGGTCCTGCTCGACGAGACCGCCTCGCCGACGGCATCCCGCCGCTTCACCCGCGCCTAGGAACGCGCGCCAGCGAGCGCCCCTGCCTCGGCCAGCAGCTCGACCGAGCGCAGCCGGTTCGGCACCGAGTCGTTGTAGTGGGCCGTGATCAGCTCGTCGGCCGCGGTCTTGCGCTGGAACTCGTCCAGGTAGGCGGCGGCCTCCTCGCCGGTGCCGACCGCGGTGTAGGTGAGCATTTCGTCGACCACGGCGGCTCTGGGCGAGGCGAGGATCTCCTCGACCTCCTCGTTGTCGAGCTTGCGCCCGGGGACCTTGAAGAGGGCCCGCGTGCGGATGCGACGGGCAGCCCGCAGCTGCTCGGCGGCCGAATCCGCGCTCTCCGCCGCGATCACGCCGACGCCGGCGATCACGTAGGGCTCGCGCAGCTGCGCGGAGGGGGTGAAGCGTTCGCGGTAGACCGCGATCGCGTCGTGCAGCGCCTGCGGCGCGAAGTGAGAGGCGAACGCGTAGGGCAGCCCAAGCATCGCCGCGAGCTGCGCCCCGAACAGCGAGGATCCGAGGATGTAGAGCGGTACGTTGGTGCCGCGTCCGGGGATCGCGCGGATGCCCGGCAGGGGGCTCTCGTCGCCGAGCAGACCCTGCAGCTCGACGATGTCCTCGGGGAAGCGCTCGGAGGCGGCCGGATCGCGGCGCAGCGCCCGGCTGGTCTGCTGGTCGCTGCCCGGCGCGCGGCCGAGCCCTAGGTCGATGCGCCCCGGGTGCAGGGTCGCGAGCGTGCCGAACTGCTCGGCGATCACCAGCGGCGAGTGGTTCGGCAGCATGATCCCGCCGGCGCCGAGCCGGATCGTCTCCGTGTGGGCGGCGATGTGGGCGATCAGGACCGCCGTCGCCGAGGAGGCGATCGAGCGGATGTTGTGGTGCTCGGCGTACCAGACCCGCTCGTAGCCGAGGCGCTCCGCGGTGCGGGCCAGCTCGACGCTGCCGGCGAAGCTCTCGGCGATCGACTCGTCCTCGCCGACCGCGGCGAGATCGAGAATCGAGAGGGGGACCTGAGCCACGGTCAAAACCATACGGGGGCGGCGACCTCGGCCTGACACTGCTGCCGGCACGAATAGACTCGCCGCCCATGACCCGCCTCTCCCGGACCTTCCTCCCGACCCTCAAGGACCCGCCAGCCGACGCGGAGGCGCTCTCGCACAAGCTGATGGTTCGGGCCGGGTTGATCCGGCAGCTGGGGGCGGGGCTGTGGACGTATCTGCCGGCGGGCTGGCGGGTCCACCGCAAGGTGGAAGCGATCCTGCGCGAGGAGATGGAGGCGATCGGCTGCCAGGAGATGCTGATGCCGGTGCTGCAGCCGGCCGATCCGTGGAAAGCGACCGGCCGCTACGCGATCGACGAGCTGTTCAAGCTCGAGGACCGCAAGGGCTCGCCGATGGTCCTGGCGATGACCCACGAGGAGGCGATCACCACCCACGTCGGGCGCGAGGTCCGCTCCTACCGCGACCTGCCGCTGATGGTCTTCCACATGCAGACGAAGGAGCGCGACGAGCCGCGCCCCCGCGCCGGGGTGCTGCGCACGCGCGAGTTCGTCATGAAGGACGCCTACTCCTTCGACCGCGACGAGGAGGGCCTGGCGGTCTCCTACGAGGCCCAGGCCGGCGCCTACGCCAGGATCTTCGACCGCTGCGGGCTGCGCTGGTACCGGGTCGAGTCCGACGTCGGGATGATGGGCGGCTCCGGCGCCGACGAGTACATGGCGCCCTGCCCGGCCGGCGAGAACGAGGTCGCGCTGGCGCCCGGCTACGCGGCCAACGTCGAGGTCGCCTCGGCGCAGGCGCAGGCGGTCGAGCTGCCGCCGGCGCTGGACGCCCCGGAGCCGGTCGAGACCCCCGGCAAAGGCAAGGTCGAGGGGGTCGCCGAGCTGCTCGGGCTGCCCACCGGCGCCTTCCTCAAGACGCTGCCGGTGATCGTCGAGGGGCGCGGCATGGTCCTGGTCCTGCTCCGCGGCGACCACCGGCTGAGCGAGATCAAGCTGCGCAACGCGCTCGGGGCCGACTTCCGCCAGGCGAAGCCGGAGGAGATCGAGGCCGAGCTCGGCCCGGTCGGCTACATCGGCCCGGTCGGGACCGAGCTGCCGATCGTCAAGGACGCGGCGATCGACGGCGACTCCTACGTCAGCGGCGCCAACCAGGCAGACAGGCACCTGCGAGGGATCCAGCCCGGGCGCGACTTCGAGTTCGAGGAGCTCGACGTGCGCACGGTCGAGGCCGGCGACATCGCCCCCGGCGGCGAGGCGATGGAGATCGTCACCGCGATCGAGATCGGCAACATCTTCAAGCTCGGCAGCCGCTACTCGGTGCCGCTCGGGGCGACCTACCTCGACGAGAACGGCAAAGAGCAGCCGATCGTGATGGGCAGCTACGGGATCGGCCCGGCCCGGATCCTCGCCGCGGCGATCGAGCAGAGCGCCGACGAGCGCGGGATCGTCTGGCCGCGGGCGATCGCGCCCTGGGAGGTCCACCTGGTCTCGCTCGCCAAGTCCGGGGAGCCCGAGCGCGAGGCCGCCGACAAGCTCTACGAGGAGCTGCTCGCCGCCGGCGTCGAGGTCCTCTACGACGACCGCGACGCCGGGCCGGGGGAGAAGCTGACCGACGCCGAGCTGCTCGGCTGCCCGCTGCGGCTCGTGGTCGGCCGGCGCGGGCTCGCCAACGGCATCGTCGAGGCGGCGGAGCGCAGGACCGGAGCCGAGCACGAGCTGCCTGTCGCCGAGGCCGCCGAGCGGGCCAGGGCGCTGCTCGGTGATGTCTGAGCACAGCCCCTTCGGCCGCGGCCGCCTGCGCCGCCGTTTCGGTCTCGACCGCAGTGCCCCGCCGCCGGACGTCACCCGCAAAGGCCAGCCGCTCAACCCCTGGACGCTGCCCAACCTGGTCGGGCTGCTGCGGTTCCTGGCGATCCCGGTCTTCCTGCTGATGGCCTACGCGACCGAGGACGGGACCTCCTTCGCCGCGGCGATGGTCTTCTGGGCGATCGCCGCCGGCGACTACCTCGACGGCTTCCTCGCCCGCGCGACCGGCCAGTACAGCCGCCTCGGCACCCTGCTCGACCCCTTCGTCGACCGGCTCACGGTGCTGGCCGGCGCGGTCGTCTGCTGGAGCTACGAGCTGCTGCCCCACTGGCTGTTGGCGCTGCTGGCACTGCGCGAGCTGGCGATGCTCTTCCTCGCCCAGTACGGCCTCCGCCACGGGGTCGACATCGAGGTCAACTGGCCCGGCCGGATCGCCGTCTTCCCGACCATGGGGGGGATCTGGCTGGCCCTCTTCGCGCCCGGCTGGGTCGCCACGGCTCTGGTCATCTGGGGCACGGCGATGGCGATCCTCGCGACCGTGATGTACGCGCGGGCGGGGATGCGCGCCGCCCGGGCTGCAACCTGACGGTCATTCCGTCCCAACCTTCAACCTGGAGTTGAACCTTCAAGCTGTCTCGACCTATAATCGCTCCTCGCGCAAACGGAGGCGCCAGCGCCCCCTCTAGTTAGGAGCTTTGATGGAGGACACGACCTTTCCCGATCTGGGGTCGCTCAGCGACAAGGAACTCAAAGACCTGATCGCCAGCCTGACCGAGGAGGAGAACGAGATCTCCTACAAGCGGCGCGTCCTGCATGGCCGCATCGACATCCTCCGGGCCGAGCTGGTCAACCGCCTGCGGCAGAAACGGGAGCACGGCGACACGCTGATCTCCGGCGACGACGTCGAGCAGCTGACCGAGATCCTCGCCGGCAAGGCGCAGCCGCCCGCGGACGACGCCGCCTAGCTCGGGTATCCCGATGGCCGTCCACTGTCCCGAGTGCGGGTTCTCCAACCCCGAGGGAGCCAACTACTGCCAGAAGTGCGGTGCGTACCTGGCGGCCCCCAAGGAGGAGGGCGAGGACCCGACGACGATGACCTACCGGGTCGACGACGCCGGCGAGATGCAGCCGGTCGACATCGACGAGGTGGTCGGGGAGGCGGGCGCGGCGCTGGTGATCCGCGCCGGCGGCGGCCGCGCGGGGGAGAGCTTCAGCATCGCCGAGGACCGGGTCTCGATCGGGCGCAGCCCCGACGCCGGCGTCTTCCTCGACGACGTCACCGTCTCCCGCAACCACGCGCTGCTGGTCAAACGCCGCGACGGCCTCTACATCGACGACCTCGGCTCGCTCAACGGCACCTACGTGAACCGGCGCCGGATCGAGTCCCACCGGCTCGCCGACGGCGACGAGATCCAGGTCGGCAAGTACAAGCTCAGCTACCTGGAGCGCTGAGCTGACGATGGCCGTTTCCGAATCCCCGGCTCGCAGCCCGGAATCGCCCAGCCGTCCCCGCAAGGCCCTGACGATCGGCGCCGTCTGCAAGATCCTCCAGGGCGAGTTCGACGACGTCTCGATCTCGAAGATCCGCTACCTGGAGGATCAGAAGCTGCTGAGCCCGCGGCGCACCTCCGGCGGCTACCGCCTCTACAGCCAGTCCGACGTCGAACGGCTGCGCACGATCCTGCGCCTGCAGCGCGACGAGTTCCTGCCGCTGCGGGTGATCCGCCAGGAGCTCGCCTCGGGCGGCGACCTGGTGCTCGGCGACGGCGACCGCAAGCCCGCCAGCGGCGCCGTGCGGCGGGCGATCCTGGTCGACACCTCCCGCACCTACCTGACCCTGGAGGAGATCGTCGAGGAGACCGGCGCCCGCGAGGAGCTGATCAAGGAGCTGGAGAACTTCGGCATCGTCCAGCCGGAGAAGCGCGAGGGCAGGACCGTCTACGACGAGACCGACCGCGAGATCGTTCGCGCCGCCAACGAACTCTCCCGGGTCGGGGTCGGCGCCCGCAACCTGCGCGTCTTCCGCTCCTCCGCGGACCGCGAGGCGCAGCTCCTGGAAGCCCTGCTCGGCCCCTCGCTGCGCTCGCGCAATCCCGACCGCCGCAAGGAGGCGCTGCAGAGCCTCGAGAGCCTGGCCGCGACCGTCTCCCACCTCAAGCACCTCCTTCTCGTCCGAGACCTGCGCCGGCTAGCCGGCGACTGAGGGTCGCGATGCCGCGGGTGACCCGGCGCCGCACGGTGCAGGCGCCGGTCGGGGAAGTCTGGAAGCTGGTCTCCGACCCCTACAGCCTGCCGCGCTGGTGGCCGCGCACGGCGCGGGTGGAGAACGTCGACCGCAAGGACGGCGGCCGCCGCAGCCAGTGGACGAAGGTGCTGCAGACCGCGGAGGGGCGCGGCGTGCGGGCCGACTTCCGCTGTTTGAGCAGCGCCAGCGAGGAGCGCTACGTCTGGGAGCAGGAGCTGGAGGGAACGCCGTTCGCCAGGCACCTGAAGGAGTCCCAGGTGGAGATCGCGCTGCAGGGCGAGGGCGAGGGCACGGAGGTCGCGATCAGCTCCGTGCAGACGATGCGCGGCCTCTCGCGGCTCGGCGGCACGATGCTGAAACGGGCCCAGGGCGCGATGCTCGAGGAAGCGCTGGACGGGATCGAGGAGGCGCTGTCGACCTAGTCAACCCCTGGTTGACAAACTCGACATGGGAGATGGAGCCGCGACGCGACACCAAGTGGTGGGGGTGGGGGGACCCGGCGGTCTCGCCGCAGCTCGACGACGCCGCGCTGGCGGTGCTGCGCGAGCGGATCGGCGCGCTCGAGCCGTGGCCGCTGGCGGCCGAGAACCCGGCCGAGTTCGTGCTGGCGAATCCGCAGCCGCTCCCCCCGAAGCTGACGGAGGTCGTCGGTATCGATCGAATCCACACCTCGAACGAGGACCGGCTGCGCCACGCCAGCGGCCGCGGTTACGCCGACCTGGCGCGGATGCGCGCCGGCCGGCTGGAGGACGCCCCGGACGCGGTCGTCCTGCCGGCCGACGCCGCCCAGCTGCGGGCGATCCTCGACGTCTGCGCCGAGGAGGGGGTCGCCGTCGTCCCGTTCGGCGGCGGCACCAGCGTGGTCGGCGGCGTCGAGCCCCTGCGCGGCCGCCACCGGGCGCTGATCAGCCTCGACCTCGCCGGTCTGCGCGGGGTCAGCGTCGACCGCCGCTCGCTGACCGCCCGCCTCGGCGCCGGCCTGCGCGGACCGGAGGCGGAGGCGGCGCTGGGCGAGCAGGGGATGACCCTCGGCCACTTCCCGCAGTCCTTCCAGTACGCGACGATCGGCGGCTTCGCGGCGACCCGTTCGGCCGGCCAGGCCTCGAGCGGCTACGGGCGCTTCGACGCGGTGGTCAGCTCGGTGCGGCTCTGCGCGCCGGCCGGGGAGCTGGAGACGCTGGAGACGCCGCACACGGCCGCCGGCCCCGCCCTGCGCGAGCTGATCGTCGGCTCCGAGGGCGTCCTCGGCGTGATCCCCGACGTCACCGTGCGGGTGCGCCCGGCGCCGGCGCGCAAGCGCTACGAGGCCTGGATGGCGGAGAGCTTCGAGTCCGGGGCGGAGATCGTCCGCGGGCTCGCCCAGGGACCGGGCCTGCCGGAGATCATCCGCGTCTCCGACGAGGAGGAGACCGAGGGCTCGCTGGCCGTCTCCGGCCCGCGCGGCTTCGCCGGCAGGGCCTTCAACACCTACCTGGGCGCCCGCAAGCGCCGCGGCGGCGCCCTGATGATCGTCGGCTACGAGGGCGGGGAGGAGTCGGTGGCGCGGCGCCGGGCGCTGACCGTGCGCGGCCTGCGCAGCGGGGGCGCCGCCTACCTCGGCCAGACCGCCGGCAGCTCCTGGGAGCACGGCCGCTACAACGGCCCCTACCTGCGCGACACGCTGATGGGAATGGGTGCGATGGTCGAGACGCTGGAGACCGCGCACACCTGGACCCGCCTCGGCGAGCTGCACGCGGCGGTCGGCGGCGCGATCCGCGGGGCGCTGGCCGCGCAGGGCACGCCGGGCCTCGTCTGGTGCCACCTCTCGCACGCCTACGCCGACGGCGCCTCGCTCTACTTCACCTTCATCTCGCGGCGCCGCGCCGGCGCCGAGCTCGAGCAGTGGCGGGCGGTCAAGCGGGCGGCCTGCGAGGCGATCGTCGCCAGCGGCGGCACGATCACCCACCACCACGCGGTCGGCCGCGACCACACGCCCTACATGAAGGCCGAGGTGGGCCAGGTCGGGATCGACGTCCTGCGCGCGGTCAAGGCGGAGCTCGATCCCGCCGGAATCATGAACCCGGGCAAGCTGCTCGACTGAGGAGGCGTCGCATGCCGGCGTCCTCGGTCGCTCGCGTGCAGAGCACGCCACGCTCCCTGCGTCCTTGGCCTGCTTAGCCTCGTCCTATTTCTGGCGTTCTTCGAGGCGCTCCGCGGCGCCGACGATCGGGCCGACGATTTCCCCTTCGAGCACCGGATCGCCGGTGTAGGTGGGGAAGTCTTTGTCCTGGTTGGCCTGTTCCAGCGATTTGCGCAGCTCGGAGTTCACGGTACGGGTGATCACGAGCCGGTCGAAGTCGCCGCTGGCCAGGTAGACGACCGCTTCGGTGGGCACCTGGTAGGAGGCGTTGATGCGGCCGGCTTTGTTGGCGACCAGAGCGGTCAGGGGGAGCATTTTCCGCGGCGATTCGGCCAGCCAGACCATGTAGATCTGGCCTTTGGGGGCGGGATCGACCCCGGTGGCGTCGATCCCCAGGGCGAGCGAGTCTTCGACCCGGCCGAATTCGGCCGAGCCGCTGGCCTCGCTGCCGTCGACCGCCCGCAGATCGGCGGTGGTCGCCTCTCTGGAGCCGGCGACCGTTTCCGAGCTGGTGTCGCCGCCGCTGGCGGCGGTCGTCGAGTCGTCCCCGTCGCCGCCGCTGTTGGAGATCAGCAGCACGGCGAGGACGACGATCACGATCACCCCGACGATGCCGCCGCCGATCGCGATCAGCATGTTCTTGTCGCGCGGCTGCTTCGGCTGCCTCGGCGGGGAGGGCGGCCGGCTCGCGGCCGGTGCCGGCTCGGGCGCCTTGGCGGGCGCCTGCGGTTTCTCCACCGGGGGGGCCGGCTCAGGCGCTTTCTCGGCCGACCCGGGGGCCGGCGCGGTGCCGCCCGGCGCGGCCGGCAGAGTGGGGGCGGGGATCCCTTCCGATTCGAGCTGGGCGACCGCGCCCTGCGCTCGCGAGACGACCTCGCCGACGCTCAGACCCATCAGGGCGGCGATGTCCTCGTAGCTCTGTTCGCGCGCCAGCAGGCGCAGCATCGCTTTCTGGTCGTCGCTGAGCGGCATCCGTCGGGAACCCTACGTCCCTGGAGGGCGGATTGCGGCACCGGTCCCAAGAGGGAAGCAAAAGCTTAATTTCGTAGGGTGGATGGCATGGACGCCAAGGAAGTGGGGGAGATCCGTTCACCTTTCGATCTGCTGCTCGGGACCGAAGTGCTCCTCGACGACCCCGACGACGCCCGCCTCCGGGTCAAGGTGCGCGACGAGCTGCGCCAGCCGGTCGGACTGGTCCACGGCGGCGTCCTCTCGACCCTGGTCGAGAGCATCTGCTCCCGGGCCACCGCGATCTCGGTGATCGACCAGGGGATGGTCGCGATGGGGCAGTCGATCAGCGTCAGCTTTGTCCGCCCGATCACCGAGGGCCACGTCGAAGTCCGGGCCCGCGCCCCGCACCGCGGCCGCACCACCTGGGTCTGGGAGTGCGAGGTGCTCGACGCCGATCAGCGCCTCTGCGCGACCGCGATGATGACCATCGCCGTCCGCCCGGCCCCACGGACCTTCCCGCGCTAGCTAACCGCCGAAGCGGTTGGTGATCGGCAGTCGCCGGTCCTTGCCGAAGGCGCGCGGGGTGATCCGGATCCCGGGGGCCGCCTGGCGGCGCTTGTACTCGGAGCGGTCGACCAGGCGGATCATCTCGTCGACGATCTCGCCCGGCATCCCGGCGGCGACCATCTCCTCGCGTCCCTGGTCGCGCTCGACGTATGCCTCGAGGATCCGGTCGAGCAGGTCGTAGGGGGGGAGCGAGTCGCTGTCGAGCTGGTCGGGGCGCAGCTCCGCCGAGGGCGCCCGGTCGAGCACGCTGTTGGGGATCAGCTCGCGGTCGGCGCGGTCGTTGCGCCGCCGCACGAGCTCGTAGACGAGCCCCTTGGGGACGTCCTTGATCACCGCGAAGCCGCCGGCCATGTCGCCGTAGAGGGTCGCGTAGCCGACCGACATCTCGCTCTTGTTTCCGGTCGTCAGGACCAGCCAGCCGTGGCGGTTGGAGAGCGCCATCATCAGGTTGCCGCGGATCCGCGCCTGGATGTTCTCGGCCGCGAGGTCGGGCGCCGACGGCCGCGCCGGGTCCGTGGACGGCTGGTCCTCGGCCGGCTCCGGCGCCGCGCCGGGGTCGAGCAGACCCGCCAGAGCCCGCTCGTAGCCGTCCATCATCGGCTCGATCTCGATCTCGATCAGCTCGCATCCCAGGTTTGCGGCGATATTTCTTGCGTCCTCCTGGGTTTCAGTGCTCGAATGCGGAGACGGCATCACCACGCAGCTGAGCCGCTCGGGGCCGATCGCGTCGGCGGCGAGCAGCGCGACCAGGGCCGAGTCGATCCCGCCCGAGAGGGCGACCCCGACGTGCCGGAAGCCGTTCTTCTCGACGTAGTCGCGCAGCCCCAGGGTGAGCGCGGCGTAGACCTCGTCGACGTCGTCGAGTGTGTCGGCCAGCGGCCCCGGGTCGGCGGGGGGGACGTCGCAGACCAGCAGCTCCTCATCGAACTGCGCCGCGCGGGCGAGCACCGCGCCGTCGGGGCCGAGCAGGAAGCTCTGGCCGTCGAAGACGAGCTCGTCCTGGCCGCCGACCAGGTTGCAGAAGGCAAAGCAGGCGCCGTATTCGCGCGCCCGCTCGGCGAACATCTCTTCGCGCTCGCGCCCCTTGCCGCGGTGGTACGGGGAGCCCGACGGGTTGGCGATCAGCTGCGCGCCGGCGTCGGCCGCGGCCTGCGCTGGCCCTCCCGGCGCCCAGACGTCCTCGCAGATCGTCAGCCCGATGCCGGCGCCGCCGACCTCGATGCTGAGCGGCTGCTCGGCGGGGACGAAGTAGCGCTGCTCGTCGAAGACCGAGTAGTTGGGCAGCCGGTTCTTGCGGTAGACGGCGCGCACCTCGCGGTCGGCCAGCACGGCGAGCGCGTTGTAGGCGTGGCGGAAGTCGCCGCCGCCGGGAATCGGCTCCGCGAAGCCGACCAGGGCGGTGATCCCGTCGGCCGCGGCGGCCAGCTCCTCGACCGCCCGCTGGTTGGCCTCGAGGAAGTGCCGCTTCAGGTAGAGGTCCTCCGCCGGGTAGCCGGGCACGCAGAGCTCGGGGAAGATCACCAGCTCGGCCCCGGCCTCGCGGGCGCGGCCGATCCAGGCGTCGATCTTCGCCGCGTTGGCGTCGATGTCGCCGACGGTCGGGTTGATCTGGGCGAGGGCTACGCGCATGCCAGGCATGATCGACTCATTCCCCAAGTATCTCTTTCCCAGGCGCCGGAACGACCGCCGACCGCCGGCTGGCGAGCCGGTGGCGCCGGTAGGCTGGTCCGGATGCGGGACCGCCGTCGCCACCTGGCCGGCTTCTCGGTGGCGGCGCTGCTGGCGCTCGCCGCCGTGCCGGGAACCGCCCTGGGCTCGCCCGGGCTGGACGACGCCGTCCCGGCGCTCTCCTCGGCCTTTCAGAAGCCGTTCATCGCCCCGCAGCCGCGGCCGACCGAAAATCGCGACCGACCGACCGACAGCCACGACCCCAACCGCAACGCCTACTCGGTCCCCGAGGCGCCGCGCTCGCCGGCCTGCTCGCAGTTCTTCTGCGTGCACTGGGTCGACCAGGGCCTCGACGCCCCGAACCTCACCGACGGCGACGGCGACGGCGTCCCCAACTACGTGGACAAGGTGCTGGAGACCGCCGAACACGTGCACCAGATCGAGAACGAGAAGCTCGGCTGGCGCGAGCCGAAGAGCGACGGCAAGCGGGGTGGGGGCGAAGGCAAGACCGACATCTACCTCTCGCAGATCGGCGGCGAACTGTTCGGCTACGCGGCCCCCGACCGCGGCCAGATCGCCAACTCCAAGCAGGTGCCGCGGCGCCTCTACGGATACCTGGTCCTCGACAACGACTACAGCGCCTTCGAGTTCCCGGGCACGAAGCCGACCCAGGACCTGCAGGTGACGATCGCCCACGAGTACAACCACATCCTGCAGTTCGGCTACGACGCCTACCAGGACCCCTGGTTCGCCGAGGCGACCGCGACCTGGATGGAGGACCAGGTGTACAACGGGATCGACGACTACCTGCGCTACGTCGGGCGCTGGATCCACCGCTTCGACACGCCGCTGACCACCAGCTCGATCAAGGAGTACGGCTCCGCCGTCTGGAACCAGTGGCTGGCCCGCCGCTACGACCCAGCGCTGATCCGCAAAGCCTGGGCGCGGGCGATCCGCACCCGCCCGGGCGGCTTCTCGGCCGGGGTCTACGACGCCGCGATCCAGGCCGCCGGGCCCTCGGACTTCAGCCGCGACTTCACCCGTTTCTCCGCGGCGGTGGCCGAGTGGCGGACGGGGCGGGGGTTCCGCGAGAGCCACCGCTTCCCCGACATGCCGCGCCAGGGCGCGGTGAGGCTCGGCGCCCCGGCCGAGACCCACCTGCTGAACCACACGACCTTCGAGCCCCTGCAGGTCCTGGCGCCAAGCGGCCGCGCGGTCGTCGTCCACGCCACCGCGCCGCAGGGCACCGCGTCGGGACTGGCGCTGATCGGCCGCCTGGGGACCGAGCGCGGCGGCAGCACCGTGACCCGGATCGACTTCAGCCGCAGCGGCGGCGGACTGCGGGTGCAGCTCGGCGACCCCGGCCGGTTCAGCCGGATCACGGCGGTCGTCGTCAACGCCGACGCCGACGCCAACGGGTTCAGCGCCCGCCGCCTCGACTGGCGCTACCTGACCGACCGCGTCCCGTTCGAGATCCGCGGCAACCTGATCCCCTGAGGTCTGTCGACTTCCTCCCGCACGGGCGGGAGGAAAGCGCCAATCAGGCGCTCTCTTCGACCGCTACCGGCCCGGCGCCGTTGCTCGACGAGGCACCGGCCTTGGCCGCCGCCTTCGGCTTGCTCTTCCTGGCCGCTGGAGTCGCGTCGACGAGCTCGCCGGCGGCCGCCTCGAGGTCGAGGGCGAAGCTGTCGAGGTCGGCCATCGCGTCGTAGTCGCCGACCAGGCCGAAGTTGACCTGGCCGTTGTAGGACATGATCCCGACGCAGAGCGCCTGGCGGCGGGCCAGCG